>JBBDXA010000134.1:0-26989 GCA_040902585.1 Phycisphaeraceae bacterium
CGGTTCGGCATTCGGCGAGCTGCTGCTAAACTCTAATCTTTCCACTCAGGAGCGAAGCCGTGCGCAATCAGCACCACCCTGTCGGGATGGTGCTCCCCTGCGGGAATCTGCCCATTTCACATACACTGAGCGATTGCAACCGGGGCATGTCGACGCATCATCCTTTGGAGGTCGGTGTCATGATTCGCACTCACTTCGGCCGCGCCCTGTTTCTCGCCGCGCTCGCGCTCGTCGCCTGCAATTCCAACCCCGCCGTCGCCGCGGAAGACGCGAAGCAACTCGCCGCCGAGCTCTACCGCGAGTCCGGTGTCCGCGGCGGCCTGGTCGCGCACCTCAACTGCGGCGACGGCACGCTCACGGCAGCCTTGCGTCTCAACGATTCCTACCTCGTTCACGGTCTGACGAAAAGCGCGGACGATCTCACCAAAGCCCGCAAGACGATTCAATCCCTCGGCATCTACGGCAACGTCAGCGTCGATCGCATGACAGGGCAGGCGGCTGACACACTGCCCTACGCCGACAACACGGTGAACTTCCTCGTCTCCGATGGTTCCATCGCCGTGACGAACGATGAAGTCCTGCGGGTGCTCGTGCCCAAAGGCGTTGCGCTCATTCAAAAGAACGGCAAGTGGGACCGCACCGTCAAGCCGATGCCCGGCAACACGGATGAGTGGACGCACTACTTTCACGGGCCTGACGGCAATGCCGTGGCGAAGGATTCGGCTGTCGATCTGCCGCGGCATCTCCAGTGGCTCGGCGGCCCGCGCTGGTCGCGCCATCACGACCGCATGGCCAGCATGAGCGCGATGGTGTCGAGCAACGGCCGCATGTTCTACATCATGGATGAAGGCTCGCGCGTCTCGATTCTGCTCCCGCCCAAGTGGATGCTCAAATCGCGCGATGCCTACAACGGCGTGCCTTTGTGGGAACGAGACATCAAGAACTGGCACACGCATCTTTTCCCTTTGAAAAGCGGGCCGACGCAGCTTGCCCGTCGTCTCGTCTCGGCTGGCGATCGCGTGTACGTCACGCTGGGTATCGATGATCCCGTCACGCAGCTTGACGCGGCCACGGGCGAAACGATTCGCGTGTACGAAGAGACCAAGGGCGCGGAAGAGATCCTCGAAAAGGATGGCATGCTCTACATTCTCGCGGCGAATGAGCCCTGGCCGATGCCCGACTACGCGACGGATGAGAAGATCGGCCCGCGCACGATGGGTCGCGCCGAAGGCTGGGAGACACGCTCGCGCAGGCTCGTCGTCGTCGAAGCGGAGACCGGCAAGGTGCTCTGGAGCAAGGACCGCAAGGTGTTGCCGCTTTCCCTTTCCACCGATGGCACGCACCTTCTCTTTCACGATGGCGAGAACGTGGTCAGCGTGAATCCGAAGACCGGCGCCGAAATCTGGAAGACACCGGCAGGGCGGCGCACCGTCATCACCACCAACATCAGCCCGCGCCTGCTTCTCTATAAAGATGTCGTGCTCTTCGCCGGCGGCGACCGCATGATGCACAGCTTCGACCTGAAGACCGGCACCGAACGCTGGAAAGCCCCGCACGATCAGTCCGGGTACATGTCCCCTGAAGACCTGCTTGTCACCGGCGGCCTCGTCTGGACCGCGCCCACCACCAAGACGCAGGACACCGGCGCCTTCACCGGCCGCGACCCGCAGACCGGCGAAGTGAAAATCACCTTCCCGCCTGATGTCTCGACGTATTGGTTCCATCACCGCTGCCATATCGCCAAGGCCACCGACCGCTTCATCCTCCCTTCGCGCACCGGCATCGAGTTCGTCGATTTCAAATCCAAAGACTGGACGATCAACCACTGGGTGCGCGGCGGCTGCCTCTACGGCGTCCTCCCGTGCAACGGCCTGCTCTACGCCCCGCCCAATGACTGCGCCTGTTTCCCCGAGGCGAAGCTCTACGGCATCAACGCGTTGGCGCCGGTGTCCGCTTCGCGTTCCGTGGCGAGCAAGTTGCGCGCAGGCAGTCGGATTGAGAAAGGCCCGGCGTACGACGAACCTATGACCGACTTCACCGCCGGCAAGGACGATTGGCCGACTTACCGCGCGACGAATGATCGCTCCGGCTTCACGAAGCAGGTCGTGCCCGCCTCCGTCGAAAAGAAATGGGAAGCGAAACTGGGCGGCAGGCTTTCAAGTCTCGTCGTCGCCAACGGCCGCGTCTACGTTGCTCAGCCTGATGCCCATCAGGTGCATGCGCTGGACCAGGGGACGGGCGAAGTCGTGTGGAGCTACACCGCAGGCGCTCGCGTCGATTCGCCGCCGACGATCTACAAAGGCCGCGTGCTCTTCGGCTCGAACGATGGCTTCGTGTACTGCCTTCGCGAAAGCGATGGTGCGCTGGCCTGGCGCTTCCGCGCCGCGCCGACGGACCTGCGCATCATCGTCTTCGAGCAGCTTGAATCGGTCTGGCCGGTGCATGGCAACATTCTCGTGCAGAATGACGCAGCTTACTTTGCATGCGGGCGGTCCATCTTCCTCGATGGCGGGCTTCGCCTGTTCAAACTCGACCCGGCGACGGGCAGGATTCTCGCAGAGCAGGTGATGGACGATAAAGATCCTGAAACAGGCAAGGACATCCAGTCGCGCTCGCAGACGCTTCAGATGCCCGTGGGTTTGCCGGACATTCTTTCCAGCGACGGCAAGCACGTGTATATGCGCTCGCAGCGGATGGATCTCGATGGCAAGCGACAGGAGATCGGCCCGGTTTCAGGCAACACGCAGGTGCAGGGCAGCGCCCAGCAGGGCGAAGGAGCGCATCTTTTTTCACCCAGCGGTTTCCTCGATGACACCTGGTTCCACCGCGCGTACTGGGTCTTCGGCAAGAACTTCGCGGGCAGCCACAGCGGCTATTTTCAGGCGGGCAAGTACGCCCCGGCCGGGCGCGTGCTGGTGTTCAATGAGGAGCATGTCTTCGGCTTCGGCCGCAAGCCGGAGTTCTACAAGTGGACCACGCCGCTGGAGCATCAGCTTTTCTCGACTTCGCGCAAGGCCCCGGAAGCACCCAAGCCCGGCGGGCAGGTGCTCAACACCACCGGCATGATCGCGTTCACTAACAGCAAGAGCCTCGACCCTGCGGGCAAGGCCATCGCGGTCGAAGCGTGGGTGAAGGCGGAGGGGCCCAACGGCGTGATCCTCGCCCGCGGCGGTCCGCTCAACGGCTACGCGCTGATCCTGCAGCAGGGCAAACCGCAGTGGCTGGTGCGCAGCGATTCGAAGCTTTATAAGGCCGCGTCGGACAAGGGCCGCATCGTCAACCAGTGGACGCACCTCGTCGGCGTGCTGACGAAGGACGGCAAGGCGGAGCTGTATGTGAACGGCGAGCTGGCGGTGCGCATCGACGCGGTTCTGATCGCGGCGGAGCCAAAGCAGACGATGGAAATCGGCGACGACGCGGGCAGCACGGTGGGCGAATACACCACGCCGCTGCCGTTCGCGGGGTTGATCGATGAAGTGAACATCTATCACGGCGAGGTGACGGCGAAGGAGATCGCCGCGCGAGCACAGGGGCCCGAGAAGGGCAAGATCGCGGCGGCCAACGTGCTCAAGCTTTCGTTTGATGAGAGCAACGCGAGTGATGCTTCAGGCAACCGCAACAACGGCCAGGCTAAAGGCATCGCGTCAGCGGAAGGGCAGTTCGGCAAGGCGATGAAGTTCGCTGGAAGCCCCACCCGCAAGGGTGCGGGCCGGCCCGGCAACCCGCAGCCCGGCGGGTACTACGTGAAAAAGGACTGGAATACCGATGTGCCCATCATGGTGCAGGGCATCGTGCTGGCGGATCAGACGCTGTTCATCGCCGGCGCTCCGGACCTGATCGATGAGACGAAAGCATGGGCCCAGCTCACGCAGGGCAACCAGGAAACGATCAAGCAGATGCACGAACAGAACGATGCGCTGGCGGGCAAGAAGGGCGGCATCCTCTGGGCGGTCGATGCGCGAAGCGGCGATCGGCTGGCGGAAATCAAGCTCGACTCGCTGCCGGTATGGGACGGCCTGATCGCGGCCCAGGGCTCGCTCTACATGGCGACGCAGGATGGAAGGATTATTCGCATGAGCGGGGAAAAGTGAGTGATGCATGACATGGCACGACCTTGAGGCATTGATGAATGGAATGAAAAAACCCCCGGCACAAGGCGGGGGTTATTGAATGATGCACGATGGGTCGCAGGGATTTGAAACGGTCGCGATTCTCACACATTCAACTCAATCGGCAGCTTCCAGCCCTTGCGGTATTCGTGATGCACGAAGCCGTTGGCGGCCTTGCTGTTGGGCGAGCGCATCTTCGGGCCGTCCCACTTGATCGCATCGCCGGGCACGCGCATGGCCAGGTTGCCCAGGAGGATGATCTCCGTGAAGTAGGCTGAGTACTCGAAGTTACTCATCGCCAGGTCGGGCTTGTTTTCGCGGATCGCCGCCAGCCATTCATTGGTCTGGTTCTGGTCGTCGCCGCCGCCCTTGTGGCGGGGGAGCCAGGGCTTGGGGGCGTGCTTCTTGTAGTCGCCGGGAAACTTTTCAGCGGGCAGGAGAACGATCGCATCGCCGTAGTCGCCAGGCGAGTAGAGCGCGCCCTTGGTGCCGATGAACAGCGAGCCGCTGTTGCTCTTGGCCTTTTTCAGTTCAGCGCCGAGCTTCGCGTCGACCTTCGCAGCCGCGTCGGCGTACTGCTTCTCGCTGTCGGGCAGGTGGCCCTGACGGGTGTTGCCATCGTACCAGTGCAGCGTCACGGCAGGCAGTTCCTTGCCGGTCTTCACGACCTTGCGGGCGGGGAACTCGTAGACGATGCGCGACCACTCCGGCGGCGTCACTTCGTACACCGCGGGCACCGTCGCCTGCACCGAAGTCGGATATTCGAGACTCAGCGCCCAGAAAGGCAGGTTCATCGTGTGACAGGCCATATCGCCCAGCGCCCCGGTCCCGAAATCCCAGAACCCGCGCCAGATGAAGTGGCCGTACGCGCCGTTGAAGGGCCGCATCGATTGCGGGCCGATCCAGACGTCATAGTTCCAGCCTCCTGGAGCCTTGGCGCCTTTGCCCTCTTCAAACTTCTTGGTCATCTCCGCGCCCTGCGGCCAGACCGGACGGTTCGACCACACGTGGACTTCCTTCACGTCGCCGATGATGCCCTCTTGAATGATCTCGACACCGGTGCGCAGCGAGTCGCGGCTGGTGCCCTGATTGCCCATCTGCGTGCAGACGCCCTTGTCGGCGGCGAGCTTGCGCAGGATGCGGGCTTCGTACACCGTGTGCGTCAGCGGCTTCTGCACGTAGGCGTGCTTGCCGAGGGCGATCGCAGTGGCGGCGGCGATGGCGTGGAAATGGTCAGGCGTGGAGACGGTGACCGCGTCGATCTCTTTGTGCTGCTTGTCGAGCATCACGCGGAAGTCGTCGTAGACAGTCGGCTTGCGGCCGTCACGGGCCTTGGCGACATCGTTGGCCAGCGAGGCGGCGCGGCCGGAGTCGATGTCCGCGCCGGCGACGACCTCTTCGCCCGCGTTGATGCACTTCATGATGTCGCTTTGCCCCTTGCCGCCGCAGCCGATGCCGGCCACACGGATCTTGTCATTCGCGCCCAGGACGCTTCGCGACAGGTTGGGCAGCAGCACGAGGCCGCCCGTCGCCAGGGCCGAGCCGTAGACGAATCGCCGGCGAGTGATTTTTTTCGATAGACGTGACATGAGCAGACTCTCCTGGGGGTTGAACCTTCGCTGTGGGGCGAGGATGGGGGCTGGGAGTGATTGACCGAATCCAACGGATCGTAACAACCCCGACTCCGCCCTGCGATCAGGGCTCCACCGAGCCGGGCCGTTCATGATACTGCGCGGGGGCATTGCGCCAATCGGCCTAACGCAGGATTTGCAGGGAGGTCGATTCAATCCTGAACGGCAAACCTGACACCAACGGGGGGCAGGTGGGTCTGAAACCAAGCCCGATGGCGAGGTCCGCCGAGCCGTCGGGGTCTTGGTGCCGTCATTAAATTGGGAGATACCCCGACGGCTCGAAGACTCGCCATCGGGCTTGAAAGTAGGGAGACGGTCAATACCGATCGATGCTCGCGCAGTATTCATCTTCATCGCTGCCCGCCGGCGTAATCCGCGCCTGCACCGCGCTGTCATCGTGCATCACGCGGCTGGCGGCGGGCGAACGAAGCAATCGCGGCGGGCCCACAAGCTGACAGCAGTCCGGCGTGCCCAGCACCGTCGCCACGCGAGCCGGCAGATCACCATCCGCCTTCACGCGCAACCCCTGCACGCGCAGCGTCACCACCTGCCCGGCCTGATGCACTTCGAGGAACACCTCGCAGCTTCCGCCCGAGCCGTTGGCCGCGGCCTGACGCAGGAGCTCTTTGAGCTTGCGGAGTGAGCCGTTGTAGATCGAGGTGTCATCGGCGGTGGCAGCGGTGGGGGCGTCGGGTGCGGTGGGTGATGGTGCGCCAATAGCACCACCCTGTCGGGATGGTGCTCTCAGAATAATCCGCACGCCTTGCGCCAGTTCCTTTGCAGCCTGCTTCGCGTCGATCACCGAGTTGATGATGATGTTCGGGCTCTCGCGTTTGCGATCGACTTTGCCCTTGATGAACACGACGCGATCGGTTGTCAGCAGCGGGGCGTAGGTCGCGTAGGTCTCGCTGAAGGCGACGCCTTCGATGTGGGCCGCCCCGTCGTCGATGGCGATCATTGCCATCTTCTGCCCGGCGCTGCGGCCGTTCTTGGTCACGACTGTCTTCACCCGTGTGAGCATGCCGCCGAGGATCACCTCGACGCCGGCCGAGAGCTTCTGCACCTCGGCCACGCTCGTGTTGCTGAAACGTACCAAGGCATCACGGTGATCATTCAAAGGATGACTCGATACGAAGAAGCCCAGCACGCTCTTCTCAAACGCCAGCGAATCCGTCGGAGCCCAGGCCGGCACCTCAGGCAGCATTGTCTCCACCTTTTTCACGTTCGCCTTCGTCTCCTTCTCGACCACCGCGCCGAAAAGAAAATCCTCACTCGTCCGCAGCGCCGCATCCTGCGCCCCGCGCTTGAGGGCATCCTCAATTACGGAAACCATCGCGGCCCGCTTCTCCAGCCCGTGCGCCCCGTCGAACGCCCCGCACTTGATCAGGGCTTCAATCACCGAACGGTTCACCACGCCCGGCGGCACGCGCTCACAGAAATCGTAAAGGCTCTTGAACGGTCCGCCGCCCGCCTTGTCGCGCGCTTCGATGATGCCCAGAATCGCCTTTTCGCCCACGCCTTTGACCGCACTCAAGCCGAAACGAATGTGCCCACGCGACGGGTCCTTCGCTTCGCCCTTATCAAACACCACCGTAAAACCCACCTGCGACAGGTTGATATCCGGCGGCTTCACATCAATGCCTCTTCTCCCATCGGGCAACATCACCTTCCGGCATTCGTTCATGTACTCGACGACCTTATCAATACTCACCGACTCGAACGTGAGCACCGCAGCCATGTATTGAAGCGGGAAGTAGGTTTTCAGATACGCCGTTTGATACGCGACGATCGAGTAACCCGTCGAGTGCGACTTATTGAAGCCATAACCCGCGAACTTCAAAATGAGTTCGAAAAGCTCCGCCGCTTGCGGCTTAGCGAGCCCCTTCTTCTGCGCCCCTTCGATGAACTTCTCGCGATACGAGTCGATCTTGTCCTGCTGCTTTTTGCTGATCGCCTTGATGAGCGTGTAGGCGGCGCGGAGGGGAATGTCGCCCAGCTTGTGGACGATGAGCATCACCTGCTCCTGATAGACCATGATGCCATAGGTCTCGGCGGTGATCTCATCCACGATCGGGTGAACCTTCGGGACGGCTTTGCGTTTGTGCTTGCGATCGTTGAAGTCCGGGATGAGGTCCATCGGACCGGGGCGGTAGAGGGCGTTGGCGGCGATGAGGTCTTCCAGGCGATCGGGCTTCATGCCCATGAGCAGGCCGCGCATGCCTTCGGATTCAAACTGAAACACGCCCGCGGTTTCGCCCCTTCTAAATAGATCAAGCACGCGCTGATCATCGAACGTGAGGCGGTCGAGATCGAGTACATCAAAGCCCAGGGATGGCAATCCCTGGGCTTTGCGCCCGTTGTTCACGGCATTCTGAATCGTCTCTTCATTGAACGACTTGCGAATGAGTTCCTTGGCGCGCTCGACAATCGATAGCGTGCGCAGCCCGAGGAAGTCCATCTTGAGCAGGCCCATCTTCTCGCACGTCGGGCCATCCCATTGCGTCACCACCTGATCGGTACCTGACGGTTGATACAGCGGAACGATATTGTCCAACGGCTGCGTGGCGATGATCACACCCGCGGCATGGACACCCGCATGGCGCGTCAACCCTTCGAGCCGTTTGGCGGTATCGATCATCTCGCGGATCGGGCCGTTGGCGTTGTAAAGCGTCTTGAGGTCCGGCACCTGTTCGAGGGCGCTGGTGATCGTCGTCTGCAAGCCGTCGCCGACGAGTTTGCAGACCTTGTCCACGTCATCGAGCCCGATGTTCAGCACGCGGCTGACATCACGGATCGCCGCGCGGGCCTTAAGCGTTCCGAAGGTGATGATCTGGGCGACGTGGCCGTATTTGTCGCGGACGTAATCGATGATCTCCTGCCGGCCATCCTGGCACATATCGATATCGATATCAGGATATTCGCTGCGGTCCGGGTCCGTGAATCGCTCAAAAAGCAGGCCGTATTGAATGGGGCAGGCGTTGGACAGGCCGAGCACGTAGCCGACCATCGTGCCGACGCCTGAGCCACGGGCGTTGGCGGGGATGCCGCGACGGCGGGCTTCATTCACGAAGTCCCACACGATGAGAAAATACGCGCTGATATTTTTGTCCGCGAGAATTTTCAGCTCGCGTTCGAGGCGATCGCGATGCGCAGGCGTGATGCCCTTCTCGCCGTAACGCCAGATCGCCCCGGCCTCGGCGAGGTCGCGCAGCGCCGCATCGCAGCGGGACTTCAATTCCTCCGGCGTGATCGCTTTGTCATTCAGTTCATCGAACGGGAGCAGCTTGAACTGCGAGCAGAAATCCTTGTACCACTCGGTCGAACCGATCGGGTTTCGGGTTCCGGGTTCCGGGTTCCGGGTTCCCTTTCCCTTCGTCCCTTCGTCCCTTCGTCCCTCCGTCCCTTCCACCCTTTCGATTTTGACCACCGGCGCGAAGCTCTTGCCGAACACAAGCTCCACATTGCACTGCTCGGCGATCACGCGGGTGTTGTCACACGCTTCGCTCCAGCGGCGCATGTCACTGGCGTCGTACATCTCCTGCGTGCTCTTCAGGTAGAGCTGCGTCGGGTAGATCAACCGGCTCGAATCGGTGATGAGCTTGCCGGTGGAGATGCAGCAGAGCACGCCGTGCGGCGCGTGGTCATCGGCGCGGAGGAAATGCACATCATTCGTCGCGACGCAGCCGATGCCCAGACCATCCGCCAGGTCCATCAGTGCGGGGTTCACCGCATCCTGTTCGGGGATGTGTTTTTGCAGTTCGATGAAGAAGCGATCGGTGCCGAAGATCGAGCTGTAGAACTGCGCGAGGGCTTTGGCGCGGTCGCGATCGTCCTTCATCAGGGCGGAGGGAATCTCGCCGCCGAGGCACGCGCTGGTGGCGATGATGCCTTTGCTGTGAGCCTTGAGCGTTTCCTTATCGATGCGAGGCTTGTAATAAAAACCCTCGCGGTAGGCGATGGAGCTGAGCTTCAGGAGATTGCGATAACCATCGTTGTCGGCCGCGAGGAGGAGCAGGTGGTAGCCGCCGTCCTTGACGCCGGTGCTGGTGCGCTGAAGGCGGGCATCGGGCATGTCACCCGGCGCCATGTAGGCCTCGATGCCGATGATGGGTTTGACGCCGACGTCCTTGGCTTTGGTGTAGAAATCGATGAGGCCGAAGAGGCAGCCGTGATCGGTGATGGCGACGGCGGGCTGGTTGAGTTCCGCGGCGCGTTTGACCAGTTCCTTCGTCCGGCAGGCACCATCGAGCAGCGAATACTGCGTGTGGACATGCAGGTGGACGAAAGGCTTCGGGCTGAGGTTCTTCGTGGCGTCGGCCATCCGTGGCGTACTCCGTGCTTCGTGTGATATTCTGATTCTAACCGATCCCGCGGCGATCCATTTTCAAGGCAGATAGCGCCACCTTTTCCACGAGGTCCCTCCATGCCCATCAGCGAAACCATCAATCTCTGGCCTGACGGCTCGCCGCACAACTACGAAAAAGACCGCCCGCGCATGGACCTCTACCTGCCGAAAGAGAAAAGTGAAAAACCAACACCCGCCATCGTCGTCTGCCCCGGCGGCGGCTACGGCGGACGCGCCGGCCACGAGGGCGCGCCCTTCGCCGAGCTCTTCGCCGCCCAGGGCTGGCCCAGCGTGGTGTGCCAGTACCGCGTTTCGCCCAATCGCCATCCCGCGCCGATGACCGATGTCTGCCGGGCGATTCGCCTCGTGCGATCCAAGGCGAAGGAGTGGAACATCGACGATCACAAGATCGGCCTGCTCGGCTTCTCCGCCGGCGGCCACCTCGTCTCCACCGTCGCCACCCAGCCGAACCTGCATGTGGACAAGCTCGATGACCTCGCGGAAAAATACCCCGCGCGCCCGGATCGCCTCATGATGGGTTATCCCGTCATCACGATGAGTACCAACAAAACGCACCAGGGTTCAGTGAACAACCTGCTGGGCCCCAACGCGACGGATGAAATGAAAAAGCAGATGAGCAATGAGCTCCAGGTGACGAACCAGAACCCGCCTGCGTTCATTTTTCATACGTGGGACGATCAGGCCGTGCCCGTGGAGAACGCGCTGCTCTTCGCCGAGGCGTATGCGAAGGCGAATGTCTCCTGCGAGCTGCACATCTTCCAGAACGGTCGCCACGGCGTGGGCCTGGCGAGCAACGATGAAAGGCTGAAGGTGTGGACGGAGTCGATGGTGAAGTGGCTCAAGGCGTGGAAGTAGCTGAAGGTGCCGAGTGCTTAGCCCGTAGGGCGATTGACGGTAGCCTCGGGCGCAAGCCCGTGGACAGGGGCGACGATCGGCGCTGAGCCCGCCAGGGCGATTGAACGAATCGCCTGTAGCGCCACCAATGCCCGCGTGTTAATGGAACGCGATACCATGCGGGTGGCCACGCCTGGATAGCAATCATGGGGCACACCTATATCAACCTACTCCTGCACATTGTGTTCTCGACGAAGAACCGGGAGCCTTTCATCACGGCGGCGATCCAGGATCGACTCCACGCCTACCTCGGCGGCATCGCGCGCGAGGAGTTCGGGACAGCCCTTGCCATCGGCGGCATGCCGGACCACATTCACGCGCTGATTCTTCTAAAGGCCGGCGTATCGCTCGCCCACGCCATGAACCGATTCAAGAGCCTCTCGTCCGGGTGGCTGAAGAAAGAGTTCCCCGAAATGAACGATTTCGCGTGGCAGGCGGGGTACGGAGCATTTGCCGTCAGTGAGTCCGTGAAGCCATCGGTGATTGAGTACATCAACCATCAGGCCGAGCACCATCGAACGATGACATTTCAGGAGGAGTTCGTCGCGTTCCTGAAGCGTCATCATGTGCCGTTTGACCCGGAGAAGTTGTGGGATTGAAGAACGCGCGGGGCCGGTCGATACGCAGGCACGGGAATGGAGATCACGCGGGTGCGGGGATGGACATTGGTGGCGCTTCAGGAGATTCGTTCAATCGCCCTGACGGGCTCAGTGCCGATCGTGGCCCTTATCCACGGGCTTGCGCCCGAGGCTACCGTCAAACGCCCTACGGGCTAAGACGTTTCGCCATGGAATCACACATCACCTCCTCGCTTGTCCCTCGTCCCTCGTCCCTCGTCACCCGCCACTCGTCACTCGCCACTACTCACTCGCCACTTGCCTCCGCCTCGTCGATCAGCTTCTTCACATCCTCGACCGCCTGTTTGTCTTCCCACATGCCTGCGTATTGCCGGGCGAGGCGACCCTCGGCGTCGATCATCATCAGGTCGGTGCGGTGCGTGAGCTGGCCATCGGGCTGGTAGCTGATGCGGAACTGGAAGACGTAGCGAAACTCTTCAAACTCGCGCGGGTCAGGCCGCAGGGCGTGTCCTGTTTTCAGGTCGAAGCCCGCAGCCTGGGCGAAGGTCTTGAGCCGGGCCGGCGTGTCGTATTCCGGATCGAAGCTGATGATGAGGACGTTGACCTTATCGCCCAGGCTTTGGGCCGCGAGGGTCTTTTGCAGGGCCGCCATTTTCGCGCCCTGCAAGGGACACATCTGCGGGTTGGGGCATCGCGTGAAGATAAAAGTCGCGATCGTCGGTTTGCCCTTGATCGCCTTGAAGTCGAATGGCTTGCCCTCCTGATCCTCCATCTTGAAATCGAGATAAAGCTTCTCGCGCTCGGCGACAGGGATCCACGCCACAGCCTTGGCGTCCTCCTCGGCCTTCACTGCGGGATCGACCTTCGGCGCGGGCTCACTGTCAACTTTGTTTTGCGGCGTCGCAACAGTCGTGTCCGTCGGCGGCGGCGTCACGGGGGTTACTTTATTTACAGGTTCGCAGCCGGCGATGGCAGCGAAAGTGAGCAGAATCAAGAACAGGCGAAGCAGGCGCATCATGGGGAAACTTCCTTTCACAGGGCGTGACTGTGGCAATGGTAGGGGCCAGATCGTTGCGCGTTCAACTGCTGGGACCGGGTACGATGGGGAACGGGTCAATTGCCCGAGCATTCCCGCCTTCCACCTGTGAGCTTAATCATGAAACGATCCTTCATTCTCTGTCTTTTCCTGCTGGGTTTTGCATCGCAGGTTTCGGCAGCCGAGGCCCTTGTGACGACGGTTCGCGTGCCTGACGGCGGCCTTCAACCGCAGGTCGCGGTGGATGAGAAGGGCACGATTCACCTGATCTACTTTAAGGGCGAGCCCCGCGCGGGGGATGCCTTTTACGTGACCTCGAAGGACAGCGGCGCGACCTGGTCCAAGGCCTTGCGCGTCAACAGCGAAGAAGGCAGCGTCGTCGCGGCAGGCAACATCCGCGGGGCGCAGCTCGCCATCGGGAAGAACGGTCGGGCCCATGTCGCATGGATGGGCTCGATGAAGACGCTTGCGGACGGCGATCATCACAAGGCTCCGATGCTATACGCCCGCCTGAACGACAAGGGTGATGCGTTTGAGGCGCAGCGAAACGTGATCACGAAGGAATACGGCCTCGATGGCGGCGGTTCGATCGCGGCCTCGACCACCGGCGACTTTCGGGACTACTTGATCATTGCTTGGCATGCGGGGCCAAAGGGTGAAGGCGAGTCGAAGCGCCGGGTGTGGGTGACGGTATCCAGCAACGATGGTCTAACCTTTCAACCCGAGTTCGCCATCGATGATGGTGTATCGGGTGTGTGCGCTTGCTGCGGGATCAAAGCTGCGGCGCAAGGGGACTTCTTCTACGTCCTCTACCGCTGCGCGAAGGAGACGGTCCATCGGGACATGATGCTGTCGAAGTTCAATTACGCGCGCCTTAGTGGTTGGGTGCAGCAGAAACTTGAGGCCTGGAACGTGGCGACCTGCCCGATGAGCAGTGCGGCTGCGTGGCTGACAGGACCCAGCAAGGCGATCGCGTGGGAAGCGCAGGGCCGCGTGAGCTTTGCTCAGATTGAGGAATTGAAAGCGGTTCATCCGCGCGAAACGAAGGTAACCGAGCCGGTGGCCGCGCCGCGCGCCGATGCCCGTCGCAACACGCCGCAGAAGCATCCTTCCATCGCAACCGATAAGGATGGCCGGGTGCTGCTGGCGTGGAGCGAAGGCGTGACGTGGGGCAAGGGCGGCAACGTCCTGTGGCAGGTGTTCGACGCCGACGGCAAGCCGGTGGCGGATCAGGCCGGCACCATCGCCAACGGCGTTCCCGTGTGGAGCCTCGTCGCGGCCTGCGCCAAGCCGGGCGGTGGATTTATCCTGTTTCACTGAATGAAAGGGCCGCTCGGCTGTTAGACTGAACGCATCTTCTCGAAGCAACCCCGGCCCGGAGCACGACATGCTTACCTCTCTTCGATTCAACCTGCGCGATGCCGTCTTGATTTTCTTGTGTACCGCGCTGTCGGCCTTGCTCATCGGCTGCGGCGGCGGCGACGGCCCTGCGCCGCAGGGCAATTCATCGACGGCGACCAACGACAAACCAAACGCTGATGCAGGCACCTCCGGCGTTCCCGCGAAGCCAATGGTGATGATCCCGGACGAACTCGTCCTCGTCGCCGAAGCGGGCAATCCTCATCAGTTGCAATACCTGAAGCTCGGTGAGAAGCGAATTGAGCCCGCGCAGATGTCGGCGTTGGTCGAGGTATTGAAGGCCAACGCAGCCAGGGCGGCCGAGGCGGGCCAGCCCATGACGACGTTCCGCGTCGTAGCGCCGCCGTGGCTGTCGCTGGCGGAGGTGGAGCCGGCACTTGAACTGATGGCGCGGGTGCCGTTCAAGACAGTGACGCTCGTCGCGCGGGCTGATGCAGGCGAAGCCGCCGAGTTGGCGAAGCGGTTTCAGGGCATTCCTTTGAAAGAGGCCCAAGCGGTCTGGACACCGGCGGTCGGCCAGGGGGCGATCGATCCTAAGAAGCTGAGGCCGCCGCTGCGTGTGGTTCTCGCGCAGCGAGGCGAGTGGGGCGTGGGAATTGATATGCCGCAGAGTGCGATCGCCCCCAGGTCGATGGATGAAGTGCGCAAGATGCTCGGAGGGCTGCACGAGTTGAATGGCGGCGCGTACTCCGCGGACTGGACGGTCATCGTGCAGGCAACGGAGCAGGTTCCCTGGATGTACGTGGTGCAGGCGATCGAAGCGATTCAGAAGGCGAAGTTCAACGATGTCCAGTTGGCGCGAGGGATCACCTTCGGCACACCCACGACCATGCAGACCACGAAGGTGCCGACCAAGAGCAGCGGCAAAGGTCCGCCGCCCGTACCGTCGCCCAAGATCACCGGCGGCGAGGATACGAATCCCAAGCGATCGGCTTTTCCGCCGATCTCCCGATTCCTGGGCCTGAACCACATGGCCGCCCGGCGTGTGGTGTTCGTCATTGACGGGCCGATGGAACCCGAGTCGGTGCGCACCTGGCTTGGCGATGCGCTGACGCAATGCATCAAAAACTTCAAGCAAGAGCAGGCATTCAACATCATCGTTTCCGGCAAGGACAACCTTCTGCTCGCAAACGAAGGCTGGCTGACGGGCGGAGCGGAGTCGCAGGAGAAGCTTGCCGCGTGGCTTGGTGACACCTTCGCCAAGGCCTCGACCGAGGCCGGCGGCGGAAGCCGGTTGATTCAGGCGATGACGCAGGCGCTGGCCTTGGAGCCGAACGTGATTTATCTCGTCTCCCGTCAGCCGCTGGGCGAAGGCGAGCATGCCGCGACGGCGAAGGAGCTGGTCGAATCCATCGCCAAGGCGAATCTGAAGAGGCCGACGATCCACATCGTTCAGGTGATCGAACAGGACGGAGCGGGTGATCGGGGCCAACCCGTTCTGGAGTGGTTTACCAATAACACAGCGGGCAGGTATCGCTTTTTCAGCAAGCGCGAGCTTGGCCTCGATTGACGGCTTGCGAAAACAGGTCGATTCCCCGCGTCCTGCGGATCGCGGCGAGCGGGACATTTCTTCGGCCCTGACAACTGGACACACCGCCCGTTTCTGACCGATCTATCCCTCTGAACCCGCGCCTTTTTCGGGGCATCGGCTGCGCGATGTGTGCCGGCTGGGGGCAAGGTGAACTGGTGTACGTCGCCAGTTGTGTTAAAAACGGCAAGATTATCGGACACACCTCCTTGTCGTGGGAAGGGAGCCTGGATGCCTCGAGATATTCCCGTCGGTAACGGTCAGATGCTGGTCACCTTCGATCAGCACTACCAGATCCGCGACATCTACTACCCGCACGTCGGGCAGGAAAACCACACCAGCGGCAGCGCCTGCCGCTTCGGTGTCTGGTCGCCCCTGCCTGAGAGCGATCACTCCCAGGGCGATCGCCGCAAGCGCCGCCTCTATTGGTCTTCGCAGGGCTGGGATCTGAGCCTGGGCTACCACCATGACACGCTGGCGACGCGCGTGGACATGCACCACGATGTGCTTCAGCTCAGCCTGCAATGCAGCGATGTGGTTGATTTCCATCGCCCGATTCTCGTTCGCCGCATCGAGGTGAAAAACCTCACGGATATTCAGCGAACCGTTCACATCTTCCATCACAACAACTTCGAAATGTACGGCACGAAGGTCGGCGACACCGCCTACTTCGATCCGCAACTCCGCGCGGTGATTCACTATCGCAAGAACCGCTACCTGATGACCACGTGGTTCAGCGAAAACGAACAGCGGATGGATGAATACGCCACGGGCACGGCAGGCTTCTTCAATGCCGAAGGCACCTGGCGCGACGCGGAGGACGGGCACCTCGGTTGCAACGCCATCGCGCAGGGCGCGGTGGATTCGACCACGATGGTGGGCGTCGAGCTTGGGCCGCACGAATCGAAGATCGTGTACATGGTCATCGGCGCGGGCAAAAGCCTGGAGGAAATGAAAGAGCAGCACCACTTCCTGCACGCCCACGGGCCGCAGGCGGTGATCGATCGCACCACCGCCTACTGGCGGCTCTGGCTGGCGGCATCGCGCCTGAAGTTTCCCGACCAGAAGGACAACGGGCCTTCTGAAAGCGTGATTGATCTCTTTAAGCGCTCGCTGCTGGTGGTGCGCACACAGATCGACAATAACGGCGCGATCATCGCCGCCAACGACACGGACATCATGCAGTTCTCGCGCGATACCTACAGCTATCTCTGGCCGCGCGACGGCGCGCTGGTGGCGGCTTCGCTCGACGACGCGGGCTTCCCGGATGTGGCGCGATCGTTCTACAAATTCTGCGCCGAGATCATCGACGATGGCGGCTACTTCCTGCACAAGTACAACCCCGATGGCTCGCCCGCCTCAAGCTGGCACCCGTGGGTCTCGATGGGCAACCCGCAGCTTCCGATTCAGGAAGATGAAACCGCGCTGGTGCTCTGGGCCGTGTGGCGGCATTACCAGCAATACCGCGATATCGAATTCGTTCGGCCTCTGTGGGTCGGGCTGATCACCAAGGCCGCGGATTTTCTCCTGCGCTTCCGCGATCCGGATACGCACTTGCCGCTGCCCAGCTATGACCTGTGGGAAGAGCGGTGGGGCGTGCATGCGTTCACCGTCGCCAGTGTGTACGGCGGACTCGAAGCGGCGCACCAGTTCGCCATCTGCTTCGGCGACACCAAGCGCGCGGAAGCTTATAAGAAGGCGGCTGAGCAACTGCGCGAAGCGTTCTGCAAACACTTCTGGTCGCAGGAGCACGGCCGCTTCCTGCGCCGCATCGTGCCGCTGGATCACGAGCGCACGGCGAAGCTGATGGCGGAAGTCCTCGCCGGTCGTTCGCCGGATCGCGATCGCCAGTTCGCGGCCCTTTCGGCGAAGCGGAATGGAGCACCGTCTGGAGCACCGTCCCGGCAGGGCGGTGCCGCTTCCGATCCCACAGGCGAGAACGATGACGCAACCGCGAGCGAAGCACCACCGTGCCGGGACGGCGCTCCAGATGGTGCTCCCGAAGAAATCGACTTCGAACTCGATCCCGTCATCGATGCCTCCAGCTACGCCATCTTTGCCTTCGGTCTGCTCGATCCGCACGATGAGCGTGTGGAAAAAACCATGAGGGCGATCGAGGAACGGTTGTGGGTCAAGACCAGCGTCGGCGGCGTCGCACGCTATGAAAACGACTATTACCACCGCGTCAGCGATGACATCCGCAACGTCGCGGGCAACCCGTGGTTCATCTGCACGCTCTGGCTGGCCGACTGGCGCATCGCTCGCGCCCGCACCGTGTCAGAACTGCGCGAAGCATTACCTGTGCTCGACTGGGTCGCCAGTCACGCGCTGCCTTCGGGCGTGCTGGCTGAACAGGTGCATCCGCACAGCAACGCGCCGCTCTCGGTTTCGCCTCTGACCTGGAGCCATGCGACGGTCGTTTCCACGCTCGTGGCCTACCTGCGCAAGCTCGAAGAGATGACCGTGTGTCCGACCTGCGGCCAGCCGCGGCAGTGTGTGCTGGAGAACGGCGAGATGAAACCGCAACTTCATCTGCACGACTCCGAAAAGGATCCGGAGCCGGCGGTGGCGTGAGACCAGCCCCTCTCCCTCCCAAGCGAAAAGGGGCTCAATCACTTGCGGGAATTCGTCAGCTTCCAGCCCTTCGCATCAGCGACGAGGCCGTCGTGCCCCGCGTGCGCGTCGTAGACTTTGTGCATTTCCTCGATCGAATCGAAGTAGCCGACGATAAATGCCGCGCTGAAGGACTCGCCCGGCTTGATGGGCCGGCCGCCGAACTCCTCAATCATGCAGATGTACCCGCGCTGATGGCACCACGCTTCGTACACCACCGAGGGATCGAGCGTGAACCCCGCAAGCCACGGGCCTTCCTTGCCGGTGACAGGATCGCGCAGGTGAATCGCGCGGATGAAACGCTTGGGCGGCTTGTCGAACGCATCGCGCCGATAGTTGAACTTCGCATCCGGCGCGAAGTCTTCATTGAACTCCTTCGCGGCAATCACGCCCGGCTCGCGCCGCGTACCTTCGATCGGATTGCCGTCCTTATCGAAGCCATACGTCGGATAACTCAGGTAGATTTCGCTGAAGCTGCTGCCTGCCTTGTGCTTCACGTGTCCGGGCATGTCGATGCGGAGGAACATCGCATCACTGGCGTTGACCGCATCGATCCGATCGGTCGACACGAAGTAACGCTTGCCCTTGGGAAAGACCATGATCTGCGACCAGGTTGAGCCATGTTTGTAACCGGGAGCAGCCAGCGGATAAGCATACTGCTGCTTTACCGCGATGAAACTTTCACCTTTGATCGCAAACGGCGACAGTGCCTTCGCCTGTGTACATATCTGCGGGCCCTCCAGCGATCGCTTCGCGCCCTGGCCGTGGTAGCTGTTGCCGAACCTGTAGACCATGTGGTCCGGCAGCTTGTCACGGTGAGCCTCATCACTGCCCGGCTCCATGATCCAGTCCACGATATCCAGTCCGTAGCCCGGATCGCGCGAGCCGGTCTTCTTGTCGAGCAGCGTGCCTGCGGCGACGCCTGTGACGTAGCCCTTCTTGCGCACGACGGCGTCGAGCATGTCGGTGCTGATGCGCAGCTCCGTTTCGCTCTCGCTGCTGGACAGCTCCTGCGCTCGAGCGCTCGACGCAAGCACAGACAAAATGAGTAACAGAAGAGGGAGTCGTATATACATTGTCAGATCCTTCTCGTTCATACAAACTTAGTTACACCCGGCCGGGCGACCTCTGGCTCCGCCAGCGGCTTGTTCCAGTCGTAGTGAGGCGGCGTGAGGTCTTCCTTCGAGTTCATTGCCTGATCCCACGTCACCTGCTGGCCGGTGTAGGCCGCCATACGCCCCATGATCGCCAGCAGCGTGCTCTTGCACATATATTCGCCGTTGTTGATCGGCTTGCCGGCGCGAATAGCGGCGAAGAGTTCATCGTGTTCGGTCTGGTAATGATTGTTCTTGGGCCCTTCGTATCGCCACGGCTTACCATCGAAGGTAAAGCCGAGGCGTGACTCGTTGGAACTGAATTGCCCGCTGCCTTTCGTGCCGGTGACATACACGGCGATATCGTTGGAGCAGCCGCGTATCTGCCGGCAGGTAGCGAAGAGCCGGGCACCGTTTACATACTCATACGTAATCGCGAAGTGGTCATATATATTGCCGAACTCCGGCGTGTTGCGCACGATTCTCCCGCCGGTGCCGACTGCCTTGACCGGGTATTCATCCTTCATCACCCACGACGCGGTGTCGAGCATATGCACATGCTGCTCTACGTTGAAATCGCCGCTGAGCCAGGTGAAGTAATACCAGTTGCGCATCTGATATTCCATATCCGTCTGCTCCTTCGTTCGCGGCTTGACCCAGATGGGGCCGCGGTAGTCATTGGCGGCGAGGGTAAGAATCTCGCCGGCATCACCGTTGTGCAGCCGCTTGACCGCGGCGCCGAAGGCGTTGTTGAAACGCAGGCAAAGGCCGGAGACGACGGAGAGCTTCTTCTTCGCCGCCAGTTCACAGGTCTTAAGGACATCGCGCACACCGGGGCCGTCCACGGCGACGGGCTTCTCACAGAAGACATGGCGATTCTGTTCGATGGCGTATTTCAGATGCAGCGGACGAAAGTGCGGCGGCGTGGCCAGCAGCACCACGTCGACCTCATCTGTGACCTTCTTGAACGCATCAAATCCGACGAAGCGTTTCTCCTTCGGCACGTCGATCTTGTCGGCGATGTCCTTGTTCGCTTTGAGCGATGTGAGGCAACCTTCAAGACGGTCCCCGAAAGCGTCGCCAAGGGCGACGAGTTTGCAGTTGGAGTCGGCAGTGAGCGCCTGACCGGCGGCACCGGTGCCGCGGCCGCCGCAGCCGACGAGTCCGACGCGCAGGAGATCACTGGTCTGCGCGTAGGCGACGCGCGCGAGCGGAAGGGCCGCGGTGAGTGTGGCGGCGGTGGAGGTTTGCAGGAAGGTACGGCGAGTTGATTTAGGCATGTCGATACGGTCCTTGTGTTTGCGGAGCACGTTCGGCGGGCAAGCCCGCCGCTATATGTCAATCTTTCAATGGGGCAATGGTCACGTTACGAAAATACACTTCATGTCCTTCATTCTGCAGCGCGATGCGGCCGGACGCGGGGAACACTTCAAGGGCTTCATTCACAGTCGTGCCGTTGATCTTCACGGTCACCTTGTCACCGCGGGCGATCACTTCGACCTTCGTCCACTGCCCGACGGGGCTGGCGACATCATCCTTCCCGCGCGTGTCGAGCATCTCTTCAAAGAACGGCTGATGCTTGTTCCACCAGAATTGCCGACCTGTGTATTTCACCAGCTTGCCTTGCGGATCCCAGCGTGTCTTCTTGTCCTCCGCGATGCGCACCTTGCTCGAAATCGTCGCTTCGATCGGCTTACCTGCTTCGTCCTTGCCGCGGATGACGATGAAATCACCTTCGCAGCCCTGCGCGAGCTGCACTTCGAGAGAGGTCACCCATGAACCACCAGCAGAGCCGTCGGCCCCGGTGCAGTGAACCATCACGCCGGAGTTGCGGACGTACTTGCCGCCGTCGGTCCTGGCACCCCACTTGGTTTCGCAGGTGAAGTGATAGTCTTTATAGGCTTGTTTTGTGGCGAGGTAGCCGCGGTGATCGCCGCCCTGCATGTGAATGACGCCATCGGTGACGCGGAAGGCGTGGTCGGGGTCTTCGTTTTTGGTCGCCTTGAGCCAGGTGGTCCAGCCGGCGAGATCTTTGCCGTTGAAGAGGTGGATGGTTTCCTTCGGAGCGACCGCATCGTCAGCGAGCGCGGCGCTGCTCACGGCGAGAGAGAGGACAAGAATGAGGCTGGCACTGCTTCGCATCTTGAATCGCCTCCTTGAATGATTGATCACATTGTACAGGAGGGTTTCACGACGCGAAGCGATATACTCGCAGGAAGTTGTCGCGGTTTGGCTTCATAAGGAGGCGGTTCAGATGAAGACTGAAAATGGGAACCATTCACGTCGTTCGTTTCTTCAAGGCGCTCTCGCCGCGATTGCCGCCGCGGGCGCGGCGAACCTGCGTTCGCCTGCCGTGTTTGCGGAGGACACTGCGAAGCCGGGCGTTCCATCGCCCACGACCTTTCAACTCGCCTGCATGACGCTGCCTTACTCGGCCTTCCCCTTGCAGCGATCGCTCGAAGGGATCAAGAGCGCGGGGTACAAGTACGTCGCGTGGGGCACATCGCATCGCGAGCCGGGCGAGGCGAAGTCGGTGCCCGTGATGCCGACGGATGCTGCACCTCAGAAGGCGAAGGACCTGGGCAAGCGTTGTCGGGATGCGGGGCTTGAGCCGGTGATGATGTTCTCTTACATCTACCCCGAGCACAACGACGCGATCAACATCTTCACCAATCGCATCAAGCAGGCGCAGGCCGCGGGCATCGGGCAGGTGCTCACCTTCGGCCACACCAAGGGCGGCAACCACGCCCTGTGGGTCGAACGCTTCAAACAGCTCGGCCCGATCGCCAAGGACCACGGCGTCATGATCGTCATCAAACAACACGGCGGCGAAACCGGCACCGGCGAAGCCTGCGCGAAGATCACCCGCGAGATCGATCACCCTGCGATCAAGGTCAACTACGATGCGGGCAACGTGATGGATTATCTGAATGTCGATCCGATTCCGGATATACAGAAGTGCGCAGGCGATGTGCGCAGTTTCTGTATTAAGGATCATCGCAACTTTCCCAAGGATGAAGACTGCGGGCCGGGGTTCGGGGAGATCGATCATTACAAACTGTTACATACAGTCGCGATGACGGGGCTGACGATGCCGCTGTGCTGCGAGAATATTTTTGCCCCGCTCTTGGAAAGGCCGAAGGAGGCGGAGGGGGTGGATGCGCTGGCGAAGCGGGCGCGGGAGTTTCTGGAAACGGTGGTGAAGGGGTTGGGGGCGAAGGTTGGATGAATGGGGGCGAATGTGGCAACGGATCATCGCATCGAGTATGAACTGCTCCAGGACTCGCCGCGGCGGGTGCGGCTGACGCATCCGATGGGCTGCTTTGGTCTTTGGTTCGCCAGGTACTTCATTGTCGGCCATTGCATGGCTGGTGTGATGCTGATCGCCATTGCGCTCGGGCGCACCGGTTTGTGGACATGCACTGCGATCGCTGGTTCCAATGTCACAGCCCATGTCACGGAGAAGACCGAAACGCCCACGCGATCCGGCACGAGTTACACGATTCAATACACCTTTGCGATCGGCGGCGCCGAGGTGACCGACACTGTCGATGTGAACTTCCAGACCCATTCACAGCTCTCCGTCGGTGCCGCCATTCCTGTCCGTACACTCGCGTTCCTGCCGCAGTGGTCGCACTGGCCGGTAGTGGCGGATTACTCGCCCTTCTGGCGAACGGTGATGTGGTGGCCGATCGCCGCCTTCTGGAATGGAATTCTGAGCGTGTTCGTGTGGCACCTTTACGTCATTCCGTTCCGGCATCGCCGGTTGGTGCGGCAGGGCATCGTGACAATAGGCGTTGTAACACGTGTAGAGTCGCTGGCGACGCAGAAAGTCCGAACGTTCGGGAAGTATCGCATCCATTACACCTACACGGCGACTCATATGAACGATGCAACGACGCTGAAGGGCACGGCCGTCGAATTCCGTCGTGGCGAGCCGACATTCAAGGAAGGTAACGAGCTGACCGTTCTGTACAGCAAGCGCCGTCCGCGCCGCAGCGTTCCATATCATCTGGCGATGTACGAGTGTGCGAGTTGAGGGCTCGAATGCGCGGTGCTTCGTGGCTGAGCATGCGAAACTCGCCGCGTCCGCTCGCTTACGCTTCGCGGATCCGACAAGGCATCCTCACGGTCGCGCCTCTGATTCCACGGCCTCCGCTATCTTCGCCATCTGGACGACGAGCGATTCCAGCGCGGCGTAATACGCGTCTTCCTGCATCGTCGGTTTCTTCTCGCGCAGCGCGGCGATCTTGAGCTCCAACTCGTTGCGCTTCGCGCGCAGCTCGGCCGGCATGGCGCGTTCGCGCTCGCTGCGCACCAGGCACCATTGCGAGGCGCGGAAGCCGTCGAGCTTGCCGCCGTCCTGTGCTTGTTTCACCGCCCGGACACCACGGAACCAGTCGGCGGGTGTGCCCAGGCCGTCGCCGTTGTCATCGAGCAGGGCGTGCTCGGTGGCGAGCCGGCTTTCCTCGGCGTACCACGTCTGCGTTTTGCGCGAGGCGAAGAGATACGCCTCCAGCAGCGAGGTCTGGCCGTCTTTGTCGAGGTCGGCCGTGATGTCACCGATGGCGGAGGAAAGGTGATCGCCGAAGCGGGCGAAGTTGAGTTCGTGCCCGCTGCGCGTGGCGGTGACGATGACGCGATTCTCACCTGTCAGCTTGGCCATGAACGGGCCGCTGGATGAGGCACAGTTGATGATCGCGACAGGACGCTCGACGGGCTTGAGCCACGCGGCCAGTTCATCGGCACTCACATCCGGGCCTTCGAGGTTGAAGCGGGCGAGCTTGCCGTCGTAGGTGCCGTGACCGATGAGGACGAGCCAGAGTTCGCGGGGCGACTCTTTCGCCTCGGCGGCGAGTGTTTTCTCAAGGCGGATGCGATCGTCTGACACTTGATTAGAGTCCGCTTCAGCCGGGGCCTTCCCGCCGGGACCGATGAAGATCACCTTCGCGCCGCCCTTTTCGCCGGCCTGCTGCCAGCGCGTGCGCCACTGCGTGAACTGCGTGCCGTACTCGTCAGCACCGGCTGCACCCTGCACGAGGATCAGCGTGGGCTGATCAGCGACGAGGGGCGCGATATGCACGGATATCAGCACAAGCACACCCGCGGCAGTCACGCTGATTGGCCTCTTCATCACGGCAACCCCCTTATCCGGCGCAGCCCCCACTCGCCCACGAAACACGCCAGCGCCAGCGCCAGCCACCACCACGAATGCCACAGCGGCTGAATCACCGTTTCCATCATCGGGCTCTTCTTCGATGGCAGATCGCTGACGAAGGATTCGAGATCAGCGAGCGCGACGACCTGTCCGCCGGTTTGTTTCGCGATGGAGTCCAGCAGCGCGCGGTTGGGACGAAGTGATTGAAACTCCTCGGCATCACCGCCCGCGATCCAGCCGAGTTCACTCTTGCCGATTGCCTTGCCATCGGTGTCGACGGCCATCACGCTGGCGCGATACGCCCCGTCGCCGCGCGGGAGATAGACGGCTTCGTAGAGGCCGGGCTCGGTGAGCGAAGGTTCGGCGCGGAGGGTGATGGCTGGGGTGTGGGGAGTGGGGTGTGGGGTGTGGAGTTCTGAATCCGATCCCTTCGTCCCTTCGTCCCTTCGTTCCTCCGTTCCTTCCCCTTTCACTTCAATCGTCACCACCGCATTGTCCATCGCGGTAAACGCCTTGTCGCGCACGCGCACACTCAGCTTCAGGGGCGACTCGGCATCGCGGCGCACAGGCTCGGCGCTCGCCTGCACGCGCTGCGGCACATCCGCCACCAGCCAGCGCGCGGTCTGCCGCCACATCTTGAAGACATCATCATTGTCCAATTCGCGCTTGATGGCCCAGCGCCACCAGTCGGCGATGGCCATGACCGCGACGCGCCCGCCGAAGGATTGTGTGATGACCGCCGGGCGGCGCGTGCCGGATTCATCGACCGCCTCGGCCAGCACCGTCGCGCCGGGCTTGATGCCGGTGACCGTGTTGATCGTCCAGAAAACAGGCATTTCCGCGAGGCGGGTGCGTTCCTCCGCTTCGGTGGAGCGCAGGCGGAGCCACTGTTCGTGCCAGCCGGGACGGGTGAGTTCGATGCGATGGATACGATCGACCGGCTCCTCGATCGCGCGGTCGAGATAGACCGGCAGCATGCGCCCGATGGGCGTGCCCGCATATTCGCCTTCGCGCAGCGATTCGAGTCCGCCGAGCATCAGCAGGCCGCCGCGACGATCGGTGACGAACTTTTCGATCAAGGCAAGTTGATCGCGCGAGAAGAAGCCGGCCTCGACATCATCCAGCACGATGGCGTGGAACTTGAACAGCTCCTCAGCCGACTTGGGAAAGCCGCCGCGAAGCTCGGCATCATCGAGCGTGTTGAGGCGGACGATGACGGGTTCGTCGAAATCTTCGACCGCATCGTTCTTGCCATCGAAGCCGCGGAAGAGCGGGTTGGTGCGATCGACGACATTGTCACGATAAGCGAACTTGGCTTCGCGCCTGGCGATGCGGATGAGTCCGACGAGTTGCATCTGCGCATCCTCGGCGATCGCGCGGTTGAGGAACTTGAACTCGAAGTTAGGCCGACCTGACACGTAGAGCACGCGGTAAGGCCCGGTGCCGCGATCGACCACGAGCAGGCGTTCATTATTCGCGGCCGTCGCTTCGCCCTCGGCGATTGAATCGGCCGTGGCGTCGTCTTTCACACGCGACTGCTCCATCACACGCAGGCGATAGAACGAAACGCCCTGTTTCGCAGGCTTGTGCTGAAGGCGGAAGGCGAGCGTCTTGTCGCTCGTGTCCACCTTCATCGCCTCGGCCTTGACGACCTTGCCCTCTTCATCGATGAGTTGGGCGACGACTGTCTTGCCTTCGAAGCCGATCGCGCTGACGTCCGCCATGACGGTGACGGGAGCATCTTCAAAGGGGCTCTGCGTGATGGTGAGTTTGGCGATGCCCAGATCGGCAGGCAGTTCACTGTTGCCGACGATGACGGGATAGATCGGCGGAAGGCCGGCGAGATCGAGCGAACCGGTGGGGATATCCGTCGCGTTGCCATCGGTGATGAGCAGGACGCCCGCGACAGGTCGGCCATGGAATCGCTCAGCTATTGCGCGAAGGCTGGTGACGAGGGCGGTGCCCCGGCCGTCGAAGGTGAGTTCGTCAAAAGTTTCGATCGAGTGCAGGCGCGTGTCGAAGGCGTAGCTGCGGGCGTCGAAATTCTCGGCGAGATTCAGGGCCCATTTGGCGGGCGGGACATCTGTGGCGGTGTGCTCTTTCGAATCGCGCACGCCGAGGGCGCGTTTCAGATCGTCAGCCCGCGTGCGCTGCGAATCGCTTTCAGTGACTTGAAGGCTGCGGCTGTTGTCGATGAGCGTGATGAAGAGATTGGCGCGCGGCGAAGCCTTCTGCGTGGACCAGAGCGGATCGAGCAGGAAGGCGGCGAGCAGGATGAGACCGAAGGCCTTGAGCACAAGCGGCAGGAGCAGCCCGCGCCGCCCGCGCCACGCCTGCACGTAGCCCCATGCCAGCGCCGAGAGCGCGACCAGCAGGATCGCGCCGGCTGCGGGAAGCCAGTGCGGATCACCGAGGTGCAGTTCTGCGGTTGTCAATGCGTAGGTCACACGCGAATCCTGTTTGAAGCTCTACCGGCTACCCCGGTTCAATCGCGGGGTGCCACGGGTCGGCGAGGCTCTGCGAGCAGACCCGTGCGGGCGGCAGGCGCGCCCTTGTCAATCGC
>JBBDXA010000135.1:0-26797 GCA_040902585.1 Phycisphaeraceae bacterium
GGAAGGGGGCAGGGGACAGAGGACAGGGGACAGGGGACACGAAACAGGCGACTTCAGATAATCCGCAATCCGCGATCCGCAATCTGCAATCCCTTGGCCCTCGGCCCTTGGCCCCTGGCCCTCTCGGTGTTTGCGCCATCGGCGAGATCGGCCTGGGCGGCGAAATCCGCCATGTCAGCGGCATCGAGCAGCGCATCCGTGAAGCCGTGCGCCTCGGGTTCAGTCATGTCATCGCCCCGGCCGTGTCGATGAAAGCTCCATCAGGGTGTCAGCTCATTCCCGTCGCCAACCTCAGTCAGGCGATGGAAATGCTCGGCTGAACATCCCTTCCCACCCACGACCCTGGGTCACGGAGCGACACGCGTGAAGCGAGCGATCGGTTTCATTCTCGTCATTCTCACCATCTGCTCGCGCCCCTGCGGCGCCCAGCTTCTCAATGCGCCCTGGGTCAAGGAATCGCAGGAGCGCATCGAAGAGATTCGCAAAGTCCCGGTGCGCATCATCGTGCTGGATGAAGCGGGTGATCCTGTCCCCCGCGCGACCGTTCGCATCGACATGCTTCGCCACGCGTTTCCCTTCGGCCTGCATGTGAGTAAAGCCGTGCTCCAGTGCTGGCCTTCAAAGGACGCGATCACCGAGGCTCCCCTGTGGCGATGTTTCAACAGCATTTCGCTGGATCGCCTGACCGATTGGCTTTCGGTGCAACCTGAAAAGGACAAGTGGGACTTCAGCGCGGTTGAGCCGTGGTTACAACTGGCGAAAGAGCGAAGCCTGATCGTGCGATGGGGCGGGGTGGTGCCTTCGGACGCCGGTCGGATGCCGCGCTGGGCGGCGGGACTGAAGGGCGGCGAACTGGCGGGCGCACTGGAAGGGCACGTGCGTCGCGTGCTGAATGACTACGGTCAGAGCGTGGTACAGTTCGATTTGATTTCGCAGACGATCGATCACCGCTACATCGAAGAGGAACTCGGATTGGGGATGGTTCGCAGGCTGCATCGGCTCGCGGAGACTGAAGTGCCTGGCCTGCCGGCGCGTTCGCCGCTGGGCCGCGCTGCGTTGCAACTGGATGACGCCTTCGGCTCCGACCGTTTGCAGAAAGCCATGCGCCGCGTCACCGCCATGCGCGAAGGCTTTGTCGATATCGACGCCCTCGCCATCGAAGTGCGCCTCAGCGGGTCCATCGTCGAAGCCCCGGTCACGCGCAGCCTCATGTTCCTCGGCGACCCAGGCCTTCCCGTCATGATCACCCGCCTGGAAGTGGCCGGAAGCTCGGACACCGGCGCAGCGATCAATCTCGAAACGGCGCTGCGTGTCATGTTCAGCCAGCCCGGCGTCAAAGGCATCTGGCTGGCGGGCCTGCATGCGGAAGATTTTCAGGATACGACCGCTGCACTCCTCGACAAGGATGGGAAGCTCACTGCCTCCGGCGAACTGTTCGATCAACTCGTACACAAGCTCTGGTGGTCGAACGTCAGCGAGACAACCGACGACATCGGCAATGTCCGCGCTCGCGTCTTCGCGGGTGTTCATCGCATCATCGCGACGTTGCCAGATGGACGCCAGACGATGACGGATGTGAACCTGAATGACGCCGCGGCCGGCGAGCGGATCATCGTCCTTCAGCCGCGAGGCGGGAAGAAGGATGCGCCGGCGGCGAAGGTGCGGACGATCTTCGATGGGCCAGGCGAGCGGCCGACCGTTGACGCGGGCCGCGATTGATCCAGCGTTTGCCCATCCTCGCCACACCCCGCCCGCATCGATCCCTCCTATAATCCCACGGCCTTTTTTCTGCGCGGAGACTTGCCATGAGTGACGTGCATCCTCTTCTTGAAAAACTCTGGAACGACTACGCGAAGCTGAATCCCAGCGCTAAAGCCATCCAGGAATTGCTCACCGCAACAGGCGAACGCATCGTCAACGATCACATCGCCCTGCGCACGTTCCGCGATCCGAAGGTCGGCATCGATGCCCTGGCCAGGGCATTTCTCGAGGGCGGATACGAAGCCAAAGGCGAGTACGAGTTCACGGAAAAGAAACTCTACGCCCGGCACTACGAGCATGCGGATGTGGAACTGCCCAAGGTGTTCATCAGCGAGTTGAAACTGGATGAGTGCTCGCCCGCGCTAAAGGCCAAAGTGGAAGAGTTGATCGCGGAGGTGCCTGAAGAGACTGCGAAGAAGGACGATTTCGCCGTCGCGGGCCGGCCTTGGAAAGTGACCTGGCCCGAGTACGAAGCCCTCGCGGCTGAGAGCGAATACGCCTCCTGGGTCGCGGCCTTCGGGTTTCGCGCCAATCATTTCACCATCTTCGTCAACGCCCTGGATACCTTCGACTCACTCGAACTGCTCAGCGGTTTTCTCAAGGACAACGGCTACAAACTCAACACCAGTGGCGGCGAAATCAAAGGCACGCCTGAAGTGTTCCTCGAGCAGTCATCGACGCTGGCGGATCAGGTCGAAGTGAAATTCGACGATGGCAGCAAGCACGTGATCCCCGCCTGTTACTACGAGTTCGCCAAGCGATACCCAATGCCTGACGGGAAGCTGTATCAGGGCTTCGTCGCCAAGAGCGCGGATAAGATTTTTGAGAGCACGAACCGCAAATGAATCCTGTGTAATAAAGATTCCCAGGCCTTGCACCTCCAGGTGCAAGCCTCACTTCATCACTCATCCTCCAACATCCCCACCAGCGCCGCCGCGGCCGCCCGGCTCTCTTCGATGAACGCCGGGTCCGCCAGATCCTCCGGCGAGAGTTCATCGCGATACGTCCGCTCGATGTGCGCTACCAGCCAGTCGTGCCGCGCCGGCGTCCACAGCGCCCTGGGATTCACCGCGTTCAGTTCCTTTTCCGTCAGGGCGACGCGCAGGCGAACGCAAGCCGGCCCACCGCCGTTGTTCATGCTCTGACGCAGGTCCACGACATGGCGCGAACGGATCGGCGTGTTCATCGTGAGCAAGGCATCAAGGAATTGCCGCGTGCTGTCGTACTCCATCGCCTCGATCGGACAGATGATCGCCATGCTTCCATCCGGCAGCGTGACAATCTGACTGTTAAATAAATACGACCGCACCGCGTCATCGAGCGAGACCTGTGATGTCTTCACTTCAATGACGACGAGCGGTTGGTCGGTAAGTCGCTCGAACGCGGTACTGATCGTCGCGAGTTGCCCCGGCATATCGACCCACGCCTGATCGTGACACAGCAGCACGTTCCCGTTGCCCACGGCGATCACATCGTTGTGAAACACGCCCGCGTTGATCGCTTCGGGACTTTGCTGCACGAAGATCGCCTGTCGCGCGCCCAGGCCGTGCAGGCGTGCGATCGATTCACACGCCTCGCGCGACTGGCGGGCGGGAAACTTTGTCGCGGGTGCCGCCTCGGTCCGGCCTGCGACCCGGCCGAAGGTGAAAAGCTCGATGCCTGGTTCGCCGTGCGTCGCGCAAAGGCGGGTGTGATTGGCCGCGCCTTCGTCGCTCAGATGCATCGCGGCGGGAAGCGGTTCGTGCAGGGCGAAATGCTTCTCGTTCGCGAATACCTTGCGGAGAACACTGTGCGTGGACTTCGCTTCAAGGCTGCGATGAAGCTGCGAAATCAGGTTGGCGGGCGTGATGTGAACGCGGCGGTCGTTCGTATCGAAGGACGGCGAAACCGTCGCGGCGTTGGCGGTCCACATGCTCGACGCGCTGTAGGCCGTCGCCAGAAGTTGCGGTGCATCGGCTGCGCACTTCTCGATGACCTGCGCATCGGTCCCCATGAAACCGAGCCTGCGAAGAAACTGTATGTCCGGCCTTACCTGCGGCGGCAGGATCGCCTGCTTCACACCCAGTTCCGCCAGCAGCTTCATCTTCGCCAGCCCTTGCAACGCCGCCTGTTTCGGGTTCGAAGTATGGCCTTTGTGCGAAGTCGAGGCGAGGTTGCCGCGCGACAGGCCGGCGTAGTTGTGCGTCGGGCCGATGAGTCCGTCGAAGTTGACTTCGTATGTTCCCATTCGTTTCGCCGCTTGCGGCTTAGCCACGTTCATCGCCGCGATCTCGCTAAGCCGAAAGCGGCTACAACCCCGGCGTGGTACTCGATGGCATCGTCACCTGATCCGCTTCGTACACCGCGACCGGATACGAACAGTAATCCGCGGAAAAGTAACCGGCAGGGCGATGATTACCGCTCTTGCCGACGCCGCCAAAGGGGAGCTGCCCGCTGGCACCGGTGGTCTGTCGGTTCCAAGCGATCACCCCTGCGCGGATGCGGCGGGCAAAGGCGTCATAGCTCCCGCGGCGATCACTGAGCAGGCCGGCGGAAAGGCCGAACTGCGTGTCGTTGGCTTCGGTGATCGCCTCGTCGAGATCCTTCACGCGCATGATCTGAAGCAGCGGGCCGAAGACTTCCTCGTCGGCCCGTGCAGGCACGCCGGTGACATCGATCAACCCCGGCGAAAGCATCGCGGGACAATCTTTCTTTGCTTTGCACGCCAGCAGCACATCCGCGCCCCGGCCTACAAGTTCCGCCTGCGCATCAATCACGCGCTTCGCCGCCGCTGCGGAAATCACCGGACCATAAAACGGTTGCGGCTCATCGTTCCACTTGCCGACGCGGATGCGCTTCGTCATCGCGACCAGTCGTTCGATGAAGGCGGCGCGTTTCGCACTCTCGATCACGATGAGTCTTCGCGCGCAGGTGCAGCGCTGGCCGGCGGTGATGTAGGCGGACTGCACGGTCAGGTAAGCCGCGGCATCGAGGTCGCCCAGGTGCTGCGTATCGACGATCAGCGGATTGTTCCCGCCCATCTCCAGCGCGAGGATGCGCTCGGGATGCTCGGCAAACGTCCGGCACAGCGCCAGTCCCGCGCTGGAACTTCCCGTGAAGAAAAGGCCGTCGATGCCCGCGTGCTGCGAAAGGGCGATGCCCGTGTCGCGCCCGCCCTGCACCATGTTGATCACGCCCTTCGGCAGGCCGACGTCGTGCCAGATGTCCATCATGCGATTGCCCACGAGCGGCGTCTGTTCGCTGGGCTTGAACACGATGGTGTTGCCGGCGATCAGCGCGGGCACGATATGTCCATGCGGCAGGTGCGCGGGCAGGTTGAACGGCCCCAGCACCGCGCACACGCCATGCGGGCGGAACTGCGTCGTCGCGCGGTAGCCCTGCACATCCTGCGTCTTCGTGCCGCAGCGTTCCGCGTACGCCTGGATCGAAACGCCTATTTTTCCGTGCAGGCCCGCGACCTCTGTCGTCGCTTCCCAGCGAGGCTTGCCGGTTGAAATGCAGATCGCTTCGAGCAGCGGCGTTTCGTTCTTCTTGAGCACATCACTGAATCGCTTCACGTGGGCGATGCGATCTTCCAAAGGCAGGCTCGCCCACGAGTCAAAGGCATCACGAGCGGCGCGCACGGCTGCATCGACCTCCTCATTCGTCGCGCCGCGGCCGTGCCAGCTCGGCTCGCCCGTCGTCGGATCGATCGCGATGAGTTCGTCGCCTCGGCCCTCCCGCCACGAACCGTCGATGGTGTGATCGTGCTGTCGCGCGTTGGTTGCCATGAAATCAACGTATGTAGCGCGGTCGTTTCTCGCAACTATTGATGTTGTCACACGTCCCTCGACCTGCGAACATTGCTGCCATGTCCGAATCTTCCGAGCCGGCGAATGTCGATCGCGCGGGGTTGCCCGTGGTGCTGTCGAATTTCACGCTCACGGCCGGCGACAAAGTCCTGCTCAAGGATGTCCGCGCCACCCTACAGCCCGGCAAAGTCACGTTGATCGTCGGCCCCAGCGGGTCAGGCAAATCGATGCTGCTGCGAACGATCGCGGGACTGCTCGATGCATCGATGCGGGAGATTCGTGCGGAAGGCAGCCTGAAACTGGGCGAGCGCGAAGCGATTCACGATCGCAGTCCCCGGCCGGTGGGCGTCGTGTTTCAACAGTTCGCTTTGTTCGATGAGCTCTCGCCTTCGGAGAATGTGCGTTTTGCGCATGCCCATCAGCCCCGCGCCCGCAGGACGCACACCGATGGCACGCAGCCCGATGCCCTTCTCGATGAGCTGCGCGTGCCGCGCGGCGTGCGCACCAGCGCCCTCTCCGGCGGTCAGCAGCAGCGCCTCGCCATTGCCCGCACGCTCACTTACAACCCGCAGGTGATTCTTTACGATGAGCCGACCTCGGGCCTTGACCCAGCCACGGCGGAGCAGGTCGCCAACCTGATTCGTCGCACGCACGACTCGCATCCGAAGACGTCGATCATTGTCACGCATGATTATCCTTCCCTCGCGCCGATCGCGGATGCCCTGTTTCTGCTGGATGCGGAGGGCAAGACGCTGCGCGAGGTGGATCGCGAGCAGTGGGGTGATTTGAAGGACGCGCTGCAACACAAAAAAAGCGAAAGCCCACCCACTCCTGTGGGTGGGTCGCAATCGCGCTGGTTGAAGGAACTGCCCGCCAAGGCTGAGGCGTTTCTCACGGCCTCAAGCCGCGCGGCGGAAGTCGCCCTCGCCATGCCGCTGCACTTGATCCCGCGCTGGCGCAGTCCGATGTGGGGCCTGCGCTATTTGCTGCACTATCTGAATCTCGTCACCGGCGCGTCGGCGTGGGTGTACATCATCATGATCGGTCTGATCATCGGCTTTGTCACCACGCACTTCACTTTCAAGTTCATCCCTTACGCCGACTACACCGAGCCACTCATTATTGAAGACCTGCTCAAGGCGGTGGGCTACGCGCTGTATCGCATCATGATTCCGATCTTCGCGACGGTACTCATCGCCGCTCGCTGCGGCGCGGCTGTCGCTTCGGATGTGGGCAACAAGACCTATGGCAAACAGGTCGATGCGCTGCGCTCGCTCGGCGCCCGGCCGGAGAGTTATCTGCTTTCCAACATCCTGTGGGCGTTCCTGATCGGCGTGCCGTTTCTCACCGTGCTGTGTTTCATCGTCGCGCGCGGGACGAGCCTGGTGGTCTTCACCGCGGCCTACCCGGAGCATGGGCCGCACTTCTGGCGATTGCATTTTCACAGCGAGCTGTCGCTGCCGGGCTTGTTCTTCTACGTGGGCACAGGCTGGATGCTGCTCAAGACGCTGGCGTGTGCGGTGGGCATCGCGCTCATTGCGTATTACCAGGGCGCGAGGCCCAAGACATCGAGCAGGGCGGTGAGCAGGGGGATTACGTCGGCGATCCTTTGGGCAACGCTCTATGTGCTGGTGATTCACTTTATTTTCGCGTTTGTGGAGTTTGAGGCGGTGAAGTAGTGGACGATGTCCCCTGCAAGAATCTGCACCTTTCGTACGTGTTACTTCTACCTGCCTTGCGCTCAACGTATGATGTCGGTCTGTCTTCAATTCTGTCCAATACGAGGAAATCACGATGAAACAAGTGTTGCCCCTGTTTGCGCTGCTCCTGACCACGTCGATTGCCCTGGCTGAGGGGAATTGGCCCCAGTGGCAAGGCCCCGACCGCACCGGCCTTTCCAAGGAATCCGGCTTGCTGAAAAAGTGGCCTGATGCAGGGCCGAGGAAGGTCTGGACGTTCGACGGGGCCGGCCTGGGCTACAGCAGTTTCGCCGTCGTGGGCGACCGGCTTTACACGCTCGGCTCACGCGGCAAAGAGTCGCTCATCTGCGTCAATATCACTAACGGCAAGGAAGTCTGGAACGCCGAGATCGGCGAACACTTCACCAACAAGTGGGGCGACGGGCCGCGCGGTACGCCCACGGTGGCGGGCGGCTTCGTCTACGCCATGGGCGGCAAGGGCGATCTCATCTGCGTCTCCGTGAAGGACGGCAAAGTTGCCTGGAGCAAGAGTCTGACCAAAGACCTGGGCGGCAGCATCCCGGGTTGGGGCTACACCGAGAGCGTGCTGGTCGATGGCGACAAAGTGTTGTGTACGCCAGGCGGCCGGAAGGGCGCGATCGCGGCCTTGAGCGCGACGACCGGTGAAGTGATCTGGCAGAGCAAAGACTTCACCGACGGGGCGCAGTACTCCTCGATCATCGTCGCGGAGCATGGCGGCAAGCGACAGTACATCCAGATCACCATGAACAGCGTCGTTGGCATCGAAGCGGAGTCAGGCAAGCTCCTGTGGCGCAGCGACTGGCCCGGGAAGACAGCCGTGATCCCCTCGCCGATCTTCCACGATGGCCACGTCTTCGTCACCAGCGGCTACGGCGTCGGCTGCAAGCTTATCCAACTCTCCGATGACAACAAGGCCACCGAGGTTTACACCAACAAGACAATCGTGAACCATCACGGCGGCGTGATCCTCGTCGGCGATCACCTCTACGGCCACAGCGATACCGAAGGCTGGGTCTGCATGGAATTCAAGACCGGCAAGAAAGTGTGGAACGAGAAGCGAGGCGTGGGCAAAGGCTCGATCGGTTATGCCGATGGCATGCTCTACTGCCTGGGCGAGCGCAGCGGCGAAGTCGCGCTGGTCGAGGCGTCACCGACGGGTTACAACGAAGTCAGCCGGTTCAAGCTCGAACCGCAAAGCAAGCAGCGGTCCAACAGCGGCGGCATCTGGTCTCACCCCACGATCACGGGCGGGCGGCTCTACCTGCGCGATCAGGAGTTCCTTTCCTCCTATGACGTGAGCGACAACCGCACGAACTGATGCGACATGATGTGTAAACCACAAGCCCGATGGCGAGCCTTCGCCATCGGGCTTGTAACATTTATGAGAGGTGTGAACCGTATTGGGCTTGGAGCATCTAAAATGACGGCATGCGGTTTCGCCGCAGGTTTGATGTACACGCAAATCAACTCACAGGAGCATCCGATGAATCAGCGACTCTTCCCGTATCTGACGGCGATGGCGATGGCCTTGGCGCTGGCGTTTCTTTCGGCTTCGGCTTCGGCGGATATCGCGCCGCCTGAGCCGCCCCGGCCGACCAGGCCCGCGCCGCCGCGACCCGGGGAGGGCAAGGCCGTCGATCTGCCATTGACGATCAAACTGCACGATGACTCGAAACCGATGAAGCTGGAACTTCCGGAGAAACTGCTGGCGGTGAAGGCCGCGGCTGATGTCGAAGGCGATGGCGCGACGACGGCGGGCGTAGGCCGGACAGTGGTCGCGGCGGTATTGCTCTCCTTCGGCGCGATGGCGGGCGGCCTGTGGCTGGCGAGGAAGCGCGGCCGAGGCGCAGGCATCGCGGCGGCGGCGATGGTGATCGGGGCGGCTGGGTTGTGGGTCAGTGACGCATGGGCGAATCGCGCGCCTCCGCCGCCCCAGCCGCCGGTGCTGCCGTTGCCCGCGGCTGGGCCTTCCATTCGCATCGAGTCCAGCGCGAATGGGAAGACAGCCGTACTGCACATCAGCGAAGCTCAGCTCGCGGCCATCGCAAAGGAGTTGGCCGCCCAGAAGAAGGGCGGAGCTGAAGGTCGCGGTGATGGAGCCGGCTCGCCGCCGAGGTCAGCCCCGCCGCCGACGCAGCCGAATCCCGCGCCGTGATCGCCTCGGCATTCGAAACACTTTTAACTTCCAGATCGTGATGCCGAATGTCACAGGCCTCTTTCCATCCCGGTGCGGGCGTGTTGCCGCTGGAGCAGCCGCGCAGTGATGCGCGCAGGGGTGCCCGCTGGTTCGCGGCTGTCGCGGTGCTGCTTATCGCATCGGCAGCGATTCTCGCGGGTTGGATGCCGATCGGGTTTTCGATCGTGACGGTGTTCCTCTTCGCGGGGCCGCACAACTGGTTCGAGTTCCGCTACTTCCTTTCGCGCATGCCTGCCCGATGGGGTCCGCGGCGAACGTACTTCCTCGTGGGCATCGGCGGGGCATTCGGGCTTACGTTTGCATTCATCGCCTACACGTGGATCGGCATCGCCGCCGGCTTCAGCATGGCGACGTGGGAAACCATCTCGGCGATCTGGAACACGACGATGGTGCTGTGGATCGCATCACTGCTCCAGATACGCGGCAGCGAGCGACAAGGCCGCGACTGGTCCTGGTGCTGGATGCTGGCGTTCATCGTCGCGGCCGTGGGCTGGCTGGCGCCGCTCCAGTTCGGCATCGCGATGGTGTACCTGCATCCGGTGGTGGCGATGGTGTTTCTCGATCGTGAGATCGCAAGGCGCAAGCCCGCATGGCTGCGGACGTATCGCGCGCTGCTCATGCTGGTGCCGGCGGTGCTGGTGATGCTGTGGTGGCGATTGGGCAGCGCGCCTGATCTGCCGGGGATGGATGCACTTTCGGTCCGCATCACGCGCCACGCAGGCGGGGGCATCGGGGGCATCGCGGGCACCGGGGGCTTCGCTTCGACACACTTCCTCGTCGCGGCCCACACCTTCCTGGAAATGCTGCACTACAGCGTCTGGCTCATCGCCATGCCCCTGGTCGCGATGGGCCTGCGGCCGTGGTCCGTTGCCGCGGTGCCGTTGGCGAAAAAATCGCTCGCCTTCCGCAGGCTCGCGCTGGCCATTGTCCTCATCGGCGCAGCCCTCGTCGTCATCTTCTGGCTGGGCTTCCTGGCGGACTACCCGCGCACGCGCGACATCTACTTCACCGTCGCCATGCTGCACGTGCTGGCGGAGTTTCCGTTCCTGATCCGTTCGATGTGACGGGCGCTGATATGTCCGACGTCGAATACTTCTTGCGACCGCTTCCTTTCGCGTATCTGTTGACGATTGCGCTGGAAATTCCGGTGCTGCTCGCCCTCCTGTCGCGGCAGCATCCATTGAAACGCAAACTCGCCGCGGGCGTGTGGCTCACGGCCTGCACGTACCCCATCGTCGCCCTCGCGCTGCCGCTGATGTTCAACATTCGAAACGAGCCTTCAAACTACGTGACGTACTTGATCGTCGCCGAGTTGTTCGCGCCGCTCGCCGAGTGCGCGATCTTCACGCTGGCGTTTCACCGCGTAGGCACACCGCGTGGCGAGCGCTGGCGCGATTACATCGCCATCACGCTGGCGAATCTTGCGTCGTTCCTGATCGGGATGATGATTCCATTGGAAGCGTGGATCGGCCTGCGTCAGTGATCGCCCGCGAGGTCACTGCGGCTGCGGGGCGGGCGTGTTGAAGAGAATGATCGCGCCCACGAGCTGGAACGGCGACGTGACGATGTCAGCGACGAACGCCAGCGGCACCAGCAGTGCACGGCCCGCGTTCGCCGACCGCGACCGCACAACCCACCTGATGTGCGCATCGAGCCGAAGCTCCCTCACCACATCCTCGGCACCGCGCGCCGGCTGGACGTAGACCATTGATGGACTCTCATCCGACAGGCTCAGGATGATCACCTTCCGCAGCTGTGCCGGCTGATCTTTCAACCATCCAGGCCAGTCACCCGGAACTGTCCCGTGATAGCCGATAATCACTCGTGCGCACTCGCCGCCGCCTTGTACTTCGCCCGATTCCCAGGCTGCGGCGGTCGCGCCATCGTCAGGATCGACCGGGATGCGAACGAGCAGCACGCGCGGCTCGCCCCGAGCGGCGAGCGCTCCGTCGAGCTCGAAAATCTCGTAACGCCGCCCGTCGTGCGGCTGAATTCCGAGATAGCGAGCGCGATGCTCGCCGGCAAGGCTGTTGTTGACGAACTCCCTGCGGACCGCGGCCTCCTCGCGCATGTCGCTCATCACGCGCGACGAGAGGCAACCGCACAGGCACGACAACTGCAACAGGATTGCGAAAACGCGGGTGAGCATGGAATGCATCACCGCATTGAGCGATCGAAGGAAAGGAAAGGTTCACAACTAAAGCGTGCCGATTAGCCTGTCGCAGTGGTCGGCTTAGACGGGCCTTGAGGCCAGCGTGTACCGCCAGTTCCCCAGTGGATCGCGCTTGCGTTGGAGCTTGAAGTCGTGCTTGAAGAGCGGCGAGCGTGTCCAGCCATCGACTTCGGCAACGGGTTCGTAGCCGTGCGGCTCGTGGCGGAGCAGGTGAAACACGACGGGGTCGCGCACGGCGTCGATGAGCCAGTATTCGGGAATGCCCGCCTTGTGGTAGGCCGCCCGCAGGATTTTCTTGTCCTTGCGCTGCGAAGTGCGGCTGACGATCTCCAGAACCCAGTCGGGGGTGCCGCGCAGTTCCGTGGACTCGCCCGGACGGTTCGCCCGAGGCTGCAATCTCAACCGGGCAGATTCCAATGTCTTCCAAAGTGAAAACAGGGCATCGGGTTCAGTCGAAAGATCCGCAGCAGGGTTGACCAGCAGCGCTCGATCACTATAGACCTCGCCCTCCATGCCAGACTCGATGAGTTGCCTGATACGGAATGTAATCTCCGTCTTCAGACGATTGTGGATGTTGATCTCTTCGGGACTCATGTCAAAGAGCAGCTCCTTTTCGATCAGCGATGCGCGAATGCCCTTGGGAAATGCATCGGATGTGACCCACTCGACGAAACCTGCCAGTGTGCCGGCTGACACGGGGATGCTGAGCATGTCGTCATCGAACAGATAAGATTCGACAAGCAGTTCCCTATCGATGAACGAGGCGCGGACATCTTCGGGAAACTCATCTGACAAGACCCATTCCCGGAACCCGTCGAGAGTGCAGGCCGTTGCAGGTACGCTCAACATGTCATCAAGAGCGGTCTTCATGCTTGTATTGTAGCCGCCGCGCGGCCACTTCCCGCGCCCCGCTCAATACGCCCCGCGCCCCAGCACCACCACAATCCCCGTGCGCGACAGGATGAACATGTCCATCCACACCGACCAGTTGCGCACGTAATGTTCATCCAGCCAGACGCGGTCGCTGTAGCGCAGGTTGTTGCGCCCGCAGACCTGCCACAGGCCGGTGATGCCGGGGCGCACGCGTTTGTAGAGTTCGAAGCAGTCGCCGTATTTGATGACCTCGGATTCGATGATCGGCCTTGGGCCCACCAGGCTCATTTGTCCGACCAGCACGTTGATCACCTGCGGCAGCTCATCCAGGCTGGTGCGGCGAAGGAATCGGCCGATGGCGGTGACGCGCGGATCGTGCCGCAGCTTCTGTTCCTTCTCCCACTCCAGCGCCGCGTCGGGGTTCGCCGCCAGGTAATCCTTGAACACCTGCTCGTGGTTCTCGATCATGGTGCGGAACTTCAGGCAGTTGAACTTTGTGCCGCCCCTGCCAATGCGCTGGTGTTTGAAGAGGACCGGGCCGCGCGAGTTGAGCTTGATGAGCAGGGCGATGAAGGACATCAGCAGCAGCAGCAGCGGCGCGAGCAGAAGGACCAGCGACAGGTCGATCAGGCGTTTGCCGAGCATGTGTCGCCGGTCGAGCAGGCGATGGTGCACGCGCAGGCCCAGTACGCCGCCGTAGTCCTGGGCGAAGACTTCGATGCTGCGCACGCCGCTGAGATCCGGTGCCAGGACGAGGTGCTGCACGTGCTTCTGCTCGTCCTGAAGAATGTCCTGCACGCGCGACGGAGTCAGGTCCGCGGCGATGACAATGAAGATGACCGAGGGATTCTCTTTCGCCAGCCGCGCCAACTGTTCGGTGCCGCCGAGGAACGCCACATCGCGAAAGCCGCGATGCCGCCAGGGATGATCACTGAGAATGCCCACGGGTTTGATGCCCAGCTCCGGCCCCGCGCTCAGCGTGCGGATCAACCTGCGCCCGACGCGCCCGCAGCCGACGAGTACCGCCGGCCGGCCCCACCAGGCCTTGGGCCCCAGCAGCATGCGCGTGAGTGACCGGCCCAGCAGAACGGCGAACACCGCAGCAGGACACGCCGCCAGGAAAATCAATCGCGAGTAAATGTCAGGCGTGCGCAGCAGAAATGAAACCGAGCCCAGCCCCAGGTACACCAGCGCGATTCCTACGCACACCTGCCGGGTCTCCTGCGGCGGATTCAGAGGCACGCTGTACGTCTGCATGAAGGCGAACAGCGTGATGAACGCCGCGAGCACGGGCCACAGCGCCAGGTACATCGCCGGGTCGAACTCGCCGCCGAAGATGTACCGCACCATGACGATCACCACGTTCGCCACGGACAGCGCGATCAGATCGCTCAACACCAGCGCAGCCATTGTCCAGCTCACGCGCTGGGTCACCTTCAGCGACTGCGCGGCGATCGGCTCAGGCGATGATTCAGGCTCAGAAGGGGGCATCTGTGGAGCGGTGGGCGGTGATGAAAGCGTGTCAACAGTCAAAGGGACTTTCCTTGGAATGGACGTTCATCTTACCTGATTGCCTTGGTTTTCAGGTGAACCCGAATTCAGGCCGCAATGAACCGCTGAATTGTCCGCTCTTTCGGCCATTGATGAACCTTCACTGCTTCAAGGCTGCTCATCCGTGCCGCTTCGGTTTGCAGGCGTCAGCAGTTGTCGCAAGGTCCACGGCTCCTCTCCCGGTTTGCCCGGCACCGAAAAAATGTCAGGGCCGACTTCCCATCCCAGATTCGGATTCGCAAGCAGCTCCTTCTGTTCGGCGCTCAGCGGCGTGATGATGTACGCCCGCGCGTTCATGTTGAGGCTTGACCAGTGCGTGACGGGCGGGAAGACGCTTCGGCGACTCCAGTAGGTGACCAGGCTGGCGTTGTTCATGGAGCCGACGATCCAGCAGTCGCGGTCGGTACGCTCCATGATGGTCAGGCTGAATTCTCGCAGGCCTCGCACCGACCGGTGGCGGTAGTTGTCGAGGAAGGGCACGCGACGCTGTTCGATGAGAATGCCCGCGGACCGGGCGACGTTCATGAGTGGCCAGAGTCCGAGCATCACGATGAACAGGATGCTCGTGCCCCGGCTGGGCCATCGCGCTTCGACGCCGGCCCCCAGCCGCCACCAGGCGAATGCCATCAGCGGCAACAGGGCGACGAAGTACCGGGCATCCGCGAAAAAGAGCAGCCACTGGATGAGGAACAGGATGACCATCACGCCCCAGAGCAGTCGCATTCGCGCCAGGGCGATCATGCCGGCAATCGCGGCGAAGGCGACGGCGAAATTCAGCGGAGCCAGTCCGAGCTGGTTGCCGAATAGGGCATTGGGCCCTTCATCGAGCATCAGCCGTTGAGTGTTGTCGGGCACTCGGTTCAAGAGCGTGTCCGAGAGCATGTCGCTGAGTCGAGTGACGATCTCCTGTTCGCGCGGGAGCAGTCCGCCGTCGCGGGCGCGCGGATCGAGATACCGCAGGAGCGCCATCAGGCCGATGACGACGAGGATCGCGCCGATCGTGCGCCGGCGTTTGGGGCTGCGCATCGCCTGCACGAACATCACCACCAGCCAGGCCGCCAGCACGTTGATGAACACGATGCGGAACGCCGCCATCCAGATGAAGCTCAGCGCCATGACGGCGTAGTTGACCACCGGCCTGCCCACGCCGTGTCGATGCCTTTCGTAACTCCAAAGGAGCAGCATCACGCCGAAGAGGAAGGGCACATCGTTGAGAACGTCAAACGTGTATCGGTAGAAGATCGAAGACACGCCGACCATGAGCGTGATGACGACCGCGGTCGGGCGGTCAGCGTGCAGGAGAAAGGTGCGGTGGACCAATACGAGCGTGCCCATCGCCAGCAGGAAGAAGAGCACGAGCACCGGCCAGAACGTGTCGTTGCCCAGAAGTTTGAAGCTGGCGGCGAGCAGGTAGATCGTCGCGGGTGAGGCGTTGCCCGCGAAGCCGGTCGGATGTTCAAAGCCGTGGCCCTCGGCAATGCTGCGCGCGACGGTGGCGAAGGCGGCCGAATCAGGCCCCACGCGCCACTGGCCGTTGAAACCGGCGAGGTAAAACACCCCCAGCAGAATGAACAGCAGCCGGCGATGTCGGTCAGTCCATTCAAGAACGCGCGTGGTCACTCGCCCCGGCTCGATATGGTTGGCGTGTTCCATCACGGCGCGCCGATGGTAAGGCCGCGAGGAACCCGCCGCAAACGATCGCGGTCGCCGCCCGATTTGTCACGCTCGTCGCCGCGACTACCATGCCTCCGGTCCTCTCTCCCATCCCCCCAGTAGAGAGGGAGCCAATGCCCGCCCCAGGATGTCCGCGTTGAATGTCGCACTCGTCCACGAATGGCTCACCTCCTACGCAGGCTCCGAGAAAGTCCTCGAAGCCGTCGCCGAGCTGTACCCCCACGCACCGATTCACAGCGTCATTCACAACCCCGCCGCGATGGAAGGCACAGGCCTGGCCGGGAAGGAAGTCGTCACTTCCTTTCTCCAGCGCATGCCTCTGTCGCGCCGCAAGTGGAACCTTTACCTGCCCCTGATGCCGCTGGCGATCGAGCAGTTTGATCTCAACGCATTCGACGTGGTGCTCTCGTGCAATCACGCCGTCGCCAAGGGCGTGCTCACGCGCGCCGATCAGCTTCACATCAGCTACCTCTGCACGCCGATTCGCTATGCGTGGGACCTGTATCAGCCTTACCTTCAGCAGTCGGGACTGCACCGCAAGCTGCGCGGCTGGCTGGCGCGCTGGCTGCTGCATCGCATTCGTCAGTGGGATGTGAACACCGCCAATCGCGTTGATGTCTACGCCTGTCTTTCACATTACGTCGCCCGGCGTATCTGGAAGACCTATCGCAGGAAGAGCTTCGTTATCTATCCGCCGGTGGATGTGCATCGCTTCAAGGCTGAACAGAAGCGCGAGCCGTTCTACCTGACGGTCTCGCGCCTGACGCCATATAAGAAGGTCGACCTCATCGCCGCGGCCTTCACGAAGCTCGACCTGCCGCTGGTGATCATCGGCGACGGACCGGAGCGCAAGAACGTCGAGCGCGCAGCCGGTCGCAATGTCACTCTCCTGGGCAAGCAGCCTGACGCGGTGGTGAACGAGCTGACCCAGCAGTGCCGGGCGTTCATTTTCGCAGCCGATGAGGACTTCGGCATCGCCCCCGTCGAAGCGCAGGCGGCCGGCGCCCCGGTCATCGCATTCGGCAAGGGCGGCGCGACGGAGACGATCATCGCCGGCAAGACCGGCCTCTTCTTCCAGCAGCAGACGGTTGAAAGCCTCGTCGAAGCTGTGCAGGAGTTCGAGAGATCGATCGATGCCTTCAATCCGCAAGCCTGCCGAAATAATGCGATGCAGTTCTCCGAAGAAGTTTTCAAGGATGCTTATCGCAACCTGGTCGAGCAGCAATGGCAACGCTTCAGCGCCGGCGAACCGCTGCTCGAACCCTGAGCATTTCCTGACAGCGAGAAACGATCAACCTCTAAAGCCCACGGGCTCCCGTCCGTCGGTCGCTCAGATCAACTCACACTTTCCTGATCACCTTCGCGGGCACCCCGTACGCCACCACGCCGTCGGGCACGTTCTTCACCACGACGGACCCCGCGCCGATGAGCGTACCGCTGCCGATGCGGATGTTCTGAATCACGCTGCAACCCACGCCGATGTGCGTCGCTTCGCCGATGTGTACGCCGCCGCTAAGGGCAGAGCCGGGGGCGATGTGGGCGTGCGCACCGATACGACAATCATGATCGATCGAAGCCCGCGTGTTGATGATCGCGTTGTCGCCCACGCTGCACAAAGGCTGCACGACGGCCCCGGCGAGAATCTGTGCTCCTTCGCCGAGCGTCGCAGACTTCGCAATGATCGCGGATGGATGAATCACCTGCGCGAACCGCCAGCCTTGTGATTTCAATCGCAGGTACACATCGCGGCGAGCGGCGCAGGACTGCGCGGAGCCGACGCCGTTGACGAGTTTTGTATCCTTCGGCGAATGGTCGGCCAGCATCGTCTCATCACCGAGTATTGACACGCCCAGCAGTGTGGTGCCCGTCTTTTCAGGCGTGGAATCCAAGGCAAACAGAATGTTGCAGCCCGCGCACTGAAGGGCATCGATCAACACCTTCGCGTGACTGCCCGCGCCGATCAGGATGACCGGTAGATCGCTCATGCCTTCACCTCGTGGAATCGCTTGCGAAGCAGGGCGTGCGGGTCGTTGATGGCGCGCAGCACGGCGACGATCCGCCCGGATGCATGGCCGTCACCATACGGATTGACCACATCGTCACAGTCCATCGCTTGCGCCTTCGCAATCGCCGCGGCGATCGCCTCCGCCTTCGGTTCACAGTCAATCACCGACGTCGCTTTCAGCCGGCCGGTCTGCCTCGAACCGATATTCACCGTCGGCACCTTCATCGACGGCGCTTCGTACAGCCCGCTCGACGAGTTGCCGACCACCGCATCGACCTGCCTCATCAGGCTCAGGTAACGCGCGTGACCCAGTGACTCGAAGAACCAAGCGTGCGGCCTGCTTTCACACCAGGCGCGGACGCGATCGTTGATTGCCATGCCTTCCGGGTCCGCGTTCGCGCCGCTGAAGATGAGGCCGTGCGCGGGTTGGAGTGTGTCGAGCGCATCAAGCAACTCCCGCACCTGCTCAACCGAAGGCGTCGCATCCAGCGTGACAGGATGAAACGTGACAAGCAGGTTGCGCTCGTGCAGCGAGAGGCCCAGACTCGCCTCGAGCTCTTCGCGCGAAAGGAAACTCATCGTGCGGATCGCATCGAGGCCGGGGCTGCCTACGCCATGCACCCTCGCCGGGTCTTCGCCCATCTGCACGATCCTTGCCGCGGCTGGCGCGTTGGACGGGAAATGCAGATGCGAAAGCTTGGTGATGGCGTGACGATTGGCGTCATCGAACGCGCCTTCGGTCAGGTCGCCGCCGCACAGGTGGGCGATTGCGATGCGGGCGATAGTGGCCGCCAGGGCGACGGCGAGGATCTCGTAGCGATCACCGAGGACGAGCGCGAGGTCGGGTTTCAGTTTGTCCAGCGCAGCCCCGGCAAGCTGCACGAGTCGGCCGGTGGAATGTGTGATGCTCGCCGCGTCATCGCCGGTCAATTCCATATCGAGCTTCGCGTCGATGGTGAAGCCATCCGCTTCGATTGCCCGCCAGGTCTGTCCGAAGGCGTTACACAGGTGCGCGCCGGTGACGATGGTTTGAAGTTGCAGCGAAGGCTCCGCGGCGATCGCCTGCATGACGGGCTGGAGCAGGCCGTAGTCCGCGCGGTTGCTGGTGATGACGCCGATTCGCAGGGGGTCGCGCTGGCTCATGGCCGCCCCTTGGTTGCGCGTGAAGCAAGGCTGACGCTGCTGGGCAGGTTGATGATGCGGCGAGCGAGCGACTCGCTCGTGCTCAAGTCCATGCGCGGATTGCTGCGATACATCGGCAGGCAGTGCATCGGTTCCCACGCGGGGCGAGCGAGGATGCCCGCGGCGTGCAAAGCGCGAAGCAGTTCATCGCGCTGGCGCGCATGGGCTTCATCGAGGATCAGCGTGTTGAGCCAGTAGTTGCTTTCGCAGTTGGCGGGTTGCGCGACGACACAAGCGTGTTCGTTTGCCGCGAAGGCTTCGAGGTAACCTGCCGCCAGCGTGCGCTTCGCATCGAGAAACGCGGGCAACTGCTCAAGCTGCGCGCAGCCCAGCGCGGCGTTCAGGTTCGGCAGGCGATAGTTGAAGGCGATCTCATCATGCGCAAACGCCCACGCGTGCGGCTGCTTCGCGGTCGTCGAAAGATGCTTCGCGTGCTGGGCGAGGGCTTCATCGTCAGTCAGGATCGCGCCGCCGCCGCCGGTGGTGATGATCTTGTTGCCGTTGAAGCTGAGCGTGCCCAGCAGGCCGAAGGTGCCGGTGTGTTTGCCGCGATAGAAGGAGCCGAGCGACTCGGCCGCGTCTTCGACGATCGGCAAACCCCAGCGGCGGGCGACTTCAAGCAGGGCGTCGAGATTCACCGGATGCCCGAAGGTGTGCATCGGCACGATGGCCGCGATGCGACGCTGCGTGATGCGGTTGTAGACATCGCCATCACGCCGCTGGGCGATCTTGTTCAGATGGCCATCGAGCTTCGTCGCGTCGAGGCTCAGCGTAACCATCTCACTGTCCGCAAAGTGCGGGATCGCGCCGCAGTGCGCGACCGCGTTGGCCGTGGCGACGAACGTCAGCGCCGGGACGATTACTTCATCGCCCGCGCGCACCCCCGCCAGCATCAGCGCCAGGTGCAGGGCGGCAGTGCCGTTGACGGTGACGATGGCGTACTTCGCGCCGGTATAGGCCGCCAGATCGCGTTCGAAGCGATCGACGAAGGAGCCGACGGATGAAACCCAGCCCGTGTCGATGCACTGGGCGGTGTATTCCTTCTCCCGCCCGCGAAAGCAGGGTTCATGTAGCGGTACGGGGCGCGGGCCATCACCAATGACGCGTTCGACGGCGTCGATGATCTGCTGAGCCGGAAATGTCTTCGTTGTTGCAGGCATGGCACTACACGTTGTATCGATCCGCTTTGTACATCTTCAGGTTCGCCTCATCGCCGAACCATTCAATCGTCTTCTTCAGGCCGCGCTTCAACCCTTCAACACCGGCGTACGCCGGCGACCAGCCCGCGACCTGCTTGGCGCGTTCGTTGCTCGCCTGTAATCGCTCGACTTCACTCGCCGCCGGGCGCAGGCGCGCTTCATCCGTTTCGATCGTGATCGATGCGCCCATCAGTTCCGCGATCAACTTCGCCGTGTCGCCGATTGAAACGTCGTATCCGCTGCCGAGGTTGATCGTCTGCCCGACCGCGTCCTTCGCTTTCCCCAGCGCAAGGAAGCCTGCGACAGTGTCGTCCACATAGTTGAAGTCGCGCGTCGGGTGGACCGCGCCGAGCTTGATGGCCTTCGCGCCCGAGGCGATCTGCGTGATGATCGTGGGGATCACCGCGCGGGCCGATTGCCTTGGCCCATACGTATTGAACGGCCGACAGATCGTCACCGGCGTCCCAAATGAATGGAAGAAGGACATCGCAATCTGATCCGCGCCGATCTTCGACGCCGCGTAGGGCGATTGCGGCTGAAGCGGGTGGTCTTCGGTGATCGGCACGAACCGGGCCGTGCCGTACACCTCGCTCGTTGAAGTATGCACCACGCGCCACGCGCCCAACTCCCGAGCCGCCTGCACGACGTTCAGCGTGCCCTTCACGTTGGTATCGATGTACGTGTCGGGCGAATGGTATGAGTAAGGAATCGCGATCAGGGCCGCGAGATGAAAGACGATGTCGCAGCCGCGCATCGCTTCGCGCACACCATGCGGATCGCGCACATCACCGGCAAAGACATCAAGCGAATCGCGAATCTCAGGCGGCGAATGATCGAGCCAGCCCCAGGAGTTGAACGAGTTGTAGAAGACGAACGCGCGGACGGTCGCGCCGCTGCGCACGAGAGCTTCGGTCAGGTGTGAGCCGATGAAGCCGTCGGCTCCGGTGATGAGGATCTTCTTTCCCGAGAAGGCCAAGGGAGTCTCCGTTCACGCCACCTGCGCATATCGCCCGTCGCGCACATCCGCCTGTGCCTGTTCGTAGTCCGCCGGCTGCCCGATGTCGAGCCAGTACTCACGGATCGGAAAGCCCGCGACCGTGAGCTTCGCATCGATCAGCTTCTGAATCAGGTCGGTCATGTTGAACCGCGTGCCTTCGGGCATCGGCCGGGGAATGTAGTCAAACGCACCGGGATCGAGCAGGTAAATGCCCGCGTTGACGAACGAGGTGTAGGTCGGCTTCTCGGTCAGCCCGTTGACCCGCGAGCCATCGCACTCGATCACGCCATAGGGCACGTTGAATTCAAACTTACGCACCGCCACGGTCAGGAGCGCCTCCTGCTCCTGATGGAAGGCGAGCATCGCGCTGTAGTCCACGTTGGTGAGAATGTCGCCGTTGATCACGAGCAGGGGTTCGCTGGGTTTCGCCATCAGGCTCAAGGCGCCGGCTGTGCCCATCGGGCGATCTTCGGTGACGTAATCCAGATCCACGCCAAACGCCCGGCCATCCTTGAAATGCTCCGCCACCTTATCCGCCTGATAGCCCGTGGACAGACTCACGTGGCGGATGCCCGCGCCGCGCAGGCTTTCGAGTGTGCGTTCCATCAGCGGCCGATCGCCCACCGGCAGCATCGGCTTGGGCGTGTTCTCGGTCAGCGGTCGCAGGCGCGTGCCCAGTCCGCCGGCCATGATCACCGCCCGCATTGGCGGCGACTGTTTCGGCAGCAGATCATCCATCACGATCAGGTCCGCGACGCGATCTTCACTATCGAGCAAAGGCAGGTGATGCAGCTTGCGCTGGCGCATCAGCTTCAGGTGCGATTGCGTGTCATCGCTGATGCGACCGGTGACAGGCTTGGGGTAAACGGGATTGCGTTTGGCTTCAACGAACGCGCCGGCGGTGATGTCCGTGTTTTGCCGCGCCAGCATCGCCCGGCGAAGGTCGCCATCGGTCACGATGCCGACCAGCCTGCGCTCATTATCGAGGACGAGGAAGATGCCCAGGCCGGCTGCATCCATCGCCCGCATGGCCTCATGAAGAGGGCACGCGGCCGGAACGCAGACGGATTGAAGTCGAGCATTGGACATAGGGGCAGCCGATTTGACGAAAGTCGACTGCACCTCTTTTCGGCTGAATCATGGCGATATGGTGAATTCTCGGACCAACGCGCCGGAATGCCGCGTTTGCGTTTGCGAGCCTGTCGATTGTCTGTCAGATTGATCCCATGCGAGTTCTCGGACTGGTCACAGCGCGCGGCGGATCAAAAGGCTTCCCCGGCAAGAACCTGGCAGCGCTGGCGGGCCGGCCGCTGGTGACGTGGGCGCATCGGCTGCTCAGCGAGATTCGCCGGAGCATGCCTGAGCTTCAACTCGTTCTCTCCACGGATGATCCCACCATCGCCGCTGCCTGGCCTGAGGCGGATCGGCCGGCACATCTGCGACCGGCGGAGCTTTCGACCGATACCGCCAGTTCGATTGATGTCGTTCTCTTCGAGCTCGATCGCCTGGCGAAGGCGGGCAAGGGTTGTGATGCGGTGCTGCTGATTCAGCCGACGTCGCCGCTGCTCAATGCGCAGGATGTGCTGGATGCCTGGGCGATGTTTGATGCGGGGCACGTGTGCGTCATCGGCGTCGCGCCGGCTCCGCATCCGGTGCAATGGAATCTTTTTCGCGACGACGAAGGCGTACTCACCTGGGCTTTGCCGCGCGGCAGCGATGCCCAGCGGCAAAAGCAGCAGCCTGCCTACCTGCCGGTCGGCTACTACCTCGCCACCGGCGGCTTCCTGCGCGAGCATCGCAGCTTCTATGTTCCCGGTGTGACGCGAAGCATCATCGTCCCGGCGAGCAGGGCGGTGGATATCGACACGCCGGTGGATATCGACATCGCCGCCGCCCAGCTCCTTCACGCGCGAACGAATCGCACGATGACGATCGGTGATCGAAAGATCGGCGAAGGCCAGCGCGTGTTCGTCATCGCCGAGGCGGGTGTGAATCACAATGGCGATGAAAGAGTCGCGCATGAACTCATCGAAGCCGCGGCGGATGCCGGTGCCGATGCGGTGAAGTTTCAAACCTTCAAAGCGTCAGAGCTTGTCACGGCGAGCGCACCCAAGGCCGCGTATCAGGTGGCCAGCACCGGCGCGCAGGAAAGCCAGCGCGACATGCTCGCGAAGCTTGAACTCCCGGCTGAGGCGTTCGCCGCGCTGAAGGCCCATGCGGAGAAGCTCGGCCTCGTGTTTCTCTCTTCGCCGTTCGATGCGCCCAGTGCCAAGCTGCTGATCGAACTGGGCGTGAAGGCTTTCAAACTCGGGTCGGGCGAGCTGACCAACACGCCCATGCTCGCGCAGCTTGCGGCGACAGGCCGGCCGCTGATCCTGAGTACCGGCATGGCGAGTCTGGAGGAAGTCGAGGACGCGAGTGATGTGCTCGCGGCACATGGGAACTCGCCGGTCGCCTGGCTGCATTGCGTGAGCACCTATCCCGCGCCTGCCGATCAGAGCAACCTGCGCGCGATGGATTCGCTTCGGCTCGTGGTGGATGGTCCGGTGGGTCTGTCGGATCACACGATGGGCTGGGAGGTGGCGCTGGCAGCCGTGGCGCGCGGAGCTTCGATCATTGAGAAGCACCTGACGCTTTCGCGCGACATGAAGGGCCCGGATCACGCCGCGTCGCTGGAGCCGGTCGAGTTGAAGCAGATGATCGAGCAGCTTCGCCGCGTGGAGTCGGCCCTGGGTGATGGCGTGAAGCGGGCGATGGCGTGTGAACTGGACACGCGAAAGGTCGCGCGAAAGTCTCTCGTCGCTGCGCGTGATCTGCTGGCAGGCACGGTGCTGAAGGCGGGCGATCTTGCCTGCAAACGTCCCGGAACAGGGATTTCACCGGCAATGCTCGATTCAATCGTGGGCCGAACCCTGAAGTCCCCGCTTGCGACTCAGGAACGTCTCACCTTCGCGCATCTTCAATGACTCACCTCGCGAGTCCTTTTTTTCCGATCTATATCCGACAGCCGCACGCGCTGTGAAAAGGGATTTTCGATCATGACATTGCTTGAAAAGATTGCGGCTCGCCGCGCGGTGGTGGGCGTCATCGGGCTGGGCTACGTCGGGCTGCCGCTGCTGCGCGCCTTTTTTGAGGCGGGCTTTCCCGTGATCGGTTTCGATGTGGACCCGGAAAAGGTCCGCCATCTGAAGGCAGGGCACAATTATCTGATGCTGCGCGGCGATGAGTACATCAGGGCGATGACCACATCGGATCGCTTTGACGCAACCGTGGACATGGCGCGGCTGAACGAGCCGGATGCGATTCTCATCTGCGTGCCGACGCCGCTGGGCCGGCATCTGGAGCCGGACCTGACCTACGTGGAGAAGACCGCTGAAGTGATCGGCGCGGCTCTTCGGAAGGACCAGCTCGTCGTGCTCGAGTCGACGACGTATCCATCGACGACGCGTGACGTGGTGCTGCCTCGCCTGGGGAAGGGCGGGCTCAAGTGCGGCAAGGATTTTTACGTGGCCTACTCGCCGGAGCGCGAAGACCCGGGGCGTATGGATCACGACACGAAGACGATTCCCAAACTCGTGGGCGGACTCGATGCCGCCTCGGGCAACGCAGCCTTCGAGCTGTATCAGGCCGCGGTCACCCGTGCGATTCTGGTCAGCTCCGCGGAAGTCGCGGAGTCGGCGAAGCTGCTGGAAAATATTTACCGCGCGGTGAACATCGCGCTGGCGAATGAAATGAAGCTCGTGCTCACCTCGATGGGCATAGATGTATGGGAAGTGATCGACGCGGCGGCGACCAAGCCTTTCGGTTTCCAGGCATTTTATCCCGGCCCCGGACTGGGCGGGCACTGCATCCCGATCGATCCCTTTTATCTCACATGGAAGGCGCGCGAAGCTGGCCAGACGACGAAGTTCATCGAACTGGCCGGCCAGATCAACCGTGACATGCCTGAGTATGTTGTGCATCGGACATCGCTGGCGCTGAACGAACGCGGCAAGTCCGTGCGCAACGCGCGACTGCTCATTCTGGGCCTGGCGTACAAGCCGAACGTGCGCGACCCGCGCGAGAGCCCGGCTTTTGAAGTGATCGAGAAGCTCTTCGACCTGGGCGCGAAGGTGGATTACAACGATCCTTACTTTCCCACGACTCCGAAGATGCGCAGGCATGATTTGAAGATGGACAGCGTGGCGCTGACGCCCGAAACGCTGGCGGCGTACGACGCGGTTATCGTCATCACGCATCATTCATCGTACGACTGGCAGTTCGTCGCCGATCACGCGAAGCTGGTGATCGACACCCGCGGCGTGATGCGAACGATCACCGGCCGGCGCGAGCACATCGTCTCCGCCTGAGCCTCAGCGCCCGCAGAACTCGCGGATTGCGTCAGCCACGTACGTGATCTGCTGCTCGCTCAGTTCCGGATACACAGGCAGCGCGAGCGTCTGATCCGCAGCCTGTTCGCTGTGAGGAAAATCGCCGCGCTTGTATCCGAGCGGCTTGAAACACGCCTGCTCGTGAAGACAGACGGGATAGTAGATCTCATTGCCGATGGTGCGCTCGGTCAGGTGCGACTTCAGTTCATCCCGTCGGCTGGATCGAATCACATACTGGTTGTAGATCGAGACGTTGTGCGGGGCGATGACTGGCGTGGTCACATCGACCTCGGCCAGCAGTTGGTCGTACAGCTTCGCGTTGGTGCGTCGCTTGGCGCTCCACGCATCGAGATGGTGCAGCTTCACGTGAAGGTACGCCGCCTGAATCGTATCGAGTCGGAAGTTGCCGCCGACGTAGGCGTGGTAGTACTTCGGGTTCATGCCGTGGTTGCGGAACATGAGAAGACGTTCAGCAAGCTTGGCGTCCTGCGTGGTCATGAGTCCGCCGTCGCCCGCGCCGCCGAGGTTCTTGGAAGGGAAGAAGCTGAAGCAGCCGACGGTGCCGATCGAGCCCGCCTGCCGGCCTTTATAGGTGCAGCCGATCGCCTGGGCGGCGTCTTCGATCACGTGCAGCTTGTGCTCTTGGGCGATCGCCATGATCGGGTCCATGTCCGCCATCTGTCCGAAGAGATGGACGGGCATGAGGGCCTTGGTCTGCGGCGTGATCGCGGCGGCGATGAGGGCGGGATCAATGTTGAACGTGGCGGGATCGATATCGACGAAGACGGGCTTTGCGCCGACGCGCCAGATGGAGCCGGCCGTGGCGAAGAAGGTGTAGGGCGAGGTGATGACTTCATCGCCCGCGCCGATGTCCAACGCCATCAACGCGCAGACGAGGGCATCCGTTCCGCTGGCGACGCCGATGGCTGCGGAGCTTTCGGTGTACTTCGCGATGGCGGCCTCGAACTCGCGCACTTCGGGGCCGTTGATCAGTTGCTGGCCTTCGAGCACGCGTTCGATGGCGGGAAGGATCTCCGCCCGCAGGTTGGCGTACTGCGACTTGAGGTCCAGCAGCGGTACCTGCATGGCGAGGCGAGGCGTAGGCGATTCAGCATGGGACATCGGTCGGTTCCTGTCATCCCCCGGATCCCCCCGGATCCCCTCCCGGATCCCCCGGATCCTTGGAGCGGCAATAAGGTAGCGTATTGCGAGAGGCTTGACTTGCAGGCACCGTCACGCACGCCCATTGGGCGTGACCCTATTATGTGGCATGATCATTTGGGGTGCCATGGGCAAGCGGAGT
>JBBDXA010000136.1:0-26775 GCA_040902585.1 Phycisphaeraceae bacterium
AACCGCACGCCTCTGGCACCGCCCTTCCGGGACGGTGCTCCACGACTACGCTTCTGACACACGTTCCAAGGCCCGGCGAAGCCCACCGCCCGACGCCCGCGGCCAACTTCATCACCCGGACTCATCGTGCCCCGCAAGGCGGGCTTCGCAAGGCCTCAACTCACCCTGCGAAACCTGCCGGTGCTACGCGCCTGGTCCCTCGGTCCCTCGATCCCTTGGTCCGTCTCTTCCACAATCAACACATACCCGCCGGCGATGTGGGCTTCCAGTTGCGCCGTCGGCATTCAGCCGACCATGCGCGTGTGTATCTTCTGCAAGTCGTCCATGAACTTGAGGTCATTCGCGCCCGGCATTCGGATGGCGATCGACACGCGGGGCTCAGGAAGTGCGATCGCCTGCTCAAGTTGGTTCGTTCGCGTAAAGATGAATATCGCTATATCCGCAACGTAGTTGAACGGAACGCTGAACCGCGCCCCACCCCACCAGGACCGCGGACCTTTGCGAAAACGTGCTCGGAATGCACGTCTCCCCCCGATTTACAGGCAACGGTAACAGACGAAATACCCGGAGGTTCCTTGACGACCGCGACAATCAACCATTATGAGTGCGCCGCACCGGATACACTGCAATTCGACTCTAAAAGCCGCGTCGTCGTCGTCAGGCGAAAGTTCAGGAGTGTAGGGAACAACCTCGGGGTTCCGTTCCTTCCGCCCGTGACGTTCAGCGCGAATTGGCCAACGGCCATTCTCGCACTTTGGACAGTAACCCGATGCAGAGCGCGTATCACGTCCGCATCCTGCGCAGCACTTCAGCTTGCTACCAGATTTAGGGTCGGACACAGGGCTGACTCCAAAGTAGCTGTCCAATACTCCGACTCACTCGACTGGTGGACCTGGTTTGACCGATCAGGCCGTACTGCAGTGGCTGTTTAGTTCGCAAGCTCCGGCTGCGCCAGCCTATCAAGCTCCCGAAGAGGCCACGGATCTGGCACCGTCATCTCCTTCGGTTTTCATTTCCCACTCATGACCGCATTCGGCACATTTCATGGGTTGGACCTTTTCGCCAACTTTTTTAGTGTGCGTACCCGGCGTTTGATGTGGAGTGGTTCTTGCGCATTTGGGGCACTTCGCTTTAACGGTCGCCATGTCAAATCTCCGGAATAGATGAAGCGCGATCCACAGATTGAACAACGCATCCAACCCTCGGCGCGGATTTTATCCGCAAGCCACTATTGCCGCAAGACTTTTCACGGATCATGCCGGGCAATCGCCTATGGCCTATTCTGATTCTCCTCCCTCCCCCGGAGACAGGGAGGGTTAGCGGAGGGCCGGCGCACTGCATCATTGCGGGCACAACGAGAGGGCGGTGAGCCGACCCTCCCCCAGCCCCTCCCAAAGAGGGAGGGGCGTTCTGAAACGGTCTTTCAGCCGTCACGCCGCGGTCGACACCCCACCAGGAGTGTTGGTACTCACGGGCTGGCAGGCCGGGCCGCTCTGGGCGCGGGCGTTGAACTAGAACGCCGTCAGCCACACCGTCGCGCCGTTGGCCGCCCCAGCGGGGAACTCGACATCCGCTACCGTCCGCATCGTGTTGCCCTCGAACCGCCTCGCGCCTCCGCCGGACTTGAGCCGCTGCGGCGACTACCAGGGGTGAGCAGGCCCGGATCGGCAGGGCACAGCGACAGAGATCGACCGCGGACGTCGCTGCCCATTGCCGCATCCCAACGTGCAATACAATCGTTCGGCATACGTTAGGTCATCATCCGCCCCCCGGCGGCAGCGCGATCGCTTCGCGCAGGACGGCCTGATTCTCGGCCAAACCTCGTGTCTAGTAGACACGGGGTAGACACGAGGTAGACATTTGACAACTTCTTATGAACACAGAACTTAAAATCAAATGGCTACCAGGGGGTAGGGGGTATGGTAGACACGTGTCTACCTCGGGGAAACCCTTGATCGGCGGGTGGCTGGGGCTGGAGTCCGCGGAAGCCCCGGCCCGGTAAACCCTGTGCGTCCATCGGCCGGGGTTTCGCCGAGCCTCAAACCCAACTGCCCCATACCCGTTTCCGCCCTGCGACAATCCACCGCCGGGCGGACATCGGGGTAAAACCTATGATTGGCAGAACATGACCAGCGACCTGACCCCCATTGCCGAGAAGGTTTACGCCAACGAGCGGCTCACCGCCGACGATGGCCTGACGCTCCTGCGCACCCACGACATCTGGACGCTGGGCGAGCTGGCCAGCCACGTCCGCCGACGCCTGCACGGCGACACCGCGTACTACAACATCAATCGTCACGTCAACTACACCAACCTCTGCGCGCTCTCCTGCAAGTTCTGTTCGTTCTATCGCAAGACCGGCGATGAAGGCGTGTACGAATACGATGTGGAGCACATGGCGAAGATGGCGGCGGAGGCGGCGAGCGCCGGGGCGACGGAAGTCCACATCGTCGGCGGTCTGCATCCTTATCTGCCTTTCTCCTATTACACCGACATGCTCGCGGCGATCCGGCAGGCAGCGCCGAAGCTGCACATCAAAGCGTTCACCGCGGTCGAGATCGTCCACCTGGCGCGGATCAGCAAGCGCGGCCGCGACCTGCATGGTGTGCTCAGCGATCTGAAAGAGGCCGGCCTGGGTTCCCTGCCCGGCGGCGGCGCGGAAGTGTTTGACGATCGCGTGCACGATGAAGCGTTCAAGGGAAAGATCCGCAGTGACAAGTGGCTCGAAGTTCACAAGACCGCGCACGAGCTTGGCATCATGTCCAACGCGACGATTCTTTACGGTCACATCGAGTCGATCGAGGATCGCGTGCATCACCTTTGCATGCTGCGCGAGGCGCAGGATGAGGCGATCAAGAGAATGTCTGATGTCGGATTTCTGATGTCTGATTGCAAGGCAGAACTTGCCGCCCCCTCCGAGTTCAGAAATCAGAAATCAGAAATCAGAAATTCTCCCTTCGGCCACTTCCAGACCGTCATCCCCCTGCCCTTCATCCCTGATGACAGCGAACTGGAACATCTCTACGGCCCGACGGCGCTGGATGACCTGCGCATGCTCGCGGCCAGTCGCCTGATGCTGGACAACTTCCCGCACGTGAAAGCGTTCTGGATCATGCAGACGCTGCCCTTCAGCCAGGTCGCGCTGGACTGGGGCGTCGATGATATGGATGGCACCGTCGTGTGGTACGACATCACCAAAGTCGGCGGCACCGACACGCATCAGGAAACCGATGTCCGCCTGCTGCGAAGGGCGATCATCGAAGCGGGGTACCGCCCGATCGAACGCGACACGCTGTATCGAAGGATCGAAAGAAAGGAAGCGGCGTGGAGCGTGGCGAAGGCGGAGGCTTGAGGCTTGAGACTTGAGACTTGAGACTTGAGATTTGACCTGTCTTGCATTGCTCTTTGACAACCTGCTAATTCCTCTGCCCTCTTCCCTTGGCCCTTGGCCCTCTGCCCTTGGCCCTCTGCTTCAGAACTCCCCCGGGTTATAGACTTCCTGGAGTCGCTGAAGGTCTTTGCTGTTGGGGTGGACCGCGTGAAACGACTGGATCAACGGCGTTCGTGGGTCTTCCCAGATCCAAAGTTCGCTGTGGCCGTCGAGGAAGCTGAGCGTGGCGGCCTTGCCGTAGTGATAGCTGGCGGGCCAGTCGATGTACGCGGTGTTGCTCGCGTGGTTCTTCGGATAGATCACCCACGAACCCCAGTTGTAACCGCGCGGGTCAGGCTCTTCGATGAAGAGCATCGTCTTGCCCGGCTGACGAAACGCATTGCTCTTGAGCACCGGCTCCACGTACCAGTTGTTCGTCCCGCTGACGAAGTTGCTCATCGAATACGTGCGCAGGTAATCCGTCCTCGGATCGGAAGGACACTTGTAAAGCGCCAGGTCATTGATGTAGGGCCAGAGCTTGCCGATGCGAATCGCTTCTTCGGTTTCGTTGGCGGGAATGATGGGGGCGGCCAGGTTCCTCACCCAGTCATAGCTGAGCGTGCCGGTGTGAGCGCCGACGAGGCGGGACTGATTCTCGTTGGCGTAGTTGCGCCAGGCGACGGAAAGCTGATGCTGACCGGAAAGACAGATGGCAACGCGGGCATGTTCCCTGGCCTTGCCGAGTTGCGGGAGGAGGAGGGAAAGCAGGATGATGATGATCGCGACGACTGCGAGCAGTTCGGGAACGGTGAAGCCCGTGCGTTGGCGCTTGTGTCGCGACACATTCGAATCCTTGTGCCCCGGATCAGTGCCACATCTCACTTATCTATCTCTTGGTGAATTATGACCTGCACTCGCGCCCAAGGCAACTGCTACTTCGCAATCGGCGTGGATTTGAAGGTCACGCGGTACGCCCGATCCGGATCGCAGACGCGCGGATTGGGAATGAGGATGAAGTCATCGGTCACGGCCGGATTCAGGTCCGCTCCTTCGGTGACCTGGGCCTTGCCGATGCGATGCGGAAGGAAGGCGACGATGGGGCGCCAGCCGCGCTGGGCGCCGTTGGTGTTCACCGGTTCGAAGCTCTTGGCTCCGCGGTTGGGTTTGATGATGAGCGTGAACGTGCCGTCCTTCTCGGTAAGCGACTGTTCGTAGGCGAGGGTGCCGGCGGCGGGTGCGGCGAGGCGGGCGATCCACGCGGGGTCGCCGTAGAAGGCGACGGTGTCGCGATCGTAGAGCAGGCCGAAGCCGTCCTGAGCGGTGAGCTTGAGCTGCGTCGCCGCGGGCGAAGGCGTGATGCGGCGGGTCGGACGCAGCGAGGCGCTGAGTTCATCCTTCGCGTTGTCGGGGAAGCAGGTTTCCAGGCGATGGATCATCGCATGTTGATTGGCGAAGAACGCTTCGGTGAAGGAGAAGCGGCCGGGCTGTTCGACGAAGTAGTCGAGGCAACCCCAGCCGGCGTAGCCGTACCACGTGAGCACGGTGTAGCCCATCATCTGGTTGACGCCTGCGGAGTGCATCCACGCGAGGGCCATGGCATCGGTGGAATCAACGTGGCCCATCAGGCAATTGCCGATGGGCAGGTAGACCTTGGGGTTGTCGGATTGGATCGGATGCTTCTGACCTTGGGTGTCGAGGCCGAAGAGGTTGCCGTCGGTGCTCTTGAAGTAGCCGTTGCGGTAGCGATAGCCGATCTGCCAGTCGCGTTCGGTGGCGTGGCCGGAGGTGACGAAGAGGTCGGCGTGATAATCGTTGAGTGTGTTGACGAGGAGTTTGGTGGTGTCTGTTTCACACTGGCCGACCTTGGCTTCATCACCCTTGTCCTTGCGGACCATCTTGTTCTTAATCAGCTCGCAGTACCAGATGCCTTCGGGGACCATCTCCATGGCGAGCTCGGTGCCGGAGGCGACCTTCCTGATGGTGAGCGGCTCAGCATGTTTGGCGATGCGCAGGGCGTCGGCCGCGTCGTAGCCGGTGAGAATGCCCCAGAGGGTGTCGGTGTAGGGATCATCATCGTACTGGCGCGTGAGGCGATGGACGCGCATGACGAACTCGCGCGAGGCTTCAGCGGGCGTCGCGACGAAGCAGGTGAACTTCGGATGCGACTGTTTCAGCGAGGTGAGCGCTTCATCGACGGACTTGTCGAACTCGACGACTTCGCCTTTGTGTTTGGCGATGAGGGCGTCAACGACCTTCGCCCACGCGGCGTCGGCGCGGGTTTGTTTGGAGACGATGATGATGTAATCAGCCGCTTGCGGCTTAGCGCTCACCTGGACAGAAGCGATGAACACAAAACAGGCGGCCAGGCCAATGATAAGTCGCAAGATAAAGTCTCCTATGAGAGAAGCGTCGCACGACACGACACGCGATGCGCGGGTAATCGGTCGCCGCAACGGACAAAGCTCAGAAGATATCGCTTACCTTACATTTGAACCCCGGCACGACATCCTCGCCTTCGAGGACGTCGTCAATGCTGACGATGCGCAGCTTGCGCGGCGAGCGGTAGATAGTGACAGTTTTCATATGCGGATCAACGACCCACACGAGTTTCGTGCCGGCCTTGAGCCACATCTTCACCTTGTCGGTGACCTCGTTGATCGTGTCGCCCGGCGAAATCACTTCAGCCGCCAGATCAGGCGGGCCTTCCCAGAAGAACTTGGGAATCCCCGTCTTGGGAATCCGCTTGCGGCTCACGAACGACACATCCGGCGCTCGAACGGTGTCCGGCTTGCGACTGATGACGTATCCTGTCTCGGCGGCGAATACTGCGCCCAGACGCTTGCTCTCCACATGATTGGCGAGCACTCGGGCGAGGCGAATCGATATGAAGCCGTGTTCGGATCCCGCTGGCGCCATGGTGCGGACCTCCCCGTTGATCAGCTCGCGGCGCACCTTTCCGCCGGGCATGCGGAACAGTTGGTCGGCCGTCGTGAGTTGCCGGGCTGCACGTGTCATGGCCCCATTGTATCGCGGCCGACCGGTCGCTAGAATGTCCACTCCAACTAATACGTAATCGTACTATTCGAGATTAACGCTTCCAAGGATCTTCATCATGCTCACCCTCCCCGTTCTCCGCTGGGGCCAGCCCTACGAATCACTCGAGTTCGACTCCGTCAAACACTTCGTCACCGGCGAAGTACTCGCCAAGGTCGGACAGGCCAACCCCGGCCTCCTCGCCCGGGACATCAAGAAGGCCCAGCGGGCCCGCGATGTGCTCCGCGAGATCCCCTGCGCCGACCTCGTGCAGATCATGAAGAAGGCTGCGGACCTCTACTTGAGCGCCACGCTCCCCATGGGCGACGGCACGCAGAGCCCCGAGGACTTCGCACGTCAACAGTCCGCTTCCACCGGCCTGCCTGTTCACATGGCCGCGGCCAACATGAGCAAGAATCATTTCGTGCTCTCCAATATGGATCACATTCTCGATTGCCTGACGCGCGGGCTCGATCTGGACATTCTCACCCGCGGCTACGGCGACGAAGGGCGCGGTGTCACCGTCAGCTACCAGGCGCAGTCGCCGGCGCTCGGCATGGTGCTACCCTCCAATTCACCGGGCGTTCACACGCTCTGGCTGCCTGTCATTCCGATGCAGATCGGCCTGGTGCTCAAGCCGGGGCCGCAGGAGCCGTGGACGCCTTATCGCATGTTCGCGGCGTTCACCGAGGCGGGCATCCCCAAGGAAGCGATCAGCATTTATCCCGGCGGCGCGGAGATGGGCGCGGAGGTTGTCGCCCGTGTCGGCCGGGTCATGATCTTCGGCGGCGCGCCGACGGTCGAGCGATACAAAGGCAACCCCGCGGTGCAGGTGCATGGCCCGGGCTACTCCAAGATTCTCATCGGTGATGACAAGGTCGATCAGTGGGAGAAGTACGTCGACATCATCGCCGACTCGATCTACCTCAACAGCGGTCGCGGCTGCATCAACTGCTCAGGCATCTGGGCGTCAAGGCATACGAAGGAAATCGCGGCGGCTGTCGCCGAGAAGATCGGCAAGATCGAGGCTCTGCCGCCCGAAGACAAGAACGCCAAGCTCGCGGCCTTCACTGTGCCGGGCCAGGCACAGGCGATCAACGAGTCGATCCTGACCATGTGCAAGGAGCCTGGCGTCACCGATCTCTGCTCGCAGTACGGCCCGCGCCTCGTGGAGCTGGAACACGCTGCCTACCTGCGGCCCTGGGTCATCCATTGCGAAAGCCCCGAGAAACAGATCGCCAACAAGGAATACATGTTCCCCTTCGCGACGGTCGTGCAGTGCCCGCAGGAAGAAATGCTCGAGAAGATCGGCCCGACGCTCGTCGGCACGGTCATCAGTGACAACGAGGAATGGCAACAGGAAATGCTCCGCGCGACGCACATCGATCGCCTGAACCTGGGGCCGATTCCGACGATCAAGCTCGACTGGTTGCAGCCGCACGAGGGGAATATCGTGGACTTTTTGTTCCGCGCGCGTGCGTTCCAGATGCCGGCGGAGAAGACGGCGGGGGTGGGGGCGTGAGTCACACGCCAAGGCTCCGCCGAGCTTCTTCCCGGAACTGCCGGCAAAGCTTCGCTGCTGATCGCGCATGAACCACCGTCGCGTTCATGCCGGGATACCGAGGTGCCACCGCGCTGATGGTCAGTGCCTTCATCGGGTTCAAATACGAAATCCACGCCGGTTCGATCGTCACAGTCGAATGCAGCAGCAACACCAGATCATGCGTCTTGGTGAACGGTACGCCGGATTCGTTGAGTCTGGCCTTGAGATACTTTTCGACGCACTGCTGCGCGTGAAAACAAATCGGATCGTACCGGCTACGCTTGCGCGACTTGAGCAGCAGACAGACGACGTCGTAATCGGCTTCGGCCTTGGCGACCCATTCTTGTGTCGTCGGCAGCATAAAGAACGAGCCCCTTTTCCATGATCTCGGCCAGGAAGAAATCGTTCATGGCGATGCGCTCTTTGATCTCGCGCTTCGAGCGCACGATCAAGTCGAGTGCGAAGCTGACAGTCAAGCCCAGACGGATTCGGATTGCTGCATCCAGATTTGAACCGCGATAGGGCATGACGATCAGAAGGTCGACGTCTGAATCGGTCGTCGGAATTCCATAGGCATAAGAGCCGAAGAGTATTACCCGCTGCGGCCGGAACTGCCGTACCACGTCGTCAACACATCGCTCAATGTCCGCAGCTTCGGCCATGCAAGGATTATAGCCGCCTGAAAAGGAAGGCGTCTTTCCCTTCATCCCTTCCATTGCTAGAATCCCCGCCCCAACACACGCAACCACCGAACTGGAGCTTCGACCGTGAAATCCAACGACCTTCGTCCCGGCATGGCTATCCGCATGGATGGCAACCTTTACGTCCTCACTGACGTCACGCACCGCACGCCCGGCAACCTCCGCGCGTTCGTGCAGATCAAGTTCAAACGCCTCAGTGACGGGGCCGTCCTCGACAAGCGCCTTTCCAGCGGTGAGGAAATGGATCAGGTTGATATGGATCGCCGCGGCGCGGAGTTTCTCTATGCGGACAACACGGGTCCGGTCTTCATGGATTCCGAATCGTACGATCAGTTCAATATCGATCCGGATGTGCTGGGCGGCGCGATGCTGTACTTGAAGCCCAACACGCAGCTCGTGGTGATGTGGATCGAAGGCAAGCCGATCACGGTGGAACTGCCCAAGACGGTGGACCTGCTGGTGAAGGACACGCCGCCGGGCATCAAGGGCGCGACGGCCACGAACCAGCTCAAGGAGGCCGAGCTCGAAACCGGCCTGAAGACGAGGGTGCCCGGGTTCATCGCCATCGGCGAGACCATCCGCGTAAGCACCGCTGACGGCTCGTACATGTCCCGCGCCTGACACCCGACTTGTTCAACTGAATTCCCAGCAAGGCCCGCACCCTCCGCGGGCCTTGTCTTTGCAAACGCACCGCACCGCGCCTAACCTGTTCGCATGGCCAATGCCAAGATTGACATCGTCGGACGGGGCGAAGTGAAACTCGTGGCTGATCTGTACAACCAGATCTTCAAGCCGCGACGCGAGCTTGCCTTCTTCGAGCGGCGATTCCTCGGCAGGCACAACATCCTCATGCTCATCGCCTCCATCGACGAGCGACCGGTCGGCTTTTACCTTGGCTTTGAACTGAAGCCGGGTGTGTTCTTCACCTGGCTCGTCGGCGTGGTGCCGGAGCTTCATCGTCACGGCATCGCATCGCAGGTTGTCGAAGCGGCACAGGCATGGGCCAAGGACAACGAATACACTTCAATCCGCCTGGAGTGTCACAACCAGCACCGGGCTCTGCTGCACCTGGCAATCCGCCACGAGTACGACATCGTGGGCATCCGCTGGGACCTGGACCGCGGAGACAATCTCGTCATCTTCGAAAAGCTGCTGGATCATTGAACGCGAAGCGGGAGCACCATCCCGACAGGGTGGTGCTGATGGCGCACGAACACCTGACGCCTCGATCGCCACGGTGTGCTGTGCGCTATTAGCACCACCCTTTCGGGATGGTGCTCATGATGCTCGAAGTGACGTCACGTCGCTCCTTCTGTACGATGGCCCGCTTTCCCGCCATCGGAGCAGAACATGCCGCAGCGCACTTACATTCGCGACCTTCAACCCAGCCAACTGATTGAAGGCGTTTACGCCATTCGCAACTGCCAGCTCGGGCGCACCAAGACCCAGAAGCCTTACATCAAGTGCCTGCTCGCCGACAAGACCGGCCAGACGCCCGCCCGCATGTGGAACGCCACGGAAGAACTGTTCAGCATTCTCCCCACCGACGGCTTCGTCCGCATCGAAGGCCAGACGCAGCCTTACCAGGGCGAGATGCAGATCGTCATCCAGCAGATCAACGTCGCCACGCCCACGGCTGGTGAAATGGCGGACCTGCTCCCCTCCACGCAATACGACGTGGAAGCGATGTTCGCCGAGGTGATGCAGATTGTCAGCACGTTTGAGTATGGCCCGATCAAGGCCCTGGCGCGAATGTACACCGAAGACCTGGAGCTGATGAACCGCTTCAAACAGGCACCGGCCGCGATGAGCCTGCATCACGCCTTTTTGGGCGGGCTGCTTGAGCATACTTTACAACTGCTTAGACTCGCGAACGTGATCCTGCCGTTGTACCCGCAGATCAATCGCGACATCGTGCTGATGGGCCTGTTCCTGCATGACCTAGGCAAATGCGATGAACTCACGTGGGAGAACGGCTTCAGCTACAGCGACGACGGCCAGCTCGTAGGCCACATCGCCCGCGGGGTGATCTGGCTGCAACGGCGGGCGGAGGATTGCGCGCTGCTTGGCGAGCCGGTGCCTGAACCGGTGCTGCGCGTGCTGCATCACATCATCCTCTCGCACCACGGCCAGCTTGCCTTCGGGGCCTTAAAGATTCCCGCGACGCCCGAGGCAATTCTGGTTTCGCACATCGACAACCTCGACGCGAAGATGCAGATGGCGATCGCGGCCGCGCGAGGCGAGTCGATGAAGAGCGAAGCGGTCGGCGGGAATTTCACGGAGAAGATCTGGGCCCTGGAAACGCGCATCTATCGGCCTGATCCGACGACGGTGGAAGAGTAAGAACGAAATCTTGAAATCATGAAATGGATAAATCAGGAAATGGAACCTGAACAGTTTCCTTGCCTGATTTCAGGATTTCAAGATTCAGGCATTTCAAGATTTTCTCACCCCACGATCTTTTCCTGCGCATCGCCGAACCAGCTTGCGTCCGTCAGCAGCACCGCGAGGCGTTCGCCCGCCAGGTCGTGCGGCCGAATGACGTAGTGAGCCCCATCCTGTCGCAGGCGTTGTTCGTGCGTGCCATCGTCCGCTGTGGCGACCACGTGAGCATGCGGCGCGATCGCCTTGGACATGCGCACGAGGGCGTGATTATCGACGCCTTTAAGAAGGATGTCGGGAATGGTCGAGACGATCACCTTCGCGTGTTTGAGGTGCGCGTGCTCGAGTGTTTCCATGCTGCTGATATCACCGAAGACCGCGTGAATGCCCCGGTTCTTCAGTTCCTCGAGCGTGACGGGGTTGAAATCGATGACCAGCAGGCGTTTGAGAAAATCCGGATGCGAGCGAGCGAGGGCTTCAACCAGGGCGCGGGCGCCGCGATGAAAGCCCAGCAGCACGATGTCGTGCGTCATGGCTTCATCCTCGGTGAGCGATGCCTGCGCGCCGGGCTTGGCGCGCACGATGTACTTTTCAAAGAGCAGAAAGAGCGGATGGCTGAAGCGGATCGCGTAGGAGGAGAGGACCGCCATGATCGCCATCGCGTAGAGGACGATGGCCATGGTGCGGGCTTCGATGTGATGGAAGGTGTTGAGCCCGAGCGTGGCAATGACGAGAGAGAATTCGCTGACCTGCGCCAGGTTGAGCGAGGCGACAAACGACGCTCGCCGGCCTGCGCCCGTCGCCAGCGCCAGGGGATACACCGACATGAACCGCGAGGCGATGACAAAGGTGACGACGATTGAGACGGGCACGACCATGTCCCACGACGGCGCGGTGATCTTCATGCCCAGCGAGACGAAAAAGAGCGTGAGAAAGAAGTCACGCAGCGGGAGCGTCTTGGCGGTGACATGGATGCTGTAAGGGAACGCGGCGATGGAGACGCCTGCGACGAGCGCGCCCATTTCCTTGGAGAGGTTTAGTGCCGAGGCCGTCGCCGCCACGGCTGAGCACCAGCCGATGGATACCGCCAGGACCATTTCGGAGTTCTTGGCGATGGAGGTGAAGACCCAGCGCAAGGCGTACTTGGAGAAAAGAAATCCGCCGACCAGGAGGGCGACGGTGAAGAACATGGCCTTGGCGATCGGCGCGATGGAAGGGTCGGCGAGGTTGGGCTGGAAGGCGAGGACGAAGATGGCGTAGATGTCCTGCACGACGAGGACGCCCAGCGTGATGCGGCCGGGCAGCGTGTCGAGTTCGGCCTTGTCGTAGAGCAGTTTCACGACGATGGCCGTGCTCGATAGGGCGCACATGATCGCCAGGTAGAGGCCGTCGTTTTTCGCGCCGAGAATCGGGAAGCCCATGATGCTGAATAGCGCGCAGCCGAGCCCGACGCAAATGAGAAACTGTCCAAAGCCGGTGACCAGCAGTTGCTTCCCTGAGGCGAGGAGCTTTTTGACGTTGAGTTCCAGGCCGATGATGAACAGCAGGAGGATCAAACCGATTTCGGAGATGATCTCGATGCTTTCCGGTTCATGCACGACCTCGAAGACCTGCGGCCCGATGAGGGCGCCGGCCAGCAAATAGCCCAGCAGGATCGGCTGATGCAGCCAGTACGCGACGAGGCCTGAGAGGGTCGCCGTGATGATGGCGATGCCGATGTCGTAAAGGAGCTGACCATGTTCCATAAAAAGTTGACGCGCACAGGCGAGTGAAGCGGGGATTATATCGTCTCGGCGAGAGAGTTATAATCGCCCGTCGTCTGCGAAAGGATTCCTGTTGTTGGATCGTCGCGTGGTCGCCATTCTGTCACCCTTGTTGCTCGTCCTGCTGGCTGCGGCGGTGATGGTGGGTGTTGATCGATACCTCGTGTCGCGCGAGGCGCCGCTGGAGGCGCAGTTCCAGGCCATTCTTCGCGGCGCGACGGAAACGCTGGTCTGGCTGGCGGCTGCGTTCCTGATCAGCCGGGGCGTTGACGTCTTCCTCTGGCGTCGATTTGAAACCCGGCAGGAGCGGCCCGCGCCCAAGCTGCTCATCTCCGTGGTCCGCCTGCTGCTGGTGATCCTGACCATCGGCATCATCATCACCCTCGTCTTGCACCAACCGCTGACCGGCCTGGTCGTCTCCTCGGGCGTCGTCGGCGTCGTCCTCGGTTTCGCTCTCCAGCGAATGATCAGCGACTTTTTCTCAGGCATCGCGCTCTCGATGGAATCTCCTTTCCGCGCGGGGGACTGGATCGAAGTGGACGGCCAGGCAGGGCGCGTGGCTGAAACCAACTGGCGGGCCACACGCTTGGTCACGCTGGAACTCACCACGGTCATCCTGCCCAACAGCTACATCGCCGAGCGCAAGTTAAAAAATTTCGGCCAGCATCCGGATGTGTTCCGCACCGAGGTCGGCGTCACGCTTGAGTTCAGCGTCGCGCCGCCTGATGCCAAGCGCGTTCTGCTCGCCGCGGTACGTGCGGTGGATGGCATTCTCACGGAGCCGCCGCCGGATGTAATGCTGGCGTCGTTCGGCGATACCGGCGCGAATTACCGCGTGCGATTTCACCTGACGAATTTTCGCAACGTCGATCTGACCAAGGACAAGGTCAACATATCCATTTCCCGGCAGCTCTGGCAGGCGGGCTACAACGTGCCGTACCCGAAGCGCGATGTGTATCACGCCGAGATGCCGCATCGTCAGATCAGCCGGCGGGACGAACGCGATGCACTTCTGGCGCGAGTGGAAGTGTTTGAACCGCTGGAGGCGTTGGAACTGGGCGAGCTGGCGCGGGCGGTGGTGGAGCATCACTGCAAGACGGGCGATGAGGTGGTCGCACAGGGACAGGCGGGCGAATCGCTGTTCGTGGTGGTGGACGGTCTTCTGGAGGCGCGGGTGTTCAGTGATGGCGAGATGAAGCCGGTCGGTCGCATCGGCGCGGGAGAGTTTTTTGGCGAAATGTCACTGCTGACCGGTTCGCCTCGCGGGGCGACGGTGGTGGCGGTGACCGATGCGACGCTGTACGAACTGTCGCGCGAGGTGATTCAGCCGATCATCCTGCGCCGCCCGGCCGTGGCGGAAGCAATCAGTCACGTGGTCGCCCTGCGCCGCGTGCGCAACGACAAAGCCCTGCACGGCAGCGACGTGGCGACCCGCGCTCACCAGCAGCGCACTTTCGCCAGCGAACTGCTCTTCCGCATCCGCGGGTTCTTCGGCATGAAGTGATTTTCCCTTGTCTTTCGCCTGTTTCTTTCCGCAGGCCGGACAAACGCGGCGCGATCGCGTTGTTTGATATGATGGCATCGCGGCAGATGCATGCCGCGACACACTCACCCGCAAGTCACATATTCGGAGCGAATCGCATGGCTCGTCGATACGGCGCACAACGCGGCAATGCTGAGTACGAATCCGGCTACCGTCCCAAGAAGAGCAGCAGCGGACTCTGGATCGGCATAGGCATCTCCGGCGCGATCCTCATCCTCATCGTGGTCATCCTGCTCGTCACGCTGGGCGGGAACATCGGCAGGACGACCCACTACAGCAGGGATTTCGTTCTGAAGAAACACGACATCTCCAGCTTCAACCGGGACCCGGCGAATAAGGATGCCGAGCCTGCCCGCCTGTCCCCGGTCGCCGAGGCCGGCTCCGGCGATGCCAGCAGCCAATTCGAGGCCCTGCTTCGGTACTACCAGGACAACCGGGCCGCGATCGATCCGGACGGCACCAGCGCGGAAGTCGGCGAGGCGATTCTGGATCACTTCATCAGCCTGCAACAGGCGGGCGCGGTGCCGGCCCGATCGTTCGATGGCGTCACTCCGATGTTGCCACAGGCGAAGCCGGATTTTGACGCGGCGCTGCTGAACATGGCGCTGGCGGGTATGAAGAGGGCCGCGGTTCTGCACGCGCGCCCCAACGACGAGTCCAAGCAGCGCGCCATGGATGCCGCCAAGGCCCTGTGGGTGCTGGGCCTGACCATGTATGAAAAAAGCAAGCGCGTGCCGCTTCGCACGATGGGCATGGAACTGATGCGGGCCGCGGGCACGGAGATTTTCAACTGGTCGGGCGATGGCACCGAATTGGGTGACGCGATCACGAAATGGGTCAACGCCATGAACAAGTTCGATGAAGAGTACTGGGGCCCCAAGTCGGCCGTGATCGGCACGCTGCGCTACGGCGAGCCGGACAGCCCGACGCTGGGCGATCTGGTGAACATCGCGCAGAATGATGAAGACCCGACGTGGCGTGTGGCGGCGACGCTGGAACTCGGCCGCGCCAAGTACTCCAGGCGCACCAGCCAGCAGGACCGCGCCTTGCAAGGCGTGATCAGTTCGCTTCAGAGCGACAAGGACCCCGCCGTCGCCGAGGCCGCGAGAGTGGCGGAGAAATACACCAAGTCCAACGTGCGCGGGCTGGGCAGTTGACGCATAACATGTCCGCATGGCAATCCTGATTCTGCTCGTATTCATGGGCCTGTTCGTGCATGACGCGCTGGTGACGCCAGGCGGCCCGGGTCAGGCATCGGCCGTTCGCGACTGGCTTGCCGCCGGCTCTTCCGACGGCGTCCGTCTCGCCCTGATGATCGGGCCCAAGTTGTTCATCGCCGTGGTGTTCTCGCTGGCGTGCCGCGCGAGCAGGAGGAAGATGGCCGTCGTCGGTTCCCCCGCGCTGCGCAAGCTCGACCTGGTACAGGCGGCGTGCCGGTACCTGATGCTGGTCTCCTACTTCGTCGATCTCTATGCACTGGGCGCGCTGGTGCGCCTGCGGCAGACGATCGGCGATCCCATATTGCTGGATGAGCTTCTCGTCATCGCGCCGACGCTGGCGCTCAACGCGTGGATGTGGTGGGCGTACTACCCGATCGACGCGCGGATGCGTGCCGCCACGCTGATGGGCAGGCTCGACCGCGGCCAGCCGGTGCATGTCTGGTCGCGCGGGCAGTACATGCTTTCACAGGTGCGACACCAGTGGGCGCTCATGGGCCTGCCCCTGCTCATGCTCGTCGCGTGGTGGGAAACGGTGCGCATCATCAATCCGAAAAGCGCGGACCTGGCCGTGGGCCTGATGCTCGGCGGCGCGCTGGTGGTCTTCATTTTCACGCCGCCGCTCATGCGCTACATCTGGGACACCGCGCCCCTTCCCAAGGGCGAACTGCGCGACCGGCTCATCGCCATGTGCGATCAGTACCGGGTGCGCGTGCGCGAACTGCTCCTGTGGCGAACCTTCGGCGGCATGATCAACGGCGCGGTCATGGGCATGTTCGGCCCCGTGCGCTACATCCTCCTCACTGACGCCCTGCTCGAATCGATGCCCGCCAAACAGGTCGAAGCAGTCATGGCGCACGAGCTCGCCCATGTCCGCAAGCGGCATATCTTCTGGCTGCTGCTGGTGGCCGCGGCTTCGATGGAAGTCATGCGCCGCGCGATGACATGGTTGATCGAAGGCACGCTCGAAGGCATCGATGCGAGCGGAGCCGGCTCGTGGTTGCCCGCATCCGTTTCCGAGGCGCTCAAACACCCCGATGTCGCGGCACTGGCGGCGACCGTCGTTTCCATCGTCGGCTGGTTCTTCATCTTCGGCTGGGTCTCGCGCCGCTTCGAACGACAAGCTGACACCTTCGCCGTCCAACACCTCTCCCGCCAATGGCACGATGAACAGGGATCTGGAGCACCATCCCGACAGGGTGGTGCTGAGGGCGAACGAATTCCCACATCCTCCCTCGCATCGGACAGTCGTGCGCCAACAGCACCACCCTGTCGCGATGGTGCTCTCCCCCCGCTGCCTGACGCCGACACACTCATCGCGCAACTTGAGGCCGGCCTCGCCACACTTCCACCCCCGCCCGCCTCGCGCGACGCGCGTGATCCTTCGCGCATCCCCGTCGCGGCCGCGGCCATCATGGAAGGCGCGCTGCAAAGCGTGGCTGACCTGAACTGCATCCCCGTCGGCCGCAAGAGCTGGCGACATGGCTCCATCGCCTGGCGCCAGCAATACCTTCGCGAACTGGCCGGCAAACCCATCGACTCGACGGAGATCGATCAGCAGGTCAACCGCATCAAGCTCGCGGGACTTTGCATCGTCGTCATCGCCGTGGTGATGGGCGTGATGCAGATCGGCTGAACATCCCGCTATAATCCCGACATGCGCTTCACCAAGATGCACGGCATCGGCAACGACTACGTTTACGTCAACGGCTTCATCGAGCAGGTCGCTGACCCCGCTGCCCTTGCGCCCATCATCGCCAACCGCCACACCGGCGTTGGCGGCGATGGACTCATCCTCGTCCTGCCGCCGACCGAAGGCACCGATGCGCACGTGCGCATGCGCATGTTCAATGCTGACGGCTCCGAATCCGAGATGTGCGGCAACGGCGTCCGCTGCGTCTGCAAGTTCGCCCATGACCGCGCGCTCTCCACCGCCAACCCCATGCGCATTGAGACCGGTCGCGGCGTTCTCACGCTCAGCTACACCACCGATGCCCTGGGCATGGTCGATCACGTCACCGTCGACATGGGCGAGCCCATCCTCGAACCCGCGAAGGTGCCCGTCGGCCTTCCCGACCTGAGACAGGTCGTCAATCACTCCATTCGCAATCTCATCGGCTGGCCGGCCAACCTGCCCGCGAGCTGGATCAGCGACTGCGGCCTGGACCAGCGCATGACCTGCGTCTCCATGGGCAACCCGCACGTCATTTTCTTCTGCAAGGATGTCGCGAAGGTGCCGCTGGAATACGTCGGCCCCGTCGTGGAGAACCATCCGGTGTTCCCACGCCGCATCAATGTTCACTTCGTTCAGGTCCACTCGCGCCATGAAGTCACCATGCGAACCTGGGAACGCGGCAGCGGCATCACCCTCGCCTGCGGCACGGGCGCTTCGGCTGTGTGCGCCGCCGGTGTCCTCACCGATCACACCGACCGCCTTATCCTCGCTCACCTGCCCGGCGGCGACCTCACGCTCGAATGGAAGAAGAACAATCATCTGGAAATGACCGGTCCCGCGGCCGAAGTCTTCAGTGGCGAATGGAACGACCACACGAAAGACGCCACGAAGGAAAGCGAACCCGCCTGGGTCTAACCCTCGCATGCCCCCCGTTTAGCCGTCGCACCGCAGGTGCACCCGCGGCGCCCATTATTCCTCCCCTCTCCCCATCTTCCGTCGCAAAAGCGATAAAAACACCGGCGCCCCCAGCAGTGCCGCGAACACGCCGATCGGAAAGCTCTTCTTCCGCAGCCAGGGAATCGGACATTGATCCGCCTGCATCCAGGCCGCGAGCGTGTCGGCTGACACGATGAGAATCGCTCCGAGCAGCGCGGAGGCGATGAGCAGCATACGATTGCGCGGTCCGAACATGAGCCGGGCGATGTGCGGGCAGACCAGCCCGACGAACGCCACCGGCCCCGTCAACACCACACCGCCCGCCGCCAGCACCGCAGCCGTGACAAACAGCATGCCTTTTAGTCGCGGCAGATTCACGCCCAGACTGATCGCCTCGCTGTCGGAGAACATCGCCACATCCATCGCACTCGCCTTCACGATGAGCAGCGACAGACCCGCGAACGTCGCGATGGTGATTACGATGAGTTCGATCGAACCGGCCGACTCTTCGATGTAGCCCTGCATCCAGCCCGCGAGCTGCGCCATGTCGCCAACGGTATTGAACTGGTAGAGGATCATGATGATCGCGCCGTTGACCGCGGTAAGCACGACGCCGGTGAGCAGCATGCCCAGCGGATCGATGACGCCGCGCCGCCTGCCGGTGAGATAGACGATCCACAGTGAAGCGACCGCACCGAGCGTGGCGCCGACGTACATCTGCCCGAGCGTGTGGCCGAGCCACTTGCTGAGCATCTGCTGGCCGAGGAACCCCAGGGCCGCCCCGCTGGAAAGGCCGAGGATGAACGGCTCCGCCAGCGGGTTGCGCAATAGCCCCTGCAGCGCGACGCCGCTGGTCGCCAGCGCAACGCCCGCAACGATGCCGACGATGAGGCGCATCATGCGGATGAACAGGACCGAATCATTGCCGCCGGTGAAGTCCTTCGTGAAGACGCGGAAGAAGGCAGAGAACACATTGCCCTCGGGCCAGTGGTAGTCCACGCCGATCGACAGCCGCGCCCACGCCAGCGCGCAGAGTGCGATGGCGAGGAGCGACAGGATGAGCCAATACCTTCGGCGAGAACCGGTCATGTCGCACAGTGTAGGACTCCCCTCCCTCTTAGGGAGGGGTTGGGGGAGGGTCGAGCGAACGAACGCCTGATCGGGCTCGGCGAAGTCCGCCGTCACTTGAACCCCAACTGCGTTCATCGCACGCGGCGATCTGTCAGCCCGACCCTCCCCTGGCCCCTCCCTAAGAGGGAGGGGAATCCGATCCACCACCCCCATGCTTTCCTCTATACTTCCCGCATGAACACCACCGCCACGCTCATGGATGGGAAAGCGGTAGCCCAGCGGATTCTCGACCGCTGCGCCGTTCGCGTGAAAGAGATCACCGCCAAGACCGGCGTCACGCCCTGCCTCGCCACCGTGCTCGTCGGCAGCGATCCCGCCTCCGTCACCTACACGCAGATGAAACGCAAACGCTGCGAAGCCGTTGGCATGAAGTCCCGCAAGATCGAACTGCCTGAAACGACGACGACCGAGCAACTCGTCGCTACCATCACGCAACTCGGCGCGGACGCGACCGTTCACGGCATCCTCCTGCAACACCCCGCGCCCAAACACATTCACGAACGCGATGCCTTCGAAGCCATCCCCGCGCTCAAGGACGTGGACGGTGTCACCATCAACAGCTTCGGCGCGATATCCCTCGGTCACCCCGAGCGCGGCTACGGCTCCTGCACCCCCGCAGGCATCATGCGATTGCTCGAAGCGTACGACGTGAAACCCTCGGGCATGCACGCCGTCGTCATCGGGCGCAGTCCCATCCTCGGCAAACCCATGGCCATGATGCTGCTCGGCGCCGACGCGACCGTCACGATCTGTCACTCGCGGACGAAGGAGCTCGCCAGCCTCGTCAAGCAGGCGGACATCGTGATCGCCGCGGTCGGCCGGGCGCGGTTCGTCAAGGGTGACTGGATCAAACCCGGCGCGATCGTCATCGATGCGGGCTACAACGAAGGCAACGTCGGTGATGTGGACTTTGAACCCGCGGCCGAGAAGGCGTCGATGATCACACCCGTGCCCGGCGGCGTCGGCCCGATGACCATCGCCACGCTTATCGACCAGACCGCCATCGGCGCGGCAAGACAGCTTGGCGTCGCAGACGCCACAGAAGAGTGACCACGGATGGCACGGATGGCACGGATCAGGGATTGAAGAGTTCGATTCAGCCATCCGTGATATCCGTGCTATCCGTGGTTGAATCGCCTCGACTCGCAGGGATGCACAATGTCTCAGTTCAACGCCCCCACGTACGACATCGCCCGCACCACCGGCCACTGCGCCTTCACCGGCCGCGTGCTGGAGCCGGGCGAAGCCTACATCTCCACGCTCGTCGAAGTGGACCCGAATGAGACGCCCGCCAAAGGTGACGCGGCCGCCCTGCTCGGATTCCGGCGCGTCGATGTCTCGATGGATGCCTGGAAGGAAGGCCATCGCCCGCCCAAACTCTTCGGGCATTGGAAAGCGATCGTGCCTGAGCCCAATCAAAAGAGGAAGCTTCTCGTTGACGATGACGTGCTCATGAATTTGCTTCGTCGCCTCGCCGATGCGAAGGAACAGAACCGCATCGCCTTCCGCTTTGTCCTCGCCCTCATCCTCATGCGGAAGAAACTGCTGCGCTACGACGGCACCGCGAAGAAGCAGGCGATGGTTCAAACCACGAACGACGACGGCTCCGCGACGTTGCAAGAGGTCGAACAGGAATGGTGGCAGATGACGCCCAAGCTCGACGTGAGCAAAGGCATGTTCGGCAAGTGGAACGAAGAGGAAGCGATCGACGTGCTCGATCCGCACCTGGATGAACAGCAGATTCAACAGGTCGGCGAACAGGTCAGCGAAATCCTCAATGCCGAGCTCTGAGTCCTGGGTCCTGAGTCCTGGGTCCTGAATCCTGAGTCCTGAGTCCTGAGTCGACAAGACCAAGCCCGATGGCGAGTCGGCGAGCCATCGGGGTATCCAGAGTGCAACGAACCACCAGAAAACCGCACACTGAACCTCCGCTCGCACCCGTCAGCTTCATCGTCATGCTCTACCGACTTTTCTTCTTCGTGCTTTCCTTTCTCATCGCCCTCGCCCTCACCGGCTGCTGCGCAACGGCTCCCAACGATGCCGCCCAGCAACCGGCCTACACGCCGACCTACGCGGAGCTGGTCCGCAGGCACAACGAGCGCATCAAAGGCATCGAAAAGTTCTGGGCTCGCGCGGTGATCGAACTGCGCTGGGTCGATTCCAAAGGCGGCAACCGCTTCGAACAGGGCGACGGCAGCCTCGTTCTCGACCTGCCGCTGAAGAGTTCGCTCACGCTCGGCAAGCTCGGCCAGACCAAGCTCTGGGCCGGTTCCAACGACACGTATTTCTGGCTCTTCGATCAGCTCGAAGGCACGAAGTTGTACCTCGGCAGGCAGGACGGCAAGCCGCTGGATGTCGCTTCCGATCACTCGCAGCGTTCCTCGCCGCTGCCTGTGCGCCCGGTGGATATCCCCGCGCTGCTGGGCATTCTGCCGATCCCCGAACCGCGCGAAGGTGAGCCGGTGCCGCAGGTGAAATGGCAGAACACGAGCTTCATCATCGAGCCGCCGGGCACGGGGGCGCGGTACCACTACCATCCGATTCATTACCAGGTGCTGGGCGTCGCGCTGCTCGATGATCGTGGCCGGCCACTGCTGGTTTCCGAGCTGAAGTGGCCTCAGCGCATCGAGAAGACCGGCGCGCTCATCGGCCCGTACATCAACACGCGCGTGGCCGTCACCACGCCCGGCGAGCCCGGCGGCATGACGCTCTTCCTCACGGAAATGACCGACGACCCGCAGCGCGTCAACCCGAAAGTCTTCGACCTCGACTTCCTCCGCAACATGATGAAGGCTGACACGGTGATCGCGATCGAGCCGCGATGAAACGGGCGAAGGAAATGGCCGCAGGTCAACGCGCCTGAACGCGGATCGATGCGGCTGGGAATTCTGGTTTTCAGAAGTGGCAGCTCTCATACTTCGCTACCGGGCAGAAGGGATTATTCCAAATCTCTCTCAATCAAACAGCTTCAACGGCGCATCGTCCGTCACGACATTACGCACCGTCCGGCCTTCGGGCAGGTCTTCGCCCTCGACCGACTTCCACAGCTTGCCGATGCTGGCCTGAAAGGTGAAGCGACCCTTGATCGAGACGTGGCCGGCATCGAGCATGGTGAAGTGCAGGTGCGGGGCGCCGGATGCGCCGGAGTTGCCGACGAGGGCGAGCGTGTCGCCGAATTTCACCTGGTCGCCGACCTTCACGCGGGCGGAGCCCTTCTGGCAGTGGCCGTAGATCGCGCTGATGCCGCCGCCGTAGTTCACGGTGACCACGTTCGCCTCGTTGAACCCGCCCAGCACGCGCGGGCGATTGTCTTCGAAGGTATCGACGACCACCGTGACCACGCCGTCCGCCTGCGCGAGGATCGGCTCACCCCACGCATAATGCTCCTCGTTCTTGAGCCCCTGTCCCCGGCACTGGCTTCCGTTGATCTTGCGGACCATGTCGAACGCGTAGGCCGCCCCGTACTTGAGGCGGTGATGCTTCGTCTTGTCCTCCACCACAAACCACTCGCCCGACAGCGGCAGCGGAAAGCTGTAGCTGATCTGCAACTTGTCGCGCTCCGCCAGCCAGGCGCGAAGGTAAGGCTTGTATTCCGTTTTGTTGAAATCGCGAATCCTGTCGAGCCCCCGCCGGGCTTCGTATTCGACGCACTCGCCCAGCTTGTTCTGCTGGCACCAGGCGATCAGCTTCAACGGCGCATCGGCTAGCTCCGTGCGCTTCGCCAGGTACTCCTCATGTTTCTCATCCAGCGGCACGTAGCGATCGATGTATCTTTCCATCTGCCCCGCGAAGCCCGGCTTCTGCCCCTTCTTCGCGATCATGGGCTTGAGCTGCTGCACATCGGTGAAAGGAATCATCAGCGCGTCAAAGGGAACAGGGTGATAGGCGAGGTGTGCCTTCGTCCGCTCTTCGAATGTGGTCTTCTCGACGGGCTGCCAGGCGGGTTCCTTCTTGGCGTCGTCTGCGTGAACGGGAGATGCGGCGAAGGCGATGCACGAGAATGCGAGCAGGATCACGAGCTTCAATATTCGATTTGAATCGTTCTTCATGGCCTGATCCTCGGAGAACGTCGTGCGTGCGTCGCTCAGCCCGCGCTCTTCCGGACGGGGCTCCCATTCTCTTCACGCCGTCATTCCGACAAACTTCCGGTAGTTATCCCGCAGGAGCAGCGCGACATCCTTTTTGATCTGCTCCTCGCTCACGTGATAGCCCGACTCCGCCAGGCCGGTGTATTTTTCCGTCAGCACCTTCGCGATAACCGTCCTGCTGTGATCCCACTTGTACACCAACTGATCGAGAATGCGGGCATCGGAATGCTGCGGAGCGAAGGTGGAGCCGAGCAGTTCGAGGCGCATGAGCGTGATCTCTTCGATGAGCGACGGGTTATTGAGGAACCACCAGCAGCCGAAGACGAAGAGGTTGCCGAACTTGCGGGCCGCGACGCACAGTTCGTGCTGGTTCTCGCGCGAAAGCATGGTGACCATGAAGCGGTTGTCGCTGAACTGCCGGCAGAGATTGACCACCGCCGTGATGTCCGCGCGACCGCCCATGTCCCCCGCGTCGCGCAGGGCCGGGTTCGCCCCTCGCTTGGCGCCGATCATCAGGGCCCAAGGCATGTTCCTCTCGTGCAGCACAGGCAGCAGCGCATCGCGAATGATGCGATCCGCATGATTGCGCTCGGGCGGCAGCGTGGGATAGTGAAACTCCGGTGGCAAACTGGTCGCCACATACACCGCCTTCATCCGCTCGATCCACTCGTGCAGGAACCGCGTGATCTCATCCATCGTCGTGCCGGAGAAATCCACGCGCACGTCGTAGCCGCATTCCCGCAGCGTGGTCGAAGCCCCCGGCCAGTCCAGCAGCAGTTTGTCGATGCGCAGCACCGGGGCGAAGCGCGTATCGCCCGCCAGATCAGGATTGTGCAGCCACAGATGCCGCTCGTTGTCGTTGAAGAACTCGTTGGTCATCGTGATCTGATCGACGTTGGCGATCTGCATCACCTTATCGACGAACGCACCGGGCTCCTGTTCGCTGAACCATTTGCGATACGGCTCCAGTGTTTTCTCATGCGGGTCCAGGCCGAGCTTCGACAGCGTGGTGATCACGCCGCGACATGCCTCGCTCAGCGGTGTGCGCTCGACGAACAGGTGCTTCCAGATGTGATCGGCCTGCTCCTGTTTGCTCATCGAGAAGTACGAGTAGTACGGCAGCTCATTGGCAGGCACGACGCGGAAGACCTCGGCGATGAGGTAGTGATACGTGACCAGATCGTCGATGCCCCAGAGCATCAGGCCGTGCGGATCGGGCGAGGAGCCGAACCGCGGCGAGAAGACGTGCGTGTGCAGGTCCGTCACGGGTTGCCCGGCGACGGCGGCCGAGACCAGCGCGGCGAGGGCAGCAGGCTCGATACGTTGAATCATTGGTTCGGTCATGTGTTCTCTCATTGCAACGTAGACGACTGCGATTCTACAGGATCAGGCATGGAGCACCATCCCGACAGAGTGGTGCTGATCGCGTTGGGTGTGCCCATCGCGTTCGTCAACCCAAGTGCGAAGTTCGCCACAGACAGCCGATCGCCAATAGCACCACCCTTTCGGGATGGTGCTCGCCGTATAATGGTTGGACCCTTCAGGAGCCCGGCATGCTTCGACTCCCGCTCTACTCCACTCTTCTCGCGCTCCTCATCACCGTTGCCGCCATCGCCGACGCCGGCAGCGACTGGGTCGCGGCCATCGAAGCGGGCAAGAAAGCCTTCGGCGAGCGGAACTACGACGAATCCCAGAAGCAGTTCGAACTCGCGGTGAAGGCAGCCGAGACCTTCGGCGAGAAGGACACGCGGCTCGCCGCCGCGCTCGATCACCTGGGCACCGTTCACAGCGTCAAGCGGCAGTTCGACCTCGCTGAGCCCCTGTTCAAACGCGCGGTCACCATCATCGAGAACGCCTTCGACAAGGGCCACCCTGATCTGATCGTCACGCTTCAGAGTCTGGCCACGCTCTATCGCACCACCAACAAACTCGAAGAAGGACAGGCCATCTACGAACGGATCCTCACCATCTGCGAGGCCGCCTTCGGGAAGGATGATGAACGCGTCGCCACCGCCTTGACGAATCTGGCCGCGCTGCACGGCATGCGCAACCAGTACGACAAATCTCTGCCGCTCCTGGAACGGGCCCTGGCGATCCGCGAAGCGAAGTCCGATGGTGACCCCGCCGTCGCCGCGGTCGCGACGGACCTGGCCAACACGTTCTTCCGTCTCGGCAAGCTGGATGATGCGGCGCTGCAATACCAGAAAGCACTGAAGATCATCGAGTCGCAGCAGAAAGGGAAACCGCCTCACGTCGATGCGATGAATCGTCTGGCGCAGCTTTACGATGCCCAGCAGAAGTGGAACGAATCGTTGCCTTTGTATCAGGCGGCGCTCTTGATCCTGGAGAAGAATCTGGGAGCCGAGCACCCGGCCGTCGGGCAGGCGTATTTCAAGTTGGCAAGTACGTTCGCCGCGATGGAGAAATATGACGAGGCAGAAACGCACTTCAAGCGGGCGCTGGCGATTGCGGAGAAGGCGGCGAAAGGAAAGGACGATGCGGAAGTGGGCAAGGCGGCATTCAGCCTCGGGCGGTTGTACGTGCAACAGGGCAAGTTCAAGGAAGCCGAGCCTTACTGCAAACGCTCCATCGACGCGATCGGCAAAACGCTCGGGCCGCGACACCCCTACTACGCGCTGGCGGTTTTGAATTACGCCGCGCTGCTGGAGAATACGGGCAACGCAGCCGCGGCCAACAAGCTGAAGGATGCGGTGCAGAAGCTACAGGAGAAGATCAAGTCCGAGCAGAAGGAAGGGAAGGAGTTTTGAGGATGGGAAGTCCGCTCGGTTGCCACGGCTCGACGAGGCTTTGCGAGGAGACCCGTGCGGACGACGAAGGCAATCATTTTATAGGTAGGTCACACACCGCCAGCACGGGTCTTCGTCGGCGGACCTCCTCGACCCGTGGCACCCCGAACCGGGGACCCCAACCCGGAACCCCGAACCCGGAACTCGAAACCCTCTCCCCCTCACTTCTTCATCCGCTTGCGTTCGTCGATCTCCAGCTCGCCGTACACCTCTTCATACTTCTGAATCGTCTGCCCCAGGGCGATGGCCAGTCGCTTGGCGGCCCAGGGATTCAGGATGATGCGGGTCTCGACCTTCATCGAAGCCCGCGTCGCAGCGGTCTGCTTCAGGGGGCCGGCCACGTCGAGCGTGATCTCCTCCGCACTGGCGCCGACGCGGACGAGCTTGCCGTAAGTCACGGGCACGCCCTCATCATCAACATCAATCTGAAGCTGCTGGGCCGCGGCCGCGGTGCCGCCGAGGGTTTGTGCGTTGGGATCGAACTTATCAGACATGAATAACCTCAAATAGGAATGGGTTTTTCTGATTCCCCTCCCTCTTAGGGAGGGGCCAGGGGAGGGTCGGGCTTACGGAAAACTGATGCGCT
>JBBDXA010000137.1:0-26530 GCA_040902585.1 Phycisphaeraceae bacterium
CTGCTCGTCGCAGCCCTGAGAACGCGCGAACGGTTCATGCGTTCGAGCACCGATAACCAGCGCACCCTCACCGCCATCAGCGCCATCGGCGTGTGCATCGGCTTGCTCATTCTTCTTGGAACCATGCTCGGCGGCTTTCGATAGTCCCCCGTCCCCCGGCTTCCTCGTACAATCCCCAGCCATGTTCGCCACCCACCTCGCCTATGTCGGCAGCAAAGTCATCGACAGCCTCGAAGGCTTCGGGCGCTTCACCGTCTTCGCCGGCTCCACCTGGCGCTGGTTCTTTCGCGGCATCAAGAGCTGGACGCGCCCCAGCCAGCTCCTGCCCCTCTTCTATCAGATCGGCACCAAGAGCATCGGCGTCGTGGTCATCGTCGGCATGTTCATCGGCATGGTCATGGCGATCGAAACCTATGCTCAGTTCAAATCCATCGGACAGGAAGCCCGGCTCGGCGGCATCATCGGCATCTCCGTCGTGAAACAGATCGGCCCGGTGCTGGCCGCGGTCATGATCGCCGGCCGCGTCGGCGGATCGATCTCGGCGGAACTCGGCTCCATGCGCGTCACCGAGCAGATCGACGCCATGCGCGTCATGGGCGCGGACCCCGTCGGCTATCTCGTCGTCCCACGCGTCGTCGCCTGTATTGTGATGGTGCCCTTCCTCACCGTCTTCAGCGATCTGATGGGCGTGATCGGCGCGTGGTTCATCTGCGTGCGCGGCTACGGCATCAACGAACAGGACTACTGGGATTTCTCCGCGCGATTCGTGCCCAGTTATGACATCCTCGTCGGCCTGGGCAAGAGCCTGTTCTTCGGCTTCGCCATCGGCTTGATCAGTTGCTACAAGGGCTTCACCTGTCAGTCCGGCGCCGCCGGCGTCGGCAGGGCCGCGACGCAGGCCTTCGTCACCAGCTTCATCGCCATCATCATTATGAACTTCTTCCTGGCCTCGTTCTTCCGCCACCTGTGGACGCTGATCTATGGCGACTATTCCATCGGCGCGTTTTCCGGATGAGGGCGACGATGTCTGATTTCAAACCCACGCTCGATTGGATCGATGCGCAAGATCAGGCGATGCGCCAACTGGTGCGCGAACTCGCTGACATCAACTCCGGCAGCGAGAATCTGACCGGCCTGGCGACCGTCGCGGGCAAGCTGCTCCTGGAACTGGCGAAGCTCCCGGCGAAGACGCAACTGCTCGACACGCGTCCGCGCACGATCGTCGATGCGAGGGGCAACATCATTCAGCAGCCGCTGGGCAAAGCGATTCAGGCGATGCGGCAGCCCGCGGAAAAGGGTTCGCCGCGCGTGCTCCTTTGCATTCACTACGACACGGTCTTTGGCGTCGATCATCCCTTTCAAAAGTGCATCGAGACGGAGGTCAACAAACTCACAGGCCCCGGCGCGGTGGACGCCAAGGGCGGCATCGTCGTGCTGCTCTACGCCCTTCTCGCGCTGGAGCGCAGCCCTGTTGCGGGAAGGATCGCGTGGGAAGTGCTGCTCGTGCCGGATGAAGAGATCGGCTCGCCGGGGTCGCATCATCTGATCACCGAAGCAGCGGGTCGGCATGATCTGGGCCTGCTCTTCGAGCCTGCGCTGAAGGATGGCACGATTGTTGAATCCCGCAAGGGCTCGGGCAATTTCACCATCACCGTTCACGGCAGGGCCGCCCATGCGGGACGCGATTCCGAAAAGGGCCGCAGCGCGATTCACGCCGCGGCTGAAGCGGTCTGCGAACTGACCGCCGCCAGCCGGGCGATCGAAGGCTCGACGCTGAACGTCGGCAGAATCGATGGCGGCGGCGAAGTGAATGTCGTCGCGGATGTGGCGGTGATCCGCTTCAACGTGCGCGTGATGGATCGCCTGCAACAGGCGGCGATCGAGCGGGTGATTGCTGACGCGATCGCCCGGCTGAATCAGAAAGATGGCATCACTGCCGAACTTCACGGCTCGTTTCACGCGCCGCCCAAGACGCTCGATGACGCCACGCGCAACATCCTCACGCGCATCGTTGAAGCCGGCGTTGCACTCAAGCTGAAGATCGGCACCTGCTCGACCGGCGGCGTCAGCGACGGCAATAAGCTCGCCGCGGCCGGCCTGGCGAATGTCGACACGCTGGGCCCGCGCGGCGGCGACCTGCACAGCACCAGCGAATACATCCTGCTGGACAGCCTGACCGAACGGGCTAAGCTGACCGCGTTGTACCTGATGAAGCTGGCCGCGAGCAGCCTTCAGCCTTCAGATCAGAGCTGAATCGGCTGGGTGCCACGGGTCGGCGGAGTCCGCGGAGCAGACCCGTGCGAATGACCGTTGACGCCTGCACGGGTCTGCTCGCAAAGCCTCGCCGACCCATGGCACCCAACGTCGCACTGCATGTTGCATCCTGCTGATGGCTGATAGCTGATAGCTGAAAACTCCCATGACACTCATCGCTGAACAGTTCGCCTCCGACCCGCGCCTCGCGCAGGCAAAGCGGCTCATCCTCGACGCGCTGGCCGAGCACCAGAAGAAACTCATCGGCGTGAAACCGGCTGACCCGGCGCGCCTGGTGCGGTACGACGAGCTGCTCGCATCCTTCGGCGACGTGCGCGGCGGCGGGCTGTACTACCGCTATCTCGGCAGCGGCATCGGCAACAGCTCACTCGTCGAGCTCGCCGACGGCAGCGTCAAGTACGACTTCATCTCCGGCATCGGCGTCCACTACTTCGGCCACAGCCATCCGATGCTCGTCGAGTCCGGCATCGACGCAGCGGTCAGCGACACCGTCATGCAGGGCAACCTTCAGCAGAACACCAACTCCGCCAGGCTCGGCAAAACCCTCACCGATCTCGCCTGCAAAAGCGGCGCGAAACTGAAGCACTGCTTCCTCACCACCAGCGGCGCGATGGCCAACGAGAACGCCCTGAAACTCGCCTTGCAGAAGCACGCACCGGCCTCGCGCATCCTCGCCTTCGAGAATTGTTTCATGGGCAGGACGATCGTGCTTTCGCAGATCACCGATCGCCCGCAGTACCGTGAAGGCATGCCGGCGACGGTGAATGTGGATTACGTGCCTTACTTCGACGGCGACCGCGCAGCGGCGAGCACGAAGGAGGCGGTCGCGATCCTCAAGCAGCACATCGCGCGTTACCCCGGTCAGCACGCGGTGATGCCGATGGAAGTCGTGGCCGGTGAAGGCGGGTTCAGGCCTGGCTCGCGCGAGTTCTTCCTGGCGCTCATCGAAGTGCTCAAGGAAAACCATATCGCGGTTTACGTCGATGAAGTGCAGACTTTCGGCAGACTCCATCAGATGTTCGGTTTCCAGCATTTCGGGCTGGATGAACACGTGGATATCTGCACCATCGGCAAGATGACGCAGGTCTGCGCCACGCTCTTTACGGATGACTACAAGCCCAGGCCCGGGCTCATGAGCCAGACGTTCACCGGTTCGACCGCGAGCATCACGGCTGCGCAAGCGATTGTGGATACGCTCGCATCGGGTTCCTACTACGGCGACGGCGGCCGGGTTGCGCAGGTACACAATCGTTTCACCGGCAGGCTTCAGTCGATTGCGAAGCAACATCCGACCTGGGTGCGCGGGCCTTACGGCCTGGGCGGCATGATCGCCTTCACGCCGTTCGACGGTTCAGCCGACGCTGCGAAGAAAGTCGCCATGACGCTGTTCGATAACGGCGTGATCTGTTTCATCGCCGGTTCCAATCCGACGCGCGTGCGCTTCCTGATCCCCATCGGCGCGGTGACCGATAATGAAATAGACCAGGTGGCCGGGATCGTCGAGAAAACGCTGGCGAGTCTGGCGGCACTTTAAGTATTCGATTGGAACGCAGAGACGCAGAGGCGGATGAGTTCACAGAGAGGAATTCTGAAATGGATCGGACTGATTCGCAATGCTGATTTCACTTTCGTCTTTCTCTGCTTCTCTGCGCCTCTGCGTTGAAAACGAATTGGAAAAGTGCCCATGGTCGTACTTCGCCCCGCAGCTTTGAATGATTTGAAGGAGCTGGTCGCGCTCGTCGGCCGGGCGGGCTTCGGGCTTACTTCGCTGCCTGCCGACGAAGGCCTGCTGCGCTCGCGCATCGAAGGCTCGCAGCACGGCTTCGACAAGCTCAAGGCCAAGCCCGAAGGCGAACCGTATCTCTTCGTCCTCGAAGACCTCACCACCGGCAAGATCGTCGGCACCTGCGGCGTGTGGTCGAAGGTCGGCGGCTTCGAGCCGTTCTACGCCTACCGCATCGAGCAGACCCTGCACGAATCGAAAATGCTCAAGGTGCGAAAGGAAATTCCCACGCTGCACCTCGTCGCTGAACACAATGGCCCCACCGAAATCGGCAGCCTGTTCCTCGCCCCTGAATACCGCGGCGGCGGCAACGGTCGCCTGCTCTCGGTCGGTCGCTTCCTCTTCATGGCGGAGTTCAAGAAATTCTTCGACACGCTCGTCATCGCCGAGATGCGCGGCATCCTCACCGATCAGGGCAACTCACCTTTCTGGGACGCCATTGGCAAACACTTCTTCGAGATCGATCTTCCCACCGCGGACTATCTCAGTGTCGTCAACAAACGCTTCATCGCTGATTTGATGCCCAAGCATCCGATCTATATTCCGCTGCTGCCTGACGCCGCCCAGGCGGTGATCGGCAAAGTCCACGCGCACACCGAGCCTGCGCTGCACGTCCTGGAAACCGAAGGCTTCGAGCGAAACGAGATGATCGACATCTTCGAGGCCGGCCCGATCGTGGAGTGCCCCTTGAGGAAGATCCGCGCGGTGAAGGAGAGCGTGAGGAAGGAGATCGCGGCGATTGTCGATGGGCCTTTGGAATCGCCAAGCTACATAGTGAGTAATACGAGCCGAGACTTTCGGGCGTGCCTGGGGATGCTGCTTGAAGAGAGCGATGACCGGGTGACAATCACGAAGGTGATGGGTCTGGGGCTGAAGGTGAAGGTGGGCGATCGCGTGCGGTATGTCACAGCGAAGGCGGGGAAGTGAGGGGACAGGGGACGGGAGGCAGGAGACAGGAGACAGGAAACAGGAAACCTGGCGAAAGCCCACCCACTCCTGTGGGTGGGGACCGCGATCACCTCCCGCCAACAAACGGATGCACGACCGGATCGCTCGCCCTCTTGACAGGCAGCACGAGCGGACCGTCCTCCGCATCGGCAGCGTTCGCCGCGTGCACCGGCAGATTCACCACATACCAGCGAGTGTCCTTCTGCAAGAGGCGATAGCGCATGACCCGTGCGAGCTGCGGCGAGATGCCGCCGGTCTCTTCCGTGCCGAATATAGTGTCGCCGATCTTCACGACCAGCGGCTCCATGCGCTGGCCTGCAAGCTGAATCGCAGCCTTGGCGCGGTCGCTGGTCCAGTGTTTCACCAGCACCGCGTGCAGCTTCGGGTTCTGGATGATCGTCTCCTTGAGCACGGTCCAGACCACCGCGTGCAATTCGCTGTCGGCGAGCACTTGTTTCGCGCTCTCGCCGAAGACCGCGCGGACCTTTTCATTTTTCGATGCCTCGGCGACGACTTCCTGAAGCATCGCGATGATTTCTTCGGTGTGCGATTCGAGGATGGGCATCGCTTCCTTGTCGAGGAATTCGTTCCAGGATTTCTCCAGGTTCTTGCCTGAGCCGAAGGGGTTCAAGTCCCACATGTACTGCACGGCAAACTTCCCGACGCTGACGCGTTCCCAGATCTTGCTGCCGATCTTGTTCGCCACCGGCATCGCCTTCTTCCTGGCGATCGGCCAGATTTCTTCCTTCACCAGCGGCGTGAGTTTCTTCTCGATGATCTGCACCTGATATTTGGAGCCGAGCTTTTCCAGTTCGGGCGCATGCCGGGCGATCGACTTGGGAAGTTCATCCTGCACGACGAGGAGCGCTTCCTGAAGCGTGTCGTTCACGATCGGCAGAAGGGCTGCGAGAATCTCTTCGCGGTTGGCGGCGATGGCGTCGTTGATTTCCTGCGTGATGATCGCTCGCTTGTCGGGCGGGATGAGCGTCTTGAGCATCCACGCGATGCTGTCTTCGGTTTCGTAGAAGGAGAGAGTTGAGCCGGGCGGCACGGCGATGCGGTCGGGGTAGAACATGGCCTGGGCGTCGCGCGTGTAGATGCCGATGATCGCAGCCGTCCCCGTCTCGCCCGGCCCTTCACCGATGCGAACGATTTCACCGACTTGCTGGAAGGTGAGATCGTCGCGGATGAAGAAGATCGGATCGCCCACAGCCGTGCGCACGGACTGATCCATCTTGAGATCGGCATAGGTGCGCGAGCCGGTGGAGTAGGAGAAGAGCGAAGGCACAAGATTGCTGGCGACGCTGCCCTGCGACATGATCTGGGTATTGAGCGTCCATAGGAGCCCGGCGAAGACGCCGACCCAGACGAGCAGCCCGGTGATGATGCGGGTGATTCGCATGATGAAAGTATAGATGCGAGAACACCATCACGCCTTCCGCGAGTCTTTCGCGCCGCATTCGGGGCAGGTGTCCGAAGGTGTGCCGCGCAGGTCGTAATTGCAGACGGTGCAATGATCGCGTGGTGTCCTGTCTCTCGAGATGACGAAAGGGATAGTGACAAAGAGCAATGCGGATAGGACGCTGACGCCGGCGGACTTTGCGATCCGCTTCGGGAAGACTTCGGTCAGGCTCGACTCCTCCAAACTGACTCCGGAATCGACGAATTCGACAAAGATCTGATACTTGAACCAGCCCGTGGAGACGCCGCGCAGAGTGTTTCCGTGAATGCTGTCAGTGGTTTCGGACTGTTGCAGCCAGATCATCCACATCATGCCGAGCCAGATGACCAGAAGTAGGCCCGCGACCAGGCGGGCTGTGAAAAGGCGTCGGGGTGAGCGGGAAATCGGCATAAATGGCAAGGCCTTCCGCAACCGATTGTACCTTTGTGGCAATGATCCTACGTTGCCAGTCGTTGCCCCGATAGAATGCCTGTGAGGTTTCCATGACAGGAATACGAATGCCCCGAATCATGCTGATTGTGTTGCTTGGCGTTTCGCTGGTGGCGAGTTTTACTGCGTTCGTCGCGCAGGCCGATGAATCGGCCGCGCCGAAGGACCGCTCCAAGGACGACAAGAAAGCCCTCGCGCCCATCCAGCGCTTCGTTGGCGGATGGCGCGGCGTCGGGCTTCCTGACCGCAACCGCGGCGAAGAACCCTGGGGCGAAGAGGCCCAGTGGGCGTGGGAGTTTAAGGATGGCCGGGCTGCGATCGTGTTCGATGCGACGGATGCAAGAATCTACAAGGCCGGCCACATCGCGCCTTCTGACGCCCCCGGTAAGCCCGGCATCTACACCCTCACCGCCACCCTGCCTGATGGCAAGTCCACCGAAACCTTCACCGGCTCGGTCAATAAGGATGACCAGCTCGTCTTCGCAGCCGACAAAGACTTCGGCCCCGACCGCCCCGCGCAGATCACCATCCGCACTGTCGCCCAGAACAATCGCCTGCTCGTTCTATACTCGAGGAAAAACGGCAACAGCTTCGCCAAGATCGCCGAGGTCGGCTACACCCGCAAGGGCTCGAACTTCGCCAGTAAATCCACCGCCAACGAATGCATCGTCACCGGCGGCGAAGGTGACATCAAAGTCGAGTACAAAGGCAAGAGTTATTACGTTTGCTGCAAGGGTTGTCTGGATGCCTTTAAGGATGAGCCGGACAAGGTAATGGCGGAGTATCAGCAGAAGAAAGCGGAAGAGGCGAAAAAGAAGGCGAAGTGAATTGCGAGCACCATCCCGACAGGGTGGTGCCATCGCGCACGCTCACCTGAATCGCTCGATGCATCGAAGACGCGGGGAGGCCGTTCGCGTGCAGCACCACCCTGTCGGGATGGTGCTCTTCGTAACCGGTTCATTTCCCCGTACAATGTTGTTTAGCCCCGCCCCGCAGGAGTCACTTCATGTTTCGCATGCCTTTTCTGGCCGGCGTTGTGTTTGTGTGTGCAACACCCCTTCTCGCTGCCCCTACCGCCCCCGCGAACAAACTCTCCCCCAGCGAGGTCGAGTTCTTCGAAAAGAAGGTGCGCCCGATCCTCGTCGCCAGTTGCTACGAGTGCCACGCGGCTGAGCACGAAGGCAAAGCAGTCAAAATCAAAGGCGGTCTTCGGCTCGATACGGCCGCGGGCGTCATGGCGGGCGGCGAGACGGGCGAAGCGATCGTGCCAGGCGAGTTCGACAAGGGGTTGCTCATCAAAGCCATCCGCTGGACGGATAAAGACCTTCAGATGCCGCCCAAGACCAAGCTGAGCGATGAACAGATTCGCGTGCTGGAGCAATGGGTGAAGATGGGTGCACCGGACCCGCGCACAGCCGAGCGGGCAGCTGCGATCAAAGTCGGCATCGACATCGAAGCGGGCAAAGCGTTCTGGGCGTTCGTCGCGCCGAAGAAGCAGGCGATGCCGAATGTGAAGGACCGCAACTGGGCCAAGTCGGACATCGATCAGATCATCCTCGCTTCTCTTGAAGCGAAGGGTCTGAAACCAGCGTGGGCGGCTGACAAGCTCACGCTCCTTCGCCGGGCGACTTACGATCTCACCGGCCTGCCGCCTTCGGAAGAAGAGATTCGCGGCTTCCTGAATGACACCTCCGCTGATGCGTTTGAGAAAGTGGTCGATCGTCTCCTTGCGTCAAATCACTTCGGCGAGCGCTGGGGTCGGCACTGGCTGGATATCGTGCGCTACGCCGAGTCCACGGGCATGAGCCGCAACTATCCGTACTCCTACGCCTGGCGCTATCGCGATTATGTGATCGATGCGTTCAACAAGGACAAGCCGTTCGATCAGTTCATCATGGAACAACTCGCGGGCGACCTGTTGGAGCAGGAGTCAGGAGTCAGGGGACAGGAATCAGTCAATACAAAGCCCACCCACTCCCGTGGGTGGGTTCCTTCCACCCGCGACGAGCGGCACATCGCCACCGGCTTCCTCGCGATGGGCCCCAAGGATCTGAACGAGCGCAACCAGCTTCAGTACACGATGGACAACGTGGATGAGCAGATCGACGTCGTTAGCCGCTCGCTATTGGCGCTGTCTGTGTCCTGCGCCCGTTGTCACGATCACAAGTTTGATCCGATTCCCACAGCCGACTACTACGCCGTCGCGGGCATCTTCCGTTCCACCGACATCCTGGCCGGTTACAACAGCAAACAGGGCGGCGGGAACAAGCAGAGCGGCGACAAGCTGATGTCGCTCACGGGTGACCCCACCGAAGACTCACAGAGCGCGGACGACGCGAAGGCCGCCGAGCAGACGCGCAAGCGCATCGCGAAAGTCGAAGCTGATCTCGCGAAGACTGAGGCCCAGATGAAGGCACTTCAAGCCGAGGCGAAGAAGCCGAAGAAGGTCGCCGCGGACAAGAAGGCCGATGCGGCCGATGCGAAGCAGGAACTGGCAAAGCTGCGGCAGGACATCGCCAGGTTCCAGAACGAATTGAAAGCCTTGAAGAAGGATGCGCCCGATGACGCCCCTGTAAAGGGCAACTTCGCGATGGGCGTGCGCGATCTCGCCAAGCCCACCGACACGCCGATCTACATCAAGGGCGAAGTGGATCGTCCCGGCAAGGTCGTGCCGCGCGGCGTACTCCAGGTCCTCACTACCAGCACCCACGCCATTCCCGCCGACGCCTCCGGCCGGCTCGAACTCGCCCGCTGGATCGCCTCGCCCGACAACCCGCTCACCGCCCGCGTCATGGCCAACCGCATCTGGCAGCATCTGTTCGGCGAAGGCATCGTCCGCACCGTGGATAACTTCGGCCTGACCGGCGAGAAGCCCAACAACCTCGCCCTGCTCGATCACCTGTCCCTGCGCCTCGTCGAGAAGAACTGGTCGATTAAAGGCGTGGTCAAGGAGATCATGCTCAGCCGGGCTTATCAGATGTCCAGCTCGTTCAACCAGGCGAACTTCAACATCGACCCGGAGAACCGCCTCGTGTGGCGGCAGAATCAGCGGCGGCTTGAAGTCGAAGCCATTCGCGATGCGATGCTCTCAGCCAGCGGCACGCTCGATCTCTCCCCGCCGCAAGGCTCGCCGGTACAGAAGCTCGCCATCGGTGAGATCAACGGCAAGGGCAGCGCGTTTGACAGTGACAAGGCGCTGGCAGGCAAGCGCAGTGTGTACATTCCGATTGTGCGGTCGAGTCTGCCGGGGATGTTTGAGTTGTTCGACTTCGCGGAGCCGAGCATGGTCAATGGCGATCGTGATGTGACCACGGTCGCGACTCAGGCGCTCTTCATGATGAACAGCAGCTTCGTGCTGGAGCAGTCCTCGGCGACGGCGGCGCGGCTGATGAAGGAGGAAGCGAAGGATGACGCGGCCCGCGTGGACCGGGCCTACATGCGAACGCTCGGCCGACCCGCTTCGAGCACGGAACGCGAGCGGGCGGTGAAGTTTGTGGAGAGTTACGACAAGGATCGGGCCGCGGGGTGGACGGCGCTTTGTCAGGCGCTGTTTGCTTGTGCGGAGTTTCGGTATTTGAACTGACGCGAACGTTGCAAGCATGCCCGACAACCCTTGAGCGTCTACGATAAAGGTATGAACCATCCCATGACTCAAGCATTGGAAAAGGCATTCGGCGAGGCCGCCAAGCGCTCTGAAGCAGAGCAGGATGTACTCGCGTCATGGCTGCTCGCGGAACTCGCGGCGGAGAATGCCTTCGACCGCCGCATCGACCAGACCGCCAGCCGACTTACCGGTCTGGCGCAGCAGGCGCTCGATGAAGACGAAGCCGGAACCACCCGCGAACTGAACGCTGAGCAGGAATGAACTCGAAGACTACCCGCGACTTTCGCGAGCAGCTTGCCGCCCTCCCGATCGCCGCCCGCAAACAGGCTCAGGAGGCGTATCGCCTTTTCGCAGCGGAGCCTTCCCACCCGGGACTGCACTTTAAGAAGGTGCATGACAGGCCGCCGATTTACTCCGCTCGGATCGGCATCGGATACCGGGCGCTGGGCGTGCTGAAAGATGACACAATCGTGTGGTTCTGGATCGGATCACACGCGGACTACGACCGACTGCTGAACACACTTTGAAGCCAACACCCGGAAACACTCCCATGGCGACTCCCTCCCTCTCCCGTCGTGACATGCTCAAGTCCGCCTCCTGTGGCTTCGGTTACCTCGCGCTCGCCGGACTCGCCACCGAAGCGGCGCGTGCCGAAACGCTTCGGGCCGACACGGCCCGGCTCGCTGAGTATGCCAACCCCCTCGCCGCACGCCCCGGCCACTTCCCCGTCAAAGCCAAGCGCGTCATCTTCCTCTTCATGCAGGGCGGCCCGTCCCACCTGGATACCTTCGACTACAAACCCGCACTCGCCGCCAACGACGGCAAGACCGTCACCCTCACCGCCCGCACCCAGAACGACAAGGCCAGCGGCAAGCTCCTCGCCTCGCCCTTCAAGTTCAAACGCTCCGGCCAGAGCGGCCTGCCCATCAGCGAAGTCTTCCCGCACCTGTCGCAGCACGCTGACGACATGTGCCTCATCAACTCGATGTACACCAACAGCCCGGCCCACCCGCAGGCCACCATCGAGATGCACACCGGCACTTCCCTCTTCGTCCGACCCAGCGTCGGCGCGTGGATGCTCTACGGCCTGGGCACCGTCAACCAGAACCTGCCCGGCTTCATCACCATCAACGCACCCGATCGCCTCGGCGGCGCACAGAACTTCGGCTCCTCCTTCCTCCCCGCGTCCTACCAGGGCACACGCATCGGCGCTTCCGGGAAAGGCGGCACCGGGGGCGGTGACTTGCTCGGGCAGATCATCAAGAGCAAGAGTGACAGTGCCTCGCAGCGCAAGCAGCTTGACCTGTTGCAGGAGATGAATCGCGAACTGCTTCAGCGTTCGCCCGCCAATCCTGAACTCGAAGGCGTGATTGAAAGTTATGAACTGGCCTTCCGCATGCAGAGCGCGGTACCGCAGGTGCTGGATATTTCCAGTGAGCCGGAGAAGGTGCGCGAGATGTACGGCATCGGCAAGGGCGCGACCAGCAACTTCGGTACGCAATGCCTGATGGCCCGCCGCCTCGCCGAGGCTGGCGTGCGCTACATCGAACTGCATCTGGGGGGCTGGGACCAGCACAACGGCCTCAAGGCCCGCATTACCGCCAACGCCGCCGCCATCGATCAACCCATTGCCGCCCTGCTTGCCGACTTGAAGCAGCGCGGCATGCTCGAGGAAACACTCGTCGTCTGGGGCGGCGAGTTCGGCCGCACCGCCCAGGGCCAGAGCACCGACGGCCGCAACCACAATGCCGCGGGCTTCACCTGCTGGATGGCGGGCGGCGGCGTCAAGGGCGGCATGCGTTACGGCGAGACGGATGAGTTCGGCTCCTACGCAGCCGTCAACAAAGTCCACACCCACGACCTGCACGCCACCCTGCTCCACATCATGGGCCTGGATCACCAGCGCCTCACCTACAAGTACGGCGGGCGAGACTTCCGACTCACCGATGTGTACGGCAAGGTGGTGAAGGACATCATGGCGTGACACGCCCTTCACGGTCCCACAGCGCGTGCCACTGAACCGTGTCACCTTCGCCAACACTTCCTCAATCCCACATGAAGGTCGGCGGCGATCCCGCGCCGCGTCGTTATATTGTTTCAACCGCCGGTCCTTTGATCGGCAACCATGAACCGTTCGTATCAAGCACAGGTCTTCACCATGATTGAATCTTCTCGAAGGATCGGGCGCTGCATCGCTGTTGCCGCCCTGCTTATGTTCCTTACTTCTGCCGCTCACGCGCAGCATCCGCACCTGCCCGGCTTCGACCGCTTTCTCAGCGAGCCCGGCGCGGACCAAGCCGAGGCCGGCCGATTCCTCATCAACGAACTTCAATGCGTCGCCTGTCACACGACGGAGAAACCCGTCATCGACGGCATCGCGCCCAACCGCGCGCCGCTGCTGGGTGATGTCGGCGCGCGCCTCAAGCCGCAGTGGATCAAGGCTTATCTCGACGACCCGCAGAAGACCAAGCCCGGCACGCGCATGCCCGGCCCGCCGCACGGCATCCCCGAACAGATGCTTCAGCAAGGTCACACCGCGCTGACGCATTACCTCGCCTCGCTCCAGGGCGACAAACCGCTTCCCGTCCTCATGGGCAAGATCGCTGACGGAAAGAAACTCTTCAATGAGGTCGGATGCGCCGCCTGTCACACGCCGCTGGGTGATGAGGCGAGCGTGAAGGATGGCAAGTCCACCGTGCCGCTGCCTGACCTCGCGGCGAAATATCAGAACGCCTCCGCGCTGGCCGCGTTCCTCATGGAGCCGCACCGCTGGCGTCCCGCAGGCCGCATGCCGAAACTGAACCTGACGAAGGAGGAAGCGCTTTCGATCGCGGTGGCCTTCGGCCTGCCCGGCGGCGGAGCGCGCGTCGGCGTGCGCGACAGCGATGATGAGGCGCTTAAGAAGGCCGGGCTCGACAAGGAACTCGTCGCCGGTGTGTACTTCGAAATGTACCAAGGCTCGTGGAACGCGCTGCCGGAGTTCGATCGTCTCAAGCCTTCCGACGCCGGCTCCATCGCGAAGTTTGACATCAGCAAAGGCAACGGTGAGGACAACTTCGCCTTCCGTTTCCGCGGGTACATCGACATCCCCCGCGATGGCGTCTACACCTTCTACACGCACAGCGACGATGGCAGCAGGCTCGTCATCGGGCGCGACCTTGTCGTTGATAACGACCGCATTCAAGGCGGCACCGAGAAGGCCGGCTCGATCGAGTTGAAGAAGGGCCTGCACGCCATCACGGCCAGCTTCTTCGAAGCCCAGGGCGGCGAAGAGTTGGATGTGCGATGGGAAGGCCCGGGCATCAATAAGCAGAGCGTGCCCGCCAGGGTGCTCAGCCACAGCAAGACCGGCAAGTTCATCATCGGCTCTGACGCGAAGCCTGTGGAAGGTTTCGTCCCCGAACCCGCGCTCGTCGCCATCGGCAAGAAACTCTTCACGGACATCGGCTGCGCCACGTGCCATCAGATGAAGGAGAGCGACAAGCCTTCGCCGATGACGCTTCAGCCCAAATCGCTCGCCGCACTCAAAGGCATGACAGACAAAGGCTGCCTCGCGGAGAAGCCCACGGGCCACACCGTGAACTACTCGTTCTCGAAGGCTCAGCGCGAGGCGATTGTCGCAACCTTGAAAACCATCGACGTGCCCTCGCCGCTCGCGGCTTCGCACCGCATCGACCTCACCATGTCCACCCTCAACTGTTACGCCTGCCATTCGCGCGGCAGCAAGGGCGGCCCTGAAGAAGGCCACAAGAAGCACTTCACCGGCACCTACGATGACCTCGCGGACGAAGGCCGGTTGCCGCCGCATCTTGGCGATGTCGGCGCCAAGCTCACCGCCGGCTGGCTCAATGAGATTCTCACCAAAGGCACGAAGGTGCGGCCGTACATGAACACGCGCATGCCGGTGTTCGGCTCGGCGGTGTCGCACCTGGTTGCGGACTTCGAAAAGGCTGACGCGATTGCGGCACCGGTTAGTGTGCCTGAGGTCTCGACGCGCGATGCGATGAAGCATGGCCGCGAACTCGTAGGCACCGGCGGCATGGCGTGCGTGCAGTGTCACACGTTCGCCGGCAAGAAATCGCTCGGCCTGCCCGCGATGGACCTTGCCTACATGCCGCAACGCCTGAAGCGCGAGTGGTTCGGGCGATATCTTCTTGATCCGGCGCGACTTCGTCCCGGCACGCGCATGCCGCAGTTCTGGCCGGAGGGCAAGAGCGTGCGCAGCGAGATTCTCGATGGCAAGACCGACGTGCAGATCGAAGCCCTGTGGCAATACCTGAGCAAAGGCAACGAAGCCCCGCCGCCGCCGGGCATCAACTCGGGCGAGATACTGCTCGTCGCCGAGACGGAAGCGGTGCTGTATCGCAACTTCATCGCGGGAGCGGGGCCGCGGGCGATCGGTGTGGGTTACCCCGGCAAGGTGAACATCGCGTGGGATGCGAACGTGTTCCGCCTCGCGCTGGCGTGGCATGGTGAGTTCATCGATGCGAGCAAGCACTGGGTCGACCGCGGCTCGGGCTTCCAGGGGCCATATGGTTACGACGTGCTCTCGTTCCCCGAGGCCGGCCCCTTTGCGCTGTTGCCTTCGATGGATTCCGTCTGGCCCATGGCGAAGAAGATCAACAACGTCACGAAGAGCGAAGGCTATGAGTTTGTCGGTTACCAGCTCGACAAGCTGCGCCGACCGACGTTCATGTACACCTTCGGCAAGGATGTGAAGGTCAGCGAGTTCTACGAAGGCGTGCCGCCTGTGAATAAGCAAGGCGAGCCGGGCCTGAAGCGGACGATCACCATCGAACTGGCTGGCCCGGTGAAGGATTTGAATTTCCTCGCGGCGATTCATGGTTCGATCGAAGCGCAGAGCGATGGGTCGTTCGCGATCGGCAAGGAGTACAAGGTGAAGATCGATTCGCCGGTCAAGGCGCAATTGCGTCAGGCCGGCGGCAAGAAGGATGTGGTCGTGCCGATCACAGGCAACGGGAAGGTGACGATTGTTCTGACTTATACGTGGTGAGCCGAAATCGGAAATCGCAAATTCCAAACACCAAATCTCAAACAAGCTCCAAAAACAAAAATGCGAAATCTCCAATCTCAAATCAGCATCCTGTTTCTCACCTTCGCACTCGGCTCCGCTTGCGCCTTCGCGCAGGTGAAGAATCCCACCGAGGCGGACTACTACCCCATGACCCGCTTCACGCTGCCTGAGGGCGAAGTGATCGAGCCGGGCGGCATCGAACTCATGCCCGATGGCAAACTCGCGGTCGGCACGCGCCGCGGCGAGATATGGATGATCGAAAATCCCTTCGGCGACGCGGACAAGATGAAGTACACCCGTTGGGCCGCGGGCCTGCACGAAATCCTCGGCCTCGTCCAGCGCGACGGCTGGCTCTACATCACGCAGCGACCCGAGATCACCAAGGCCAAGGACATCGACGGCGACGGCCGGGGCGACCTGTTCCTCACCGTCAGCGATGACTGGGAAATCTCCGGCGACTACCACGAGTACAACTTCGGCTCGCGCTTCGACAAGGAAGGCAACATGTGGTTCGTCTGCTGCCTGACCGGCTCGTTCTCCAGCAGCGTGCCCTACCGCGGCTGGGCCGTGCGCGTCTCCGCTGATGGCAAATTCACACCGACGACCAGCGGCGTTCGCAGCCCCGGCGGCATTGGCTTCGGCCCCAACGGCGATGTCTTCTACTGCGACAACCAGGGCCCGTGGAACGGCACCAGCAGCCTGAAGCAGCTCGTGCCCGGACACTTCGTCGGCCACCCCGGCGGCTTCCAGTGGTACAACCTGCCCGAGGTGAAAGCCGCGATGGGCCCGCGACTTGACGAGCCGAAATCCAAGAGCCGGTTTCACATCGAACGCGAACGACTGCCCAAGTACATCCCGCCCGCGATCCTTCTTCCGCATGGCAAAGTCGGCAACAGCGCCAGCACCGTGCTCTACGATGACAGCAACGGCAAGTTCGGTCCCTTCAAGGGACAGATGTTTCTCTCCGATCAGTCGCACAGCAACATGGTGCGATGCAACCTCGAGAAGATCGACGGCCTTTATCAAGGCGCGTGCTTCATGTTCCGCACCGGCTTCGGCTCCGGCAACGTGCCCGGCCTGTTCACCAGGGACGGCCACCTCTTCATCGGCGGCACGGCCCGCGGCTGGGGCGCGCGGGGCGGCAAACCCTTCGCCATGGATCGCGTGGATTGGAACGGCAAAGTCCCCTTCGAAGTCCACGAGATGCGCATCAAGCACGATGGCTTCGAATTCACGTTCACCAAACCCGTCGACAAGGCCACCGCGAGCGATCTGAAATCCTACGCGATGAAAACCTGGACCTACATCTTCCAAGCGGACTACGGCAGCCCCGAAGTCGATCACACCACGCCGACGATCAAGAGCGCGACCGTCGCGCCCGATGGCCTGAGCGTGCGCCTCATCGTGGATGGCTTGCAGATCGGGCATATTCACGAGCTGACGATGAAGGGTTTGAAGGCGGCGGGCGAAGGCCTGCCGCTGCTGCATGATGTGGGCTGGTACACGCTGTGGAACATTCCGAAGAAGTGAAATGACGCGGCGATTGCGTGGAATTGACAACGCCGCGCTGTCGTCTAAACTTATCCGCCTTGCTCCGGGAAGCCGGGGCAGGTCACCCTCGAGGGGGTGTAGCTCAATTGGTTAGAGCATCGGCTTGTCACGCCGAAGGTTGCGAGTTCGAGCCTCGTCACCCTCGTTTGAAGCAACGCCTTGCACTGAGTGGCAAGGCGTTGCTTGTTTATGCAAGGACAAGGACTTACGGCTGCTGGTTCCAGAAGCTGAGTCCGACTGTCCGTCGCACCCCGTCGCACCGACTTGCCCCAAAACGACTGCCCGTTGCTGGCACAGTTGCTGGCACTGCTGCGGGTGCCCGGAAGGCACGCCGTCCGTCCCGGTCGCCGCGAGCGGGATCAACGGCAGTGCTTCAACTGCCTGTCGCACGCGATCGAGTGACGAGCGGTGGTAGTGACGGGAAAGAATCCTGTCACTGGTGTGCCCGGTGATTCGACGAGCGATATCGGTGGGCGTGCCGTTGTAGTCCAGCCAGGTCGCGTTGGTCGTCCGCAGGGCGTGGAAGTCAACGCGGCGGTCATGGCTGTCCTGAACAGCGAGGAAGTCTGACTCGGCCCTTTCATGCCGCTCCTCGGGCGTCTGGCCACCAGCGATCCATGCAGAGCGAGCGGCCATCAGGTCGAACCTGATCAACTCGGCCGTCTCATCTGAACCCGGCATCCGGAAGGCCGGGGCCGTCGGCAGGCACTTGTTGAAGTGAGCCTTGAGCAACCCTGCGGTGTCGCGGCGAAGCGGAATCAACTGAGCCTTCTTCTGCTTCGTATTGGCCTTCGGCTTGATCGACACCGTCGGCGACTCCCCGAGATCAAAATCCCGGACATGCAGCCGTTCAATCGCCCCACGACGCAGACCGGTTTCACACACGAACCGATAGAGCAAGGCACGCTCCATCCCGGAGAGATGCCAGCGAATCTCCTCCGGGGGCACAACATTTCCAGCCTGCTCGATGGCACGCCCTCTACGAGTCAGTCCCCGCCGATCGGAACCACGAACGGTGGCTTCGATCAGCAGGCTCACTTCCTCCGGCTCCAATGCCCGGTGATGCTCTTCCGCCACTACCTCGATGCGTGCCACGTACTGCACTGGATTCTTAGCCACCCGCTTCTGCTTGACCATCCAATTGCAGAAGGTGTTGAACGCGATCAGGTACTTGTTCCAGGTCGAATCCGAGAACCCACGTTCCTCTTTCAGTTTCACCAAGCCGCGTCCGATGGAATCGGGCGTCACCTCAATCCAAGAAACCAGGTCGCATGCTTCGATCACCTTGTTGATCCGCCCCATCACCGTCGCAGCGTGCCGTTCACTCCGCTTGGACTCAACATGCCTCTTGTAGTCAGCGATGTGTTCGGACAACGAGCGGCGGGCTTCGATCATGAACGCATCTTGGTCTGCATCAATCACGCCTTCGCGGCGGAGGGCGGCATCGCTCAGGTACTTTGCCAGAATCCGCTCCGCCGTCGCCTTGTCAGGCGTCCGCGTGGACCGTTCCTTGCGACGACCATTGTGATCGAACCATTGAGCGATCCACGGCCCATTGGGGGCCTTCTTGAACAACGTGCCTTGTCCATTGCAGCGTTTACGCTTTGCCATTTCGTTTCCGTCCTTTCGATGTTCTCTTCCCCGCCTTCTGGACGATGTCGATCCCAATGAGCGGCGAGAGCTTCTCAAGCAGCCGCAGGCTTATGTCGGTTTCTCCCTTCATGAATCGACACAGCATGGACTCGCTGACTCCCGACTGCCTGCTCAACTCAGCACGAGTTCGACCACAGTCGTTGATCGCCTTCTGAACCACACGCTGAAACGAGCCGGTTTTCATGATGCTATCCCTGTCTTGCAGATATTCAAGCTCCGGTTACATTTTACCTCATCCCATGCGAGCTTTGCGGACGCGATCCGCAATCCACTGCATCAGTTGGAGCTTCGGATAGACAACGCGACGGCCCACCTTCAAGTGAGGAATGTCTCCGCTCGCCGTCATGCTCCATAGCTTCCGCTCGCTGATGCGAAGGGCCTCGGCTGCTTCCTTGCGGCTCAGGACAAGCCGGTTGTCTCCTTCGGGGTTGCTTTCGGTCTTGTGTGTTTTCATGTCTCGAAAATCCTGTCCGACAAAATCAATGCCCAAAGGAATCGGCCTATGGGTCCCGTTGTGTGACTCTGACCTTCAATTCTGAAAATGTGCAATCAGAAATCAAGGAACCGCTAACCCATATATCCTGACAGAAGTTGGAGCCACATATCCTGCTGAATCTCTGGATTCACACAGCCCAGACTGTCGCGTGTAGGGAAGCGAAACAGCTTCCCAGTCTGGGCCAGGTACTCAATTTCAAACTCACGAACATCGAGCAGTTGATTTGCTCTGACCCTGACTTTGAACTTCTGTCCGTCCTCGGCAGCGTGAAAGTCAACTTCAAACCCATAAACACCACCGTCCAGTTTCACTGGTGTGATGTGGGCTACGAAGTCACGAATCTCCCTGTGCTTCATAAACATAGCTAAGTCCTTGTAGCCTAATTGGATGGAGCCTCATGCATCCCGGCAATCCCGGCCCTTCGGATTCACACACTATGAATCACTCTTGGTCGATTACTCGCAAAGGCGGGATAGGCGGGATGGTCAACTGACCTTTGTGGACTCTCTGAGCCGAATACCTTGCCACCCACGACCCGCGTTTCGTTGTTTCGATCTAAAGCCAATCGACCGCAACCGCTGTGAGATCGCATGGTTCTCAGGCATCTCGTATCCCACGTCAGCACACCACTGCTCAAGTGAACTCATGAGGTCAGCAGTAGCCACCCAGTGCCCCTTGGCTCGCTCGCAACGGGCTTCAACGAAGACGCCCACAGGATCGATGTCGATGCGGTAGTGCCCCGTCGCCCGATCGATGGCTGCCGCGATGCCCATCCCCTCCCTTTGCCAGTCGAGGCACCCCTTCATCAACCAATTCAAGATGCCTGGTGCTTCAAGCTTAAGCGTCCGAAGAAGCTTCTTGTCTTCCTTGTGAACGGTGAAGAGAAACGGAACAACACGAATCCGACGCAGTACCGCCGGGGTGATCTCAGTCAGATGCGGCAGATTGTTTGTGACAAGGATCATCTTGAACCGACGGTCAAAATCGAAGAAGTCCTGACGCATAAACCGAGCCTTCAACTGGCTGTCACCCGTTACTTGCTTGATGAGACTCATTCGGAGGGTCGCGTTTGCTTCCGTTTCCGAAGCAACGACGAGGCGACAGCCACGAAGGTCAGCGATCTCTGTCGGGTGACGCTCAGAGCGAGATGCAACAAGCAGATCAGGTGCGGCGATCCCCGCATAGTCACCCATCACGTAGCCAACGGTGTCCAGCAAAACATTCTTGCCGTTGCCGCCGGTGCCGTGGAAGAGATGCAAGTATTGCTCCGTAATCTCACCCGTGAGACAGTGACCGAGAAGACGCTGGACATACCGGATTAGCTCGTGATCGCCGAGAAAGATTTCTCCGAGGAACGATTCAAAGCGAGGACACGTTGCATCAGCATCGAACTTCACGGGACTGATCTTTGTGATCAAATCCGCCGGATCATGTGGATGCAGTTGTCCTGTCCGAAGGTCAACTGTGCCGTTCGAGCAGTTCAGCAGGAGGATGTCTCGATCCAGATCGTTAGCAAGAACCGGAATCCCCGGTCGGAATCGAGCGATCGCCACCATCGCTTCAAGTTGCTTCCGAGCCTCGCTCGACTTCGCCCATTTCAATAACTGATTACGAAGTGAATCGTCCCTGTCAGTAGGAACTGCGGCAGCTTCCTTGAAAATGCCACGGGCAACAGCACACGCTCGAACAAGATGTCGCCCAGTTCGATCCTGCTGCCACCGTCCACGATCATAGATACGCCAGTCACCGAGATCGGCGTCATAGCGACAATCCTCCCGGTGTAGCCTCACAAACCGCTCTGCGTTGCCCAGGTCAGTCATGGAGTAGGGATTACCGCTCTTAGCTGCCTCGAACGGTGTCGGAAGGTTAGACGCGAACAGCAGACTGCCAGCGTACTCGTCGCGGCGAGCCTCGATCGCCTTCCTGATCGTTCGTTTCACGTAGTCCTTGCGGCGGACCTTGCTCGTATCTTCTCCGTGCCATTTCCTCCACGCCAGGATCGCATCAGAAATCCACTTTTCGTCATATCCGAGGCGACACGCAAGGTTTGCAATCAGCATGTCGTAGCCGCTTGCTGACTGATCAACCAGGTCGCGACGTTCACGACCCCACCATCGGACGATGCCGCCGTCACGCTCCATCGCCTCGACGATGAACTCCGGGGTGTCCCGTGTTGACTCGTCAGCCACCTGCTCCGCCGCACTCGGGAATGTCTGAACCACGGGAACACTGAACACCGTCGCTGGCGATGCTCGCAATTTCGCGATCAACTGCTCTCGACTGGTCTTGCACTCAGGATGGGAGGCGATGATCTGACAAGGACGTGGATGCCCGGTCTTCATATTGTCGGTACCCGGCACCCGCATGACACGGGCTAGATCGAACACTGAGTCTACATCGAATCCGAGTTGGGAAGTCCGATCCATCACCAACGACTTCCACTGGTCAAGAATCAGTAACGCTTCTTGGCGAGCATCGGACGTGGTGAGGAGGAATGGGTCTTCAAGTGCGAGATAGGCGTGGAGTCCGCCGCCTGAGTGGACGATGAATGTCCACTCAACGTCAAGTGCATCAAGGAGACGCGAAGCTTCCTCGAAGGACGATACATACTTCTTCGACTTGTGACCTTCACCGGCAATGTCGATATCAACCCAGAGACCAGGCAACGCTGTAACATTGGCGTTTGTGCCTCTCTTACGCTCAGACAATCCCTGCGGAACTGGACACGTTCCAAAGAAAATGTCTCCCCTCTGTGTGACGACATACTCGGCGGCGACATACGGGTCGCCGAAGCAGGACGACAGTTTGGTCGTCAAATTCCAGATGCTGATCAGTCCCACGCCAGCAAGGAGAAATGGACTGAACCAACTCCTGAAAAATATTTGGGCTTGGTGAATCCGTTGCTGTTCATCAAACTCTGAATGGGGTCTAAGCTCCCATGTGCATTTGATCGGAGCCGCCTGTGCCGGGCGGCTTTTTTCATGAAGTGTGCCTGGAATCATGAACGCACCTTCCTTTCTTGTTTGAACTGTTCCCACTTTTCTCGCGTCGGGGCACCCGCTTCCATCCATGCGATGAGTTCGTTAATGAGCCAGAGAGTTTTCCCGCCGACTCGAACCGGACGAGGACACCGATCCGTTGAGTTCAGGACATACCACTGGCTACGGCTCATTCCGCACATCACAGCCGCGTTCGCCGCCGAGATCGCGATTCGTTGAATTGGCTGGGAGGCACTCAATGTCGTCATGATTTCACCCTGAGCAAATTGGATTGCCAGCGACACCGATGGCTTGGCAAAGACTAGCCAAGAAGGATGACAAGTCAATAAGTCACGCTTTTGCAGGCATTTATGACTGCCGCCGGCAGTCAAAGAAATGGTTGAATGTAAATGCCGCGCGTAGTCAGAGTTAGGAGTGAGAGGCGACCGAATCGTTCACGACCATTCCCGCTGAAAAAAACATCTGACGAAAGGTCGGATCGATCAAAAAGACAAGAAATCACCCCTTCAACTCATCCGCAATCGACGTGAACTGATCCAACGCCGTCTGCAAATCATCCGCGATCTCCTGGGCCAGCACGTCTGGCTCCGGGAGGTCGTCGGAGTCTTCCAGCGACTTGTCCTTGAGCCAGAAGATGTCCAGATTCACCTTGTCGCGTTTGATCAGGTCGTCGTACTCGAAGCACCGCCATCGCCCCTCAGGCTCGGCCTCGCTCCACGTCGCCTTGCGGGTGTGCAGCTTGCCCGGCTTGTAGCACGCGACGAAGTCATCAAGGTCCGCACGCTTGAGTGAGTTCGTCTTCTGTGTGAAGTGCATGTTCGTCCGCAGGTCATACACCCACACCTTTTTCGTCCACGCCTTCTCCTGGGCGGGCTTCGCGTCGAAGAACAGCACGTTCGCCTTCACACCGCCAGCGTAGAAGATGCCCGTCGGCAGCCGCAGCAGCGTGTGAACATCGAACTGCTTGAGCAGGTTCCGCCGCACCGTCTCCCCGGCTGCGCCTTCAAACAACACATTGTCCGGCACCACCACCGCACACTTCCCATTGACCTTGAGCAACGTCTTGATGTGCTGCACGAAGTTCAACTGCTTGTTTTTCGTCGTCGTCCAGAAGTCCTGCCGTTCGTAGCTGTGGTCTTCCTTCTCAAGATCACCTTCTTCGTTCACGATCGAGATGCTGCTCTTCTTGCCGAAGGGCGGATTGGTCAGGATCATCGTGAACCGGTCGCCTGGATCATTCGCCAGACTGTCCACACCCGACTTCACGGGGCACGGCTCAGCGTTGACGCCGTGCAGGTACAGATTCATGATGCACAGGCGAGCCGTCGCCGCGACCAGTTCCCAGCCCTTGACGAACTCCTTTCGCAGATGCTTCTTTTGATCGGGGTCGAGCTTGCTGCCGTGATGCTTGGTCACGTAATCGTGAGCCGCCAGCAGGAAGCCGCCCGTCCCACACGCGGGATCACAGACCGTGTCGCCGGGCGACGGCTGCATGACATCGACAATCGCCTTGATCAGTTCACGCGGCGTGAAGTATTGCCCGGCACCCTTGGGCGACTCGCTCGCACTCTTGGCCAGCAGCCCTTCGTAGATGTCACCCTTCACGTCAGCTTCCATCGATGACCACTGCTCGGCATCGATCAGATCGACGATCAGCCGCTTGAGCGTCGCCGGGTTCTGAATCTCCTGGCGGGCCTTCTTGAAGATTTCGCCGAGCATCCCCGGCTTGCGGCCAAGTTCCTCAAGAATGTGCCGGTAGTGAACCTCAAGCTCGTCACCGTCCTTCTCAAGCAGACTCTGCCAACCCAGCTTCGGCGGCACGATCGCGGGCCGGTTGTATGGCGGCTTCGTCTGCTCGTGGGCCATCTTGAGGAACAGCAGAAACGTGATCTGCTCCGTGTACGCCATGTACGACAGCCCGTCGTCCCGCAGCACATGGGCGAAGTTCCAAGCCTTGTTGACGATCTGTTGGGGGGCGTTGCTCATACAAGTCACTTTTCCTTTGCCGCTGCTTGCTCGCCCTTCTTCGTAATGATCCAACGCTGCTTGTGTTCACCAGAGAGGAAGCCTTCTTTAGTCATCACCTTCCTCGCTCGTCGGACCATCACCTGCCAACGTGGTATGCCGCGAGTGTTAGGAGTGAAGTCGCCCTCCTTGAGCCAATCGCTTACCCCTTCCTCAAGCTGACCGATGATCAGTTTCAGATTCGCGTCCCCGTTCAGGGCAACCAAGGCACGCAGAATCGGGCGGTAAAACTCCCACATTGGAGTCTGCTGTGACTTGCCTCCATCCTTCGAGACGCCAGCCCCCACATCCCTCCATTTCCTTTGAAGTTCGGCAACCTCCGCTGAGAACGTAGCGACGGTCTTAGCCGTGTCGATCAGACTCTGAGCGGCAACGTAGTCGCCCCGAGCCAGCCGCTTTGCTGCCTGCTGGTTGACTTCCTTCGTCGCCATCTTGACTTCGCGGGCGACGGCTCGGATCGCTCGCAACACTTCGTTTCGGCGTGGAATTTTGGCCATGATTTTTACTCGCTACTTGGATTTCGTCTTGTCCTGAATCATCGACTGCAAGTCGATCGGCACGGTAAGGACGCGAATACCTGTCGTCGTCTTGCCTGTCTTGAACACACCGGTCCAGTACTCTCGGCTCTGTTTCGCACCAAACACTGTGTTGCTCAGATTGCGATCAATCCAGCAGGGCAGATTCGCCAGGTTCCGAAGGAAGTTCTCGATGCGTTGCCACAAATCCTCAGGCATCTGATGCTGCATCAAGCGATCCTTTTCAATGTGTTTGCCCGTGTAGGCGTAGTAGTTCTCGATCACCAGACGTACCCATTCCAGAATTGCCCCAAGCACTTCTTCACGTGCGACTCGCCACGCACGAAGGTGCTGCTCCGGAATCGGATCACCCTTTTGAATCCGGTACTCCAAACGGCGACCACTGATTTCAGGGTCCCACTTGCCGACAAAGAACACGCCCGCATACATGCTCATGAGCCGGACTAACTGCTCCCGTTCCAGCACACGCGGATTATCGCCCCGCTCCATACCTTCATCGATCGTGGACTCAAGAGCCTTCTTGTAGATGAACTCGCGGAAGAATGACTTTTCGATACTCGAATAGGACAGCGGGCGGTCAGCCCCCTTGCCTGACCACTCGACGAACTCCATCAACCGGTTCTCCTTGTTGTGGTTGATCGAATCACGAACCGCGTCCACGATGTACCGAAGCATCTCGCGATGTTCGCCGCGAAAGAACGTCACCAAGTCCTTCTCGCTGAATCTGTAGTCCTGCTCCGTCAACCCTTTTATGTCCTGGTACTGTCGAACTCGTTCCATGAACAGGCTGCTTCCCAGATGCCGCATGACCGCCGCGTCAAACGCCACCTGACGCAGCGTCGAACCTGCATTGGTGTTTGCAACCAGCAGAACTTTCGTATCAGGGTTGAGGAACACGCGAAGCGGCAACTGCCTGACTCCGAGCATGATCTGGGCTGCGGCCTTGTGCTGGCCGTCGAACACCTTCACCGCCGCCGAGTTCGACTCATCAGGTGTCCACCATGCCAAGGCGACGTGAAGCTGCGGTCGCTTCTGGACGAACTCTTCGATCAAGCCACGGATGTTGGAGCCGATGCTTCGGGGATTGATGCGGTCATCGTGATGCAGATATTCGAGCGGCAATCCCGCGAAGAAATACTCCATCCCGCTCAACCCGTCCTTGAACACCGTGGCACGGCGAATCTGCGTGTCGCCGATCTCGGCGAACGTGAATTCAATCGAGTCACCGTTTCGTTTGAGCTTGAGATTGCACTTTCCGCCATCATGCTTTCGTAGTACGTGGCCGAGATTGGCACCACGTTCTCCCTTCTCGATGGCGTGCCGCTGCAAACGACCGAACTCGGCCATACGGCGAGCGACCCGAAGGTCTGATGCCCCCTTCTGACGGTTGCACGACGCATGGGTCAAAGCGAAGTTGTTCTCTTCGTCCGGCCCCTGATCCGCACGCGGAATGATGTGATCAACATCAAGTTGCCCCTCGTGCAACATGAGGTCTATCGGGTCATCACAGATGAAGCACCTATGCGACTGACGGTCGAGCAGCCGTTGCTCAAGAGCCAGGCGGGCCTCTTCATCCAGCGACGCAAGAAACGGAGATTGTGCAGCCATCAGGTCGCCTTTCTTTGCCAAACAGTGCGATAGAAGATTACACCCTGACGAAAAATCCATGCTGCAAGGAGGCTAATACTACAACGCTACGTTCCCTGCCACTGACAATACCGCAAGTCTTTCAGTT
>JBBDXA010000138.1:0-26443 GCA_040902585.1 Phycisphaeraceae bacterium
CCCCCCCCCCGACCGCTAACCTTTTGAGATGACCTTGAACCTCCCCGGCACCACCCACGTCCACCCCGTCGAAGACCTCTTCGACGAACTCGCCCTTGCGCTCGCCGCGGCCGCGAGTGAGGCTGTGAAATCGCGCGGCGTCTTCCACATCGCGCTCTCCGGCGGGTCCACGCCCGAGCCGTTCTACCAGAGCCTGGTCATCGACCCGCGCTGGCGCACGATTCCGTGGGAGAGGACGCATCTGTGGATCGTCGATGAACGCTGCGTGCCTGAGTCGCACGAGAAGTCCAACTGGAAAATGATCCGCGCGGCCCTGACCGATCACCTGCCCATGAAGAGCCGGCAACTGCATCCGATGCCGGTGATGTTGCCTGATGCGGCGGCGGCATACGAAGAGGAACTGACGCGCGTGTACGAATCGCATGAGGCCAGCGCCGCGAGCCGTGACGTGTCGTCACGGATAGCCGACCAGTTCGCAGGCTCCGCGACACCTCGGCTCGACTTCGTCCTGCTGGGCATGGGCGATGATGCCCACACCGCGAGCCTGTTTCCCGGCTCGCCCGCGCTGAATGAGAACGCGAAGCTGATCGCCTCGAACGATGGCCCGCTGGTCGTGCCTCCGCCGCGGGTGACGATGACGTATTCGCTTTTGAACGCGGCGCGGTATCTGGCGGTGCTCTGTGTCGGTGCGAAGAAGCTGGCGATGCTGACGCGCGTGTCGGAACAGATGAAGACGGGCGGCCCGGACATTGCGAACCTGCCGATCACGGGCATCGCGCCGACGGCCGGCGAGCTGGCCTGGTACCTCACCCCCGCTGCTGCGGGAGCACCATCCCGATAGGGTGGTGCTAATGGCGAGCGGTCATCTGTTACTGCCGTCGCGCCAGTTGCGACAAGTTCGATTTCACTGATTCGTTCGCTCTCAGCACCACCCTGTCGGGATAGTGCTCAAGGACACGCCGATGCGAGCATTTATCTTGTTCATATTCACATCGCTCGCCTTCGCCGCGCCAGCCTCGGCTCAAGCGGACAAAGACACCGGCCCGATCCGCATTCTCTTCATCGGCAACAGCTACACCAGCTTCAACAACCTGCCCGCGATCGTGCAGTCGCTCGCCACGGCCGCGAAGGAAAAGCGGGCGTTCGAGTTTGAAATGGTCACGCCCGGCGGCTGCACGTGGCAGCGGCACTTCGATGACGAACGCATCGACAGCGTCAAGAAGATCAAGGAGAAGAGGTGGGACTACATCGTGCTCCAGGAGCAGAGCCAGATGCCGTTCATGTATCCGAAGGATGCCCACAAATACGGCGTGCTGCTGGGCAAGCTCGCGCAGGAACACGGCGCGGTGCCGCTCATTTATATGACCTGGGCCCGCGAGAAGGAGCCGGAGAAGCAGAGCAAGATTACCGAGACCTATCTGAAAGTCGCCGATGAACTGAAGGCGCCGTGCGCTCCGGCAGGCACGGCATGGGAAGTAGCCCGCAAGGAGCGCCCCGCGCTGAAGCTTTACAACAAGGACGGCAGCCACCCGTCACCCAGCGGCTCCTTCCTCACGGCCTGCGTCTTCTACGCGACGATCTACGACCGCTCGCCGCAGGGCCTGACCGGCAAGCACCTGTGGAAGAACGAAGGCAAGACGTACCTGCTGTGCGACGTGCCGGACGTGGAGGCGGGGTTTCTGGAGAAGGTTGCGTGGGAAGCAGTTAAGGCGGAGAAGGAGAGGAAGAAGTGACGGCGTGAGAGAGTGACGGAGTGACGAAGTGACGTAGCAATCGGATCGTTCACTTCATTACGGATAGCTGCTCAACCGCATCGGCAATCAGTTCCTTCATCGACTCGGGCATGCGATCCTGCCATCGCTCCTTCAGGGCGCTGGCGTGTTTTTCAACGAGTACTTCGGCGCGGTCGATACCCAGCGCCTTTTCCGCCGCGTCCAGATCGCCCAGGTTTTTCAGGGCGAACCACACCGCCTGAAGCATGATCACATCGGCGACTGACTCGCGCATGCGCTGACCATCACCATCCGTCGGCAGAGCGATCGCGCTGCGGGCGAAGTCCAGCCAGCGACCCAGAAGCACCGCCCAGGTCAATCGCTCCGGATGCAGCGGCGGGGCGTCAGAGGGGTCTAAGTCAGCGTCGCTCATGCGATGAGTGTAGCGGGCGGGCAGTATCATGGGCGCTGGCGCACACCGCGCTCCTTCTGGAGAATCACCATGTTTCGCCTGATCGTTCGTCCTCTCGTTTACCTCTTCGCGCTTGCGATCTTTCTCTCGAATCTCACCGCATCGCCCGCGCTCGCTGCCGATGCGAAGAAGCCCAACGTGCTCTTCATCGCCGTGGATGATCTGAACGACTGGATCAACGTCATGGGCGGCAGCCCCACGCCGATCAAGACGCCCAACTTCGATCGTCTCGCCGCGCGGGGCATGCTGTTTACCAATGCCCAGTGTGCCGCCCCCGCATGCAATCCTTCGCGGGCCGCCCTGATGACGGGCCTGCGTCCATCCTCCACCGGCGTGTATCACAACGATCAACCCTGGCGGCCCGCGATGCCCAAGGCTGTCACGCTCTCGCAGCATTTCATGTCGCAGGGCTACACCGCGCTGGGCGCGGGCAAGATTTTTCACGGCGGGTTCGACGATGACGCCTCATGGAACGATTACTTCAAGAAGGGCGGCGACCCGAAGCCGAAGGTCGCCTCGGTCAGCGGCCTGAAGAAAGGACACTTCGACTGGGGGCCTGTCGATGCGAACGACGAGGACATGAATGATTATCGCGTCGTGTCATGGTGCATCGAGCAGCTTCAGAAGCCGCGGGAAAAGCCGTTGTTTCTGGCGTGCGGCATTTTCCGGCCACATCTGCCGTGGTATGTGCCGCAGAAGTATTTTGACATGTACCCGCTGGCGAAGATCAGGGTGCCGAACGTGCCGGCGGGTGATTTGAAGGATGTGCCGGCGGCGGGTGTGAAGATCGCCAGGCCGGAAGGCGATCACGCGGCCGTGACGCAGAACGATCAATGGAAGCAGGCGGTGCAGGGCTATCTCGCGAGCATCACATTTGCGGACGCCCAGCTCGGCCGCCTCCTCGAAGCTCTCGACAAGAGCCCCGCGAAGGACAACACCATCATCGTTCTATGGGGCGACCACGGGTGGCATCTGGGTGAGAAGGAACACTGGCGCAAGTTCACCCTCTGGGAGGAGGCGGCCCGCGTGCCGATGATGATCGTCGCGCCCGGCGTGACGAAGGCGGGCGCGAAATGCGACAAGCCGGTGAATCTCATTGATCTCTATCCGACGCTGATCGAACTGTGCAGCCTCGACGCGCGCCAGGAACTGGAAGGCGTCAGTATCGTGCCGCTATTGAAGGATGCGGAGGCGAAGTGGGATCGCCCTTCGCTCACGACCCACGGACGAAGCAACCACGCGCTGCGAAGTGAACAGTGGCGATACATCCGTTACGCTGACGGCAGCGAAGAGCTTTACGATCACGACAGCGATCCGAACGAGTGGAAAAACCTGGCGGGTGATTCGCAGTATTCGGCGGTGAAGGCGGACCTGGCGAAGTGGTTGCCACAGAAGAATGTGCCCGATGCGCCCAAGCGGGGCGGTGGGGGTGAAGAGGATACGCCGAAGAAGAAGGGGAAGAACAAGGCGAAGGAGTGATCAAAGGCAAATTCACTTGCTCCGCTCTCGCACCCATTGCTTGTCGGTCACGGAATACCATAGCGAGCGATCGACGGTCTGATGCGTAGCCTTTTCTTCGGCGGCAAGACACTGCTTGCGGGCCTGCTCGACGGCAGGCCGCGCCGCATCTTCGACCTTCGGATCATGATGCGATCGCGGAACGGGTAGCAGAAGTGTGGTGGCCCGCGCGAAGTAACCGGATCCATGAGCGATCGGAATGATCACTTGTTCATCGGGGCCCGGAACGATCAACGTTTCACCCTCGGCAGGCAGGCGAAAGCCTGTGGGGGCTACAGGCGGAATCTTCGTTTCACCGTTGCCGGTACGACGATGCGTTGTGACTGAAATACGCACCGTCGCCTCAAATGGATGGCTGATCATCCCGGTTCGCCGGAATGTGATCGGTTCCGTCAGTTTGTAGGACATCCACTCGGTGCAGGCTCTTGCGGAATAGATCGGCGACTCGACATAGGTGTAATCCTTCCCGTCGGCGGTGACAAAGAGCGTGTAGTCGTAGTCGGCAATCTTCACCTCTTCCATCACGATTCGCTCGCGTCCCGCCTCGCCCAGCGGGCGCGCTTCAGCAAGCCAGGAGTCAAGCTGCGGACGAAGAGATGCTTCAAGAATCGCGACTTCCTCTTGCTCACGCTGGAGCAGGTCGTCGAGGTTGAGTGGGGGCCGTTGAGCGCAGGCGGTCAGCGATGCTATAAGAAGTGAAAACAGTCCAATGCACGCCTTGGACCGACGCGCCTTGGCGGCAGCGACAAGTGTCTTCATCCCGTTGCGGTCGATCTTTTCTGCTATCGTCTTGAGACGTGCGATCTCGTTTGGCGGGAGCTGTTTTATGGAGTGGCGCACTCGCATGATCAGAAGCTTAGCAACACGGCTCCTGCGATGTCAACAATCTTGCCTATGTGGCTCTCTAACACTGCGGGAATAGATTGCCGTTTGTCTTCGGCCATGTCGGAGGAAGTCCATCGCGAGTTGGACTAACATCCACGTCCGAATGCTCTTCACCTTCTGGACAGGTCTGGCCGCCGGCGTGTTGCTCACCATTCCGCTTATCGTCATCGCCATGCGGCGAACGGAGCGAAGGGTGCGGCAGCTCGAGCAGCGCGCCAGCACCGCCGAACGCCTCGCGGAACTGGGCACGCTCACCGGCGGTCTTGCTCACGAGATCAAGAATCCGCTTTCGAGCGTGAACCTGAATGTGCAACTCCTTCAGGAAGATTTGGCGGAGCTTTCGAAGGACGCGGGCCGGCAGCTTGGCACATCGGAGAATCCCGCGGGCCTGACGCAGATGCAGGAGAAGCTGGGGCGGATACGTCGGCGGTTCGAATCGCTGTCGCGCGAAGTGCAACGCGTGCGTGACATCCTTGAAGACTTTCTGCGCTTCGCCGGGCGATTGAAGCTCGACCTTCAGCCGACCAATCTGGTGGCTCTGGTGGATGAGCTGGTGGACTTCTTTACGCCCCAGGCGCAGGCGATGGGCATCACCATTCGAACGCAACACGCGGCCGGCGAACTGACCGCCCCAGCGGATGCGGCGCTTCTGAAACAGTCATTGCTCAATCTCATGCTCAACGCGTGTCAGGCGATGGCGCAGGCGCGCGACAAGAGCGACGCGGGGTCAACGGGGGCAAGCTGTGACCTGATCGTTCGCACGGGTCAGCGCGAGACGCCGGAGGGCGAACTGGCGGAGATTCACGTTACTGACACAGGGCCTGGCATTTCACCTGAGCATCTGGCGAAGATTTTTCAACCATACTTTTCGACCAAGAAGACAGGCACGGGGCTGGGCCTGCCCACGACGCGGCGCATCGTGCAGGAGCATGGCGGGACGATTGAAGTGCATAGCGAGATCGGGAAGGGGAGTGATTTTGTGATTGCGTTGCCGAGGAGCGCATCGCCGTAATGACGCTCATGCCGTTGTCGACTTGTGGCCGTGGTTCCGTTCTATGCAATCGGAAAGATCGGAAGCTGTGAATCGGTATCGCCCATCAAAGTGAAGTTCGCGCTTACAGACGGGGCAATCCAGGGAGTAGGCAGGAACACGGTCCCAGATGATTCGCGTTCCGCGCCCGACGCGAAAGCGGATGAAGTACCTGCTCGGCCTTACCGCTTCGACTGGTTCAATGACGCCGCGGCAATATGGACATCACTGTCCGCAGATGCCGTGCGCCGCCTTTGCGCATGCACGTTTCTCACCCCATATGTATAGCGGTGCCGCAATCAAATAGAACGGAATGCACAAGGTGAAGACAGCAATATCGATCACCCTGTAAAGGAGACTCGGCCTGCCCGCGACATCCTGATAGACCTTCATAGATTCACTTCGGCTGCACGCGCACCTTCACATCGTACTTACCCGGGAACGCCTGGGTGGCGTAGCTCGGGTTCATGCCGATCGCGAGGTAGAGGTAGCCTGCCTTCTTGGCGACGAAGGAGTGCTTGGAGCCGACCTTGAAGATCTGGCCGCTGTCGCCGACTTTGCCGACGAGCAGGCCGGCGGGCATCTGGTTGCCAAGATACCAGCCGTAGTTCGGGCTGCCGTCGGGCGTGCTCATGGCGTTGCTGCCCCAGGGCGTCATGGTGATGGTGCCATCGGCGGTGAGGCTGACGCGGTCGCCCACTTCGAGTTTGATGCGGGTGTTCTTGAAGTTGCGCTGGGCGATGTTGGAGCCGTCCACCGCGATGGATTTCTTCAAGTCTTCCTTGGACATCTGCATGCGCTCAGCCCGCTTCACATCGGCAAGCTGCACGGTCAGCTCGCCGAACTTGCTGCCGATGGTGAAGTTCTTCTGAACGATGGTGCCCACGACGGTGAAGTCGGTGGTGACGATGGTGTCCTGCTTGATCCATTCCTTCGGGCCGCCTTCATCGCCCCATTCATCCTCATCGAGGCCGGCCTCTTCGATGCCTTCGAGCAGTTGCTTGAGGCGGCGAACGCGCTCGGCATCGGTCTCATCCTTCAGGCGATTTTCGAGCAGGCGACGAATCTGGCTGCCCATCGCGGCCAGGGCTTTCTGTGAACCTTCGCGTTCGTTGAAATCAGCCGAGCCCAGCGCGGTGATCTGGTCATCGATCTTCTTAGCCAGGTTGGGGAAGCTGTCCAGGCCGGGGCGGAAGCTGAGAATGTTGGCGATGGGGATGGTTAGCTTGCCGAAGGAGGTATCGACGACGATGTCCTTGATGGAAAGCTTGCCGGTCATGATCGAGCCGTCTTGAAGGTGAAGGCGAATGATCTCCGGATCAATCGGCTCAGCCGGCACGCGCACGGGCTCTTCTTCTTCCTTGGGTTCCTTGGGTTCCTCGGCCTTGCCCTTGTCTTCTTTCTTGGGTGCCTCTTCGGCCACGTCTTCAGCAACGGCCTGGATGGCTCGGACACGCCCCTGCACCTGCTTTCCGTTGTCGATCTGGATTTCAATGAGGTCTTCGGCGAATGCCGAAACGGTGAGAAGCACGACAATCAGGCTCACCATACACGCGCGGACAATGGACATAGGTCTTTCCTTCGAGAATACAGGCCACCGCCGGACTCATCCGCCGGCAATAGGTGTGACGCTTCCACTTAGACGTATGGTAACGCAAGTTGATCGCGATTTGCCAATGCCTAAAGCTAACTTCTTGATGTTTTTTTCCTTGCAGGTGAATGGGCATTGAACCCTTCCAGCCGCGGATCGTCTTTATCATCGGCGAAACGCTGGTGAAAAGGACATGCCTGCGTTGCCGGCGAGTCGATAACTGCTTCAGGCGGGTCGCCGGCTTGTGACGAAGTCGTTACCGGTCGAATTCCTTAAAATAGAATCGTTCGGCGTCTCGTTTGCGTTTAGAATGAACGGGACCCTTCACCCAAACGAGGGGCGATTCACTTTGGAAGTACCTTCGGCGAGGATCAGGCATGCCGCATCGACCATCGGCCGGACTCTGGCGGAAACCCCTGGCGCTGTTCACCGGCGCGCTGCTGCTGCTGCCGGCAATGGTGGTGACCGTCGAGGCGGAGATTGTGCTGGGCGGCGGCCGTCGCGTGATGATGCTCCAGGAAGAGGAAACGGTTGAAGTTTCGACAACCAACGGCGCATCCCTTCCCACCGACTCGCGCATCGACGACATCATCAAGGGCGCGCTCAAGTTCACCGAAGAAGGACGGTTCGATCTGGCCGTCGTTGCCTGGCAGGACATCCTCGACAAAGGCAGCAGCGTCCTGCGGACCAGCGATGGCGTGCGCTACACGGCTGTTCAGTACTTCGTGGAAAGTCAGCTCGCCAGGCTCGCCACCGAATCGCCCGACGGCCTTCGCGAGTACCGCCTCAAAGCGGACGGTGAAGCCCGCGCCCTCATCGCCCAGGCCGTGGATGAAAACGAAGAGCAGGCGCTCTCACAGGTCGTGCGGCGATATTTCTTCAGCTCTCTCGGCGACGACGCGGCCTATGCGCTGGGCCTGCTCATGCTCGATCGCCACGAGTTCGTCGCCGCCACGCGCCATTTTCTCAGCATCGTGCAAAGACATCCTGACTACACGCTCAAGACCGACACGCCCGGCAACATCGCCCGCGCGGAGATTCTCCTTCGCCTCGCCGCCGCCGCGGCGCGAAGTGGCGACGGCACCACCGCCAAGGCCGCCTTGGAACTGCTCAGCAACGAAGGGCACGCCGCGCGATCGCCGCAGGTCGTCGCCTGGATTCGCGACACGATCAAGTCCGGCGGCGGACCGACGGACGTCGCCAAGGCCGCCGGTGAGTGGACCATGTCCTACGGCACCGCCGCCCGCGATGGCCTGATGTTCGGCCTGCCCGCGGATACCCAATACACCGGCGTCTGGCAGGACCTCTGGTCGCAGCCGTTCTCCAGCGGCTTCGGCATGGGCACCGGCGCCCAGGCGCAGGCACCGCAGCCGATCACGCGCTCATCTCGCATCGCCGTCAACAGCGGACTCCAGCCAGTCGGCAACGAAGCCGACCAGCGCAAGCAGACATCCGAAAAATGGGGCTCCAGCAACTGGATTCCCGCTGATCAACTGCTTCTGCACGATGGCAAGGTTTACTTCCGCGCGTACGACGGCGTCGGTTGCGTCGACGCCCGCACCGGCAAGCAGGTGTTCATGCCCGGGCTGCGCCGCGTCAAGCCGCAGGTCCGCCCGATGGCCGGTTCGACGGCTGAGCATGTGATGCTCTTCGGCGATCGCGCCGCCAGTTCCATGTCCATTGCCGACGGCGTGCTCTACTACCTTGAAGACGATCAGAGCATGACGCGCCCGAATCAGAATCAATTCTTCCGCTGGAACGGCATCGCGGCCTATCCGCCGATGCACGGCAACCGCATCGTCGCGCTGGAAGCCCGCACCGGCAAGCTCCAGTGGGAACGCGCCGGGGAAACCGACCAGACCGGCACGCGCGCAGCCGTGCGCTACCAGTCCGCGCCTGTGCCCTATGGCAACCTGCTCATCACGCCGGTCTACGAGAACGAATCACTTTGCGTCTACGCGCGGTACGCCGACCGTCGCGGCGAACTCGCCTGGCGCACCGAACTGGCAGATCAGCCTGATGGCGGATGGACACCCTGGACCACCACGGGCCTGAGCGTCGCGGGGGGCGATGTCTACCTTTGTGCCGGCGGGGTGGTCTTCACGCTCGACGCCACCACCGGCCTCGTGCGCTGGGCCGTCCGCTACGAGCGCGCGATCACGCCCGGCCCGCCGCGTAACTACGGCGGACAGGCCGGCGCTTCGCCCCTTGGCTTCAGTGAAGATTTTCTCACGCCCCACGGCCGCGCTGTCATTGTCCTGCCGCACGATGGTAAGGAGATTGTCGCCTACGATCGTCGCACCGGCGCGAAGCTCTGGTGGATGGATCGCGATGATGGTGAGCACACCGTCCTGGGCACCTACGGCAACCGGCTCTACACCTTCGGAACCAACCTGATCATCAGCCGCGATATGGCTTCGGGCCGCGAGCTGGCGCGGGTCACGACAGACTATGCCATTCACGGCCGCGGCTTTATCGCCGACGATGCGGTCTACATTCCCGCTGACACCGCGATCTTCCGTTTCAGCCTGAACCTGAAGGAGAAGCCGCTCTCAGCCGTGGGCACCGCCCTGAACGTCAACGACAGCAAGGGCGAATACTGGTATCGCGACTACGTCGGCAACATCTTCAGCGACGGCGAGCGCATCTACGGCGTCGGCCTCGAACGCGTCTATGCCCTGGGCACGGTGAAAGAGCCCATCGAAGCAGGTCTGCCATCGACGACAATCGTTCCGCCCGTTCCTGTTGATGGTCCCGCGGGCGACCTGCTTGCTGCGCACGGCATCGAGAAGAATGCCGAGTCTCTCACCGCGTATTTCAAGTCGCTGCATCCCACCGCTGAAGAGAAAAAACGCATCGCCACGCTGATCGACCAACTCGGCGATGACGACTTTCGCCTGCGCAAGGATGCCGAGCGCGTGCTGATCACGATGGCGGTCGTTCCGATCGAGTTCCTGAACCGGGCCTACGAGGAGCATCGCGATCCGCACGTACGCAACGTGGCCAAGAGTATTCTTGATCAGACCGCCGGCAAGCAGACGCGCATCCTGTACCAGGCGATGACCGTGATCGCGAAGGAGAAGATCAAGGGCCTGGCCGCGCCGGTACTCAGCGCGATGCCGCTCTGTGCGCAGCAGTACCTGCGCGATGCGCTGGGTCGGGCGCTGGTGGCGACGGCAACGGAGGACGATGCGCCGATGCTGATCAAGGCGCTGACTGATGAAGCCGAGCACACCCGCGCTATGGCGACCATGGCCCTTGGATCGGGACTCAAAGAAAAGGCCCGTCCGCAACTGGTAAAGATGTTCAGCGACAAAAGCGAGAAGGTGAAACTCGCCTCCGCCCGTGCCCTGGCGAATCTGGGCGATCGACAGAGTCTTGCCATGCTGGTTGCGCTGTTGGAGTCTGAGGAGATTCAGACGCGCAATGGCGCGATCCGCACGCTTGCCGCGCTGACCGGGCAGCAGATGAAGTTCATTTCCTACGACAAACCCGAGAACCGGCAGGCTTCGATCGTCGCGTGGAAGGAGTGGATCGCCACGACCGGTCTGACCGCGGAGCTGAAGTTTCCCATCAGTGAAACCCGCTTCCTGCTCGGCCGCACTCTTTACACCAACTACCGTCTGCACCGCGTCGCCGAAGTGGACAGCGAAGGCAAGGAAGTCTGGAGTCAGCAGGTGCAGAATCCATGGGGCTGCGTCGGTCTGCCTAATGGGCATCGCCTGGTGACCAGCTACACCGGCCGCAGCATCACCGAGTACGACGCCGAGGGCAACCAGGTCTGGCAGCAAACGAATCTGCCCAGCGCGCCGTTTCGCGTTGAGCGACTTGAGAACGGCAACACGCTCGTCGCCTGTTCCAATAGCCACAAGGTGGTGGAAGTGAACCCTGCCAACGAAGTGGTGTGGGACAAGACCATCAACGGTCGGCCCACCGATGCACGCCGGCTGGCCAACGGCAACACGCTCATCGCCCTTCAGAACGGCCGCCGCGTGATTGAAGTAGACCCCGAAGGCAAGGAAGTCTGGGCGATCAACAACCTCGGCTCGCCCATCTCCGCCGAGCGGTTGTCCAATGGCAACACGCTGGTCTCCGAGCCATCGAATCACTCCGTGCGTGAGTTCGATCCTGACGGCAAGGAAGTCTGGTCCACCAAGTCACTGCCAAACGCGCTCCATGTGCAGACACCCTATGACGCGACGCGCCTGGAGAACGGCAACACGCTTATCGGCGACAATACCGGCCTTCGCGAAGTTGATCCCAAAGGCACCGTGATCACCACGCTCAAGCAGGAGCAGGGAATCAGCAGCGTGTCGCGGTATTGAAGTGAGTCAGCGAGTCTGGTGATTCGGGGCCGGTGGCGACGCGGCTCCGATTCCCCTCCCTCTTAGGGAGGGGTTAGGGGAGGGTCGGGCGTTGGGACTTTCAACGATGCGCCGTACAACGACGCCGTTTGCAGGCTGTTCGCTCGACCCTCCCCCAGCCCCTCCCTAAAAGGGAGGGGAGTCACGCCATGACCCATCGCGCGATCAGCAGCGAGCGATCATCCTCGGCCAGTAGATTCGTCTCCAGGCCTTCGATTTTCTTGACGAGCGTGGAGGCGACCATCTCGGCGGACTTGTTCGCATGTTTACGGACGATGTCGGTCAGCAGTTTGTTGAAGCCGCGGGTGCCCAGCAGCTTGCCATCGGTGTTGGGGACTTCGACAAGGCCATCGGAATACATGGCGACGATTTCGCCCGTCTTCAAAGCATCTTCCTGAAGAGTGAACTTCAGCGTCGGTTCGATGCCCAGCGGAGGATGGGCCGCCACCTGGAGCTCGCGCAGGGTGCCGTCGGGCTGGAGCACGATGACCGCCGGGTGTCCCGCATTGATGCACTCCAGAACACCGGTGCGCGGGTCGAGCATCAGGCCGACCATCGTGGCGAACGCCCCTTCCTCCATGAACTCGCACAGGTGTTCGTTCAGCGCGACCATCATGGCTGAGAGATCATCGCTGGTGCGCAGGAAGGTGTGAACGATGGAGTGAATGCTCAGCGAGATGAGAGCGGCGGGCAGTCCGTGACCGCTGACATCGGCAATGGCGAAAAAGAGTCGGCCATCGTTCATGCGCACGACATCGACGTAGTCGCCGCCGACCCATTCGCAGGGCTGGTACGTCACGTGCCAGTCGATGCCTTCGATGACGACGTTGCGCGGGACGAGCCGTTCCTGAATCTTGCGGGCGCTGGCCAGGTCCTGCTCGATGGCGGCGTTGTGCTGGGCATCCTGGCGGGCCACCCAGACGGACTCGGCCTGCTGGTATTGCGTCGCCGCCAGCGCGAGGATGGCGAGCCACTCGGCGGTGCCGTACTCCGGCGGAAGCACGGCGTAGAGCACATCCATCGACCCATCTTCATCCGCCAGCGGACAGGCGATCGCCGCCATCTTGCCCACGGTCTCGGGGGACATGGAAAGCTCGACCATGCCGGGAGCAGGGGCGATGGCGATGTTGTTGGCGATGACCGGCGCGCGGGTCGAGCGCACGGCCCGAAGGAGACCGCGGGAGACATAAGTCGCATCGCGCTCCCAGCCCATGGCAACCTGTGGCTCGCATAAGACCTGCGGCGGATCGGTCGGCGTGCCCTTGTCCATGCGCAGCGCCATAGCGGACAGGCCATGGAAATCCTTGCGGACAACGAAGCGGCAAAGCAGGCGCAAGCGCTCGTTGGGGTCTTCGATTTCAGTGAGCCGCTGGCCGAACTCACTGAGCGTGGTCAGGTGCATCGTGTCGATCTTGGGCGGCTCGATTTCTTTGAGCGAGTGAACGGTGGTCGCGGCCGTCTCCGCGTCGGGCATGGCGTCGATGGTCTGCGCGGAATCGGACTTGGGGGTCACGCCGATGGGGCGCAGGTTCCAGAGTTTCAATTCGTACTTGCCCAGCTCGAAGCTCTGGCCGAAGCGGAGGGATGCCTGCTTGACCCGTTCGCCGCGGATCTTCACCCCTGCCCGGCTGCCCAGATCGCGGATCAGCCAGCGGCCGAAGGGATCGCGCACCAGCTCGGCGTGAATGCGGGAAATGCTCTCGCGCGGCAGGCGAATGTCGGTATCAGTGCCACGCCCGATGACCACGCGGTCGGCGAAAACCGGTGCGCGGGACAGCTTGCCATCCGGATCTCGAATCTGCACATAGGCGATCGGTTGTTCCGCCACTGCTTTGCTTCCCTGATCATCCGGCTTCTGAATAGGGGAAAAGCCGAAGTGCTACCACATGCTGTACCCAAGGGCTGCTCCAAGGTAGCAGACGGTTTACAGGCACGCCAAGAGGGGGCACAATGGTCCGTTTCGGTGACAAGGTGAACCTCAACTGCACTCGAACAGGATCCAGCGCATGAAGCCAGCTCACTCCCCAGCCACTGCCGCCAAGCCCTATGTCGAACTGATCGATCGCGTGCGCGAGGCGAACCTGCTGGAGAGCAGTGCTTCGGTGCTCGGCTGGGATCAGGAAACGATGATGCCCGCAGGCGGCCTGGAGCATCGCAGCAGGCAGCTCGCGCAGATGGCGCGGTTGGTGCATCAGATGAAGACGGATCCCCGGCTGGGCGAACTGCTGGCGGCCTGCGAGGCGGAGCCTTCGATCAAGGCGGAGCCGTTGAGCAGTGAAGCGGTGAATGTCAGGGAGATTCGCCGCGAGTACGATCGCGCGACGAAGCTGCCGACGTCACTCGTGGAAGAACTCACCAAGATCAGCAGCGTCGCCCGCGCTGAATGGGCCAAAGCGAGGAAGGCATCGGATTTCAAACTCTTCAAGCCCTGGCTCGAACGGATCGTGAAGCTGCTGCGCGAGAAGGCAGCCTGCTTTGGCTGGCCGAAAGGCGGTGAGGCATGGGATGCGCTGGCGGAGGACTACGAACCCGGCTGCACCGCGGCTCAGGTCGAAGCGGTCTTCAAACCGCTGCGGACGAGGTTGGTGAATCTCGTTTCCAGACTGATGGCGTCGCCCCGGAAGCCGACCAACGCGTTCAACGAGGTGAAGCTTCCGATATCGCAGCAGGAAAAGTTTGTCCGCTTTGTCGCCCAGCGCATCGGCTTTGATTTCAACCGCGGTCGGCTTGATGTTTCGACACATCCATTCTGCTCAGGCTCACACTGCAACGATGTGCGCATGACCACGCGCTTTCACGAGGACAACGTGAACGATGCTCTGGGTTCAACGATGCATGAGTCGGGCCACGGCATCTATGAGCAGAACCTTCCCGCCGACGCGATCGGCACGCCAATAGGCTCGGCCGTGTCGCTGGGCATCCATGAAAGCCAGAGTCGGTTGTGGGAGAACCAGGTGGGGCGGAGCGAAGGATTCTGGAAATGGCTGCACCCGCAACTGGCTGACTATTTCGGCGATGCGGCTGGCGGGCTTTCGATGCGGGATGTCTATCGCAGCGTGAACATCGTCCAGCCCAGCCTGATCCGCGTCGAAGCGGATGAAGCGACCTATAACCTGCACATCATGGTGCGGTTTGAGATCGAGCGCGCCCTGATGAGCGGGGCCATGTCAGTAGAAGAGGTGCCCGCCGTGTGGAACACGCGGTACAAGGAGTATCTGGACATCGACGTTCCGGATGATCGTCGCGGGTGCCTTCAGGACATTCATTGGTCCATGGCAAGCATGGGTTATTTCCCGACTTACACTCTGGGCAACCTATACGCGGCGCAATTTTTCGAGAGGGCCCTGTCGGATATCGGTGACCTGTCTGCACAAATCGAGCATGGCGAGTTCAGTGCCCTGCGGCAATGGCTGACCGCGAAGATTCACAGTCAGGGCATGCGGTTCGGCGCAGCGAGGCTGTGCGAAGTCGTTACAGGAGAACCGCTTAGCGCGGACCCGCTGCTGCGGCACCTGGAGTCGAAGCTGCTGCCTGTTTACGAGGTTGCTTGAATCGATGTCAGAACAGCGACTTGATTGCTCGGCCTGATATTGAGGAAGTCGGCTGAGGGCATGGGTCGCCGGGCCCGCAAAAGTGACTGTGAAGTTTCCATATAAGTGAATGATTGTTCCCAATTGAATGTCTGCCAGGAGGCCGGTAGAAAGCGGGAAAAAATAATTGCATCGCCTACCAGTTGTGGTATGCTCGTTACTCGCAGTGGTTAAGGTGAGAGAAAATGACTGGTCGATACGTGTCGACCTTGACCTCTCTCCAATCGGGGCCACGCAAACTGGGACGGACAACGGCAAACAAGTGCCGTGATCAGGGAGTGCCTGAAAGAAGATGTTTTCTCGTGAACCGGGTTCTGAAGTAGAAAGACGAAATATACGGAAGATATCGTCACCTGTCAATCTATGACTCTGCTGCGGGCTGTTGTTAAATCGATCAAGGTGAATCTGAATTTTACTGAATGAAGGAGACGTCATGCGCAATCATCGTCAACTAAACCGTGCTTCGCGTCGGCGAACACTCGGCTATTCTGACTCGCAGTTGACCGCGGCGCTGGAAGCGCTCGAGTCGCGTCTGATGATGAGTACGACGGTACTCCTGGATCTGGACGGCCCCGGTGGGGATGCGCCTGTTGCCAACGTGCTGTCGATGGACTGGGCACCTGCCAACACGCTGGCTGTAGGTCTGAACAAGGCGATAGCGGACAAGATTTCGTCGGGTACCAATATCACCGTTGACGATCGAGGCACACCTGGTGACACGAGCGACGACTTTGTCATTCTGGGTGCGGGTGGCACTTCCGACCCGGTGAGTCTCCTTTACCAGGCCAAGTTGCAGACCCTTGTGCTGGGCGGCGGCGGGACCTCCTCTCCGCCGGGACTGAACACCAGCTACGAGGTGACCGTGGCGGCTCGATTCGACGTTCAGATTTCTTTAATGTTCCATGACGGCCAGACGGGGCAGACGTCGATCAGCTTCCAGCATGCAGGCTCTGCCGACGAGTACTTTGAAATCTATTCCGGTAGCGGCGCGGACTTCAATGCCAACGATCTGACGGGCACGGGTTTCAACGACGGTACGCTGATCCTGAAGGCGAATGTTAAAGACGTGGGGTTCTCGGCAAGTCTCGTCGAGCTTCCCGGGAGTATTGAGGATCTGGATAAGGCTGCGACCAACAACTACCCCGGCCTAAAGACCGTCATCGCTGCCGGCTCGCAGGTGTTCCAGGGCGACGTCAGCTTTTCAAATGACGACTATTTTCTTAACACGATCAACGTGATCAACTTCGTCGAGTCGACCAACGGCAACACCAACCTGCCGTTCGAGCAGGCCGAGCCGAGCGCCAGGTTCCTCGTCAACTCCGCCGGCACCGCCGTCGGTGAAGCCGCCGTCCTCGCCGGCGCGGGCGATCCCACTCATCCGCTCTTCGGCATCGGCACCGTCAACGGGTCACAGACGGGCTTGGGCGGTGCCAGCATTCAGCTTCAGAACGACTCCAATACCTCCTTCGACTTTGAGCCTGCTCAGGCGACCGCCATGCTCGGCAACATCGTTTGGCATGACACCGATGCTGACGGCGAACAGGACAATCTCAATCAGCCCGGCGGCGAGCAGGGCATTGCCGGCGTGACGGTCAAGCTTCTCACGGCCGGCGGCGACGGTATTTTCGAAACTGGTGACGATGCCATCGAACAGGTTCTGCTCACGGGCGACGGCACCAATACCGACTACGACAACGACGGCAACGCCGACCCGCTGGGTTTCTACAAGTTCAACGGCCTGACGCCGGGCGTGCAGTACAAGGTGATGTTCAATAACCCGGATGTGTTCGATGCGACCACGAATCCGGACGGTTACATGTTCAGCCCGCGCCAGGCCGCCGGTGTCACGCCGGATCTGGACAGCGATGGCCCGATGAGCGACATCGTCGTTCTCGCGGATGGCGAATACAACGACACCATCGATGCGGGCCTGTTCCGCAAGGGATCGATCCACGTCTTCGGGTTCGAGGACAAGGATGCGGACGGCACCTACGAGCCGGGCCAAGGCGATGTCCCCTTCGAAGGCAAGGTCATCGAACTGGTCAACGAAGCGGGCGTGGTGATCGATACACAGGTGACCGATGCGACCGGTCAGGCGTGGTTCACCGGCCTGTTCCCCGGCACCTACAAGGTCCGCGAGAACGTGGTGGTGACCTCGGCCAACACCGGCGCGATGCCCTCCCCGGGCACCGGCGGGATGAACGCTGACGGCACCATGTTCACCATCGAGCGCACCGTGGTCATCACCAGCGGCATCGAGCGCGCCTGGGATGAAGGCGCAGCGATGCTGCCTGCGGGCGACGAGCGCACCGAAGTGGTCAACGACCCCGACGGCAGCGGCGTGGATGAAGACTTGATGTTCGGCAACTTCTTCAAGGCCTGCCTGGGCGACCGCGTCTGGCTGGACCTGGATGCCGACGGCAACCAGGACAAGGACGGCAACGGCGTCTTCACCGAGCCGGGCATCAACGGCGTGACGGTCAAGCTGCTGGCGGATCTGGACAACAACGGCAGCTTCGAAACGCTCATCGACACCACGTTGACCAGCACGCTGCTGGACGCTGATGGCGATGGCAACCTGGACGCGGGCACTTACAAGTTCACGGGTCTGACCCCCGGCGTGAAGTATGCGGTGATGTTCAACAACCCGGACGACTTCGATGCGACGACCAACCCTGACGGCTACATGTTCAGCATGCGTCAGGCCGCGGGCACGATGGCGAACATGGACAGCGATGGTCCGATGTCGGACCTGGTGGTGCTGACCAGCGGCGAGTTCAATCAGACCATCGATGCGGGCCTGTTCCGCAAGGGATCGATCCACGTCTTCGGGTTCGAGGACAAGGATGCGGACGGCACCTACGAGCCGGGCCAAGGCGATGTCCCCTTCGAAGGCAAGGTCATCGAACTGGTCAACGAAGCGGGCGTGGTGATCGATACACAGGTGACCGATGCGACCGGTCAGGCGTGGTTCACCGGCCTGTTCCCCGGCACCTACAAGGTCCGCGAGAACGTGGTGGTGACCTCGGCCAACACCGGCGCGATGCCCTCCCCGGGCACCGGCGGGATGAACGCTGACGGCACCATGTTCACCATCGAGCGCACCGTGGTCATCACCAGCGGCATCGAGCGCGCCTGGGATGAAGGCGCAGCGATGCTGCCTGCGGGCGACGAGCGCACCGAAGTGGTCAACGACCCCGACGGCAGCGGCGTGGATGAAGACTTGATGTTCGGCAACTTCTTCAAGGGTTCGATCCACGTCTTCGGCTACGAAGATATGGATGCTGATGGCGAGTACGAACCGGGCGACGGCGATGTCCCCTTCGAAGGTAAGATCATCGAGTTGCTCGATTCCAACGGCACGCTAATCGATACACAGGTGACGGATGCCACCGGTCAGGCTTGGTTCCTCAACCTGATTCCCGGCACCTACACCGTTCGCGAGAACGTTGTGCAGACCTCGGCCAACACCGGCTCAATGCCTTCACCGGGCACGGGCGCGATGGACGGCATGGGCGGCATGATCGCCATCGAGCGCACGGTCGTGATCGAAAGCCGCGAGGAAGCGGTCTGGGAACCGGGCGCGGCGATGCTGCCTACGGGCGATCCGCGCGTCGAGACGTTCACCGATGGTTCAGACAACGACAACGTGGATGAGAATCTCACGTTCGGCAACTTCTACAAGGGGTCGATCCACGCGTTCGGCTACATCGATGAAGATGCCGACGGCATCTACGAGCCGAACGAAGGCGACTTCGCGTTTGAAGGCAAGTCGATCGTTCTGCTCGATTCCAACGGCGTCGAAATTGGCCGCGAGGTGACGGATGTCAACGGTGAGGTCTGGTACCTCAACCTGGCACCGGGTACGTATCAGCTCTATGAAGATCTGGCTGTTCTGCCCAGCGGCATTACGCCTTCGCCGGGTGAAGAGCGCATCCGCACGGTGGTGATCCGCAGCCGCGAGGAAGCGGTCTGGGAACCGGGCGCGGCGATGCTGCCGATGAATGATCCGCGGCACGAGACGTTTGACGACGGCACGGTGGTCAACGGCTTCGACGAGAACCTGACATTCGGCAACACGATGCGGGATGTCGAGATCGAGCTGAAGAAGTATGTCAAGCCCGCGCTGGAAGCGAACTTCGGCATCGACATCGAGAAGTACGTGGTTCCGACGCCTCCCGATATCAACCTCGGCGACTGCCTCTGCTGCATTCACGGCAAGCCGGTGATCCTGACCTTCGCCTACACCGGCGGCGGTCCTGACGCGACCATGACCAGCCAGGCGGCCGGCAAGTTCAGCGTCAACGGCGATCCAAACGATGATCCGCAGGTGTTCATCCGCGTCAGCAGTTCGTCCAGCGCGACGGACAGCAAGGCAAAGGTCTTCTTCAGCGGCTCAGTGGACCTGGGCGCGGAGTTCGATGCGAACGCCACCGGCCTGGGCTTCGGCGCATTCACCTACTTCCACATCTTCGATTCGCAGGGCGGCACCCTGCTTCAGACCGTTGCATACCACACCTCCTGCTCGACACCCATCGTCATGGGCGACGTGATCGGCGGAATCACCCTTACCGGCTTCCTGGGTGAAGACGGTATTCAGGTGTCGTTGCCGCAGCCGTCCGATGAGCTTGGCGAGGACGCCGACTTGCCGAATGGACCGGCATTCGCCCTGGGCGACTTGATCAAGTTCAATTACGTGCTGACCAACACCGTTGCCGGCACGCAGCTTCTGATCACCGACCTGATCGACGACGCGACGACGCCGGATGACATGTCCGACGACTTCACGCCGACAGCCATGGTCGGTATGGACGGCTTCAACGTCGGTGACTCGGATAAGGACGGCCGCGTCGACTTCGGCGAAGAATGGCGCTTCATGTCCACGATGACGCCCGCCATTCCGGGTGCCTATCGCAACAAGATCAAGGTCATCGCCGACGCGGTGGATGACAGCAACACCGTCATCGCCACCGGCGTGATGGATATGGATCCGGCGCACTTTACGGTGGCCACGCCCGGCGTCGAAGGCGACCTGTGCGTCGAACTCGGCAAGCCGCTGGCGCTGACGTTCCTCTACGACGGCGTGGGCACCACGGCCAACACCGCCCAGTCGCCGGATAAGGGCAAGGTCGTTACCAACAACGCCAATTCCCAGAACGATCCGCAGGTGTTCATCGTCGTCAGCAACAACACCAACCCGGCGGACAACAAGGCCAAGAAGTTCTTCAGCGGCGCCGTGGACATCAACACGACCTTCACCGCTTCGATCGCCAACGCCAACACGGACAAGTTCGACGCGAACACCTACATCCACATCTTCGCCAGCCAGGGCGGTGCGCTGCTCCAGACGCTTCAGTACCACACCTCCTGCTCGCAGCCGATCCAACTCGGCGATGAGCTTGGTACGGTTGAACTGGTCGGCTACAACGGCATGAACGGCAACGCCACGGCCTACAACGGCCCGATCGCCGTCCTTCCGCCGGATAATGGCGGCGGCAACGGCGGCAGCGGCGGCATGATGGTGTTCGATCCGAACAACATCGGCCTCGATGCCGACACCCCAGGCAGCGGTCCGACCGTCGGCCTGGGCGAGGACCTGATGTTCACCTACCTGGTGACCACGCCCACCGTCGGAGCCCAGATCAGCATCGATGAACTGCTGGACGACAACGCCAGCCCGCTGAACCTCGGCGACGATTTCATGCCCCAGCAGGTGCTCGTCAACGGTTTCAACCTCGGCGACACCGACATGGACGGTCTGCTTGAGTTCGGCGAAACGTGGTACTTCACCGCCGTCAAGAACGCGGGCAACACCACCGGCGAGTTCAAGAACTTCGCCAAGGTCAAGGGTACAGACACCACGACCAACACCATGGTGATGGATGACGACTGTGCTCACTACAAGATCGAAGCCAACCCCGATATCGATATTCAGAAGTATGTCTCCCCCGAGCCCTCGTCGATGGAAGGCGTGATGCTCTGCCAGGAGATCGGCAAGCCGGCCGCGACGACATGGCTCTACTCCGGCTTCGGCAACGGCATGATGACGATGCAGGACTCGGGCAAGGCCGGTGTCATCGCCGGCGGCGACCCCAACGGTCTGGCGACTGTCCGAATCACCAACAGCGTCAACAGCGACGTGCAGATCGTCAACATCGGCGAGAGCTTCACGATCGCCGGCAGCTACGGTGCCGACTTCGTGATGACCATCTCCGACCTTAGCGGCAATCTGGTCCAGCGGGTGCATTACCACACCTCCTGCTCGCAGCCGATCATGCTCGGCGACGTGGTGGGCTCGCTGGAACTGGTCGGCTACCTGGGCACCAACGGCATGAGCGCCGAGGCGGCCCCGGCCGATCCGTTCGAGAACCTGGGCGAAGACGCGGACAGCCCGACGGGTCCGGAAATCGCCCTCGGTGCCAACGCCATCTTCAAGTATGTCGTGACCAACACCGGCGATGTCGACCTGATGAACGTCGTCGTCACTGACGACAACGAGACCCCCGGCGATACCAGCGATGACTTCAACCCCGATGCCGTGCTCAACGACAACGGCTTCAACATCGGCGACCTGGACGAAGACGGCACCCTCGATGTGGGCGAGAAGTGGCTGTTCACGGCGATCAGGCCCGTGGTTTCCATCGGCCTGCACAAGAACGACAGCAAGGCCGTTGCGGTCGACGCGGACGGCACGATGGTCATGGATACCGACCCGGCCCATTACACCGCGGTCGATCCCTTCGCCGGCCAGGATCTGTGCATGGTCCTGGGCAAGCCGACGGAACTGACCTTCCGCTATGAAGGTGTGGGTACCACCGTCATCACCAGCCAGGATGCCGGCAAGTCGACGGCCACCGGCAACGCCAACAACGATCCGCAGGTGTTCGTCATTGTCAGCGACAAGTCCAACCCGACGGACAGCAAGGCCAAGACGTACTTCACCGGCAACGTCAACGTCGGCGACAACTTCACCGCCAAGGTGTCCACCGCCAACACCGACAAGTTCAGCGCCAACACCTACGTCTTCATCTACGACAGCCAGAACGGCACGCTGCTTCAGACGCTGACCTACCACACGTCCTGCTCGCAGCCGTTGAAGCTGGGCGACCAGATCGGTTCGATCGAACTGGTCGGCTACACGGGCCAGAACGGCCAGACCGGGGCGTCATCGATTGCCCCCGTCGCGCCCGCACAGGCTCCGGCTCCCGCCCTGGCTGACGTCTCCGCGAGCCTGTCGATCAAAGACAAGATCGCCAAAGTGACGCTGACCAATGACGGCACCTCGGCGATCACGATCCAGAGCCTGCTGGCCGCCTGGACGACGAGCGACGGCAAGCTCAAGGACCTTCACAGGATCAAGATCAATGGCGTCGAGATCTTCCACGATCACATCGACGGCAGCCCGATCACCATTGACAGCTTCAACAACGCCGCGGCGCTGACGATCGCGGCCGGCCAGACCATCACCATCGAGTTCGAGATGGAGAAGGGCACGAAACTGTCCGACTTCGACCTGAGCATCGACTTCGGCGGCGGTCTCCAGACGATCGTCTAAGCCTGATCTCACGTTTAACTACCCAAGCGGGCAGGGTTCGACCCTGCCCGCTTTTCATTTGTTGATCCGTGATGCCCTGCGACGCAACCCGACCAGTGCTCGCTGATACCATGCGATCGATCTGCTCAGCGTGGGCACCATCTTGCATCGTCACGGATCAATCACATGCCTCTGTTCGAACCCCAGGCCGCTTACGATTCAATCGCCTATCCCGATCACGCGCAGCGGGATGCCCATGTCCGCCAACTGGAAGCAGTCGCTGTGCTGATGGGGATGAATCCGCCCGCCGTGACGGATTGCCGCGTGCTGGAGATCGGCTGCGCGACCGGGGCGAACCTGCTGCCGCAGGCTTACGATCTGCCTGAGAGCCGCTTCGTCGGCATCGACCTTTCCCCCGCGCAGATTCAGACCGCGAATTCGCTTGCGCAGAAGCTGGAGCTGGGCAATATCGACTTTCGCGCCGCGGACCTGTGCGACATCGACGCAAGCTGGGGCCTGTTCGATTACATCATCGCTCACGGCGTCTACTCCTGGACGCCGCCCGCCGTCCGCGACGCCTTGATGAAAGTCTGCAAACAGAACCTCGCACCCCAAGGCGTGGCGTATGTGTCCTACAACGTGCTGCCCGGCTGGCACACGCGGCAGGCCGTGCGTCACGCCCTGGTGTATCACGTCCAAGCCATCGATGATGCCCGCAAGCAGGTGGAGCAGGCGCGCAGCCTGATCGAGTTCCTGTCCGAACACGGGTCCGAGTCGGCCCAGTGGAAGCAGCAGCTCCAGGGCGAGCGTGACTTCATGCGCGGCCTCGCCGACGGCGGCGTGTTTCACGAACACCTGGAACGCGACAACACGCCTGTTTACTTTCATGAGTTCGTCGAGCATGCAGGCCGACATGGCTTGGGGTACATCGCGGATGCCGACCTTTCAGTCAACAACCCGCAGCAGATTCCTGCCAAGGCGATGGCCACGCTTGGGAACCTGCCGCGCGAGAGAGTGGAGCAGTATGTTGACTTCCTGATGGGCCGGTCCTTTCGGCGGACCCTGTTGTGTCACGCTGAGGCGACCCGGGATGAACGGATTGACACGGATCGCCTGCGCGGGCTCTTCGTCGCCGCCGCCGGTGCTGTCACGACGACTGATTTTGGAATTGACCGTTCCGCTCCGGTGGAGATCGCCATCGCGCCGCACGCCATTCGTGTCGCCGATCCGTTGATCAAGGCTGTCTTCGCCCAGCTCGCGAGCATCTACCCGGCGGCCATCACTCTGGAGGAGCTGCACGAGAAAGCAGTGGGGCGGTTGCCGGTGGCGATGCGCGGCGGGCAGCAGGGAACGTCGGCGGTCGAGTCGGTTGGCCCCGTGATTCTCTCCGCCGCCCTGCACGGCATGCTGATGCTGTCCCGCCATGCCCCGCAATGCTGCGTTCAGATCGCGCATCGTCCGATTGCCAGCGCGGTCGCTCGTATTCAAGCGCAGGATGTTTCAGACGTCACCAATCGCCGGCACTGTCTCACACGACTTGATGCTACGGCGCGGTTCGTCATTGGGCTGCTGGATGGCCGACATGATGTTCACATGATCGTGGACAAGGTCGAGCGCGCCGTTCGCAAGGGCACTCTCTCCATTCAGGCCTCTGACGGAAGGCCGGCGGGTACCGGTGCGATTCTCACCGTCTTTGAGCGAATGCTCGAAGGCTTCGCCCAGTCAGCCCTGCTGGTCGGGTAGCGCGAGCGGGCCCGGCGGCGGGCGGCATGTCAAAAGGAATAGCTTGTGCCGGTTATGCCGGTTGTGAGGGCGGATGGGGCGGTGTGCCCGGGACTTGTCTCATTCCTTTCCTGTTTCAGCCCGATGATCAGCATTTGAATCCGATGATTGAGGTGACGCGCCGCGACAGCGGGGCGACATGCCATCCATGATAAATCGAGCAAGAAAGACAACTCGGGCGATTCGCGGCTTCACGATGTTCGAGGTGCTCATCGCCTCGTCGATCATGGCGGTCGCGGTTGCCGCCATTTCCCAGGCGGTCAGTACCGGTCAGGTCCAGACCCACGTCGCCTTGCACGAAATGCGCGCCAACCAGTTGGCCGAGGCTTTGATGGAGGAGATCATCGCACTGCCTTACAACGATCCGGACGGCGGTGGAGCGATCGGACCTGAGAGCGGCGAAGTCCAGCCTTCGCAGTTCGACAACGTCGATGACTTTCACGGCTTCAGTGAAACCATCGGACAGGTCAAAGACCTCGCCGGCAATTCCTACCCGAGCTCCTTCTCCCGCTTCGGGCGTTCCGTCAGCGTGCAGACATCAAGCGTGACCGCGGCCCAGCTCGGCGGCACCTTCGACGGGCTGAATGTCGTCGTCACCATCACCGACAACAATGGGCAGACCTGGACCTTGTCGCGATTCATTCCTCAATCGACTCCATGACCATGAAACACCATTCCCATCAATCCAGCGCTCGCCGCGGCATGACCGTGGTCGAACTCCTTCTGGGAATCGCAGGCACCGGCATCGTCGCTTCCGCCATCGCCGCGATGTTGTCGGCTGTGTCGTACGGCACCGGCGATCGCAATGACATGCGTTCACAACTCGTGCGGCAGGCGTCCGTGACCAACCGACTCACGGCGGCCGTCCGAAGCTCTCTCAAGATTCTGGCGCGCGGCGACGACTACATCGTGTTCTGGATGCATGATGACCGCGCCGATGAGAAACCCAACATTTCAGAGCTCCGTCTGATTGAAGTGAATGCGTCGAGTAAGACTCTCACTTCATATGAAGCGGATTTTTCCGGTATGACCGAGGACCAGAAGACCGCGGCCGACACCGCCTACGAACTCTCGGACAATTTCGCGAGCATCACCACGACACTCAAATCATCGCCGACGTTTCCCGGCACGCTGTGGGCCAAGGGCGTGAATCAGGTGGATTTCGAGCTCAACGCGAGTGATGTGCAGGAAGCGACCCTTGTGGCATTCACGATCAGTTGGGGCAGCGGCAGCACGGCTCACACGGCCGTCGGAACGGCCGCACTGCGCAGTCAGGTTTGATTGATGGAGCACCATTACAACCATGTCGCCGGGCGGTGGAACTGGCGACCGCGGAACAAGCCGAAGCAAGCATGGTTCTGACGGCGCGCCGGATAAAGAGACCCTCATCATCTCGACAGTAATCCCGGCCGCGGTAAACCCTGCGCATGGTAAAGTGAAGCCGTGAGCCAGCGCCGACTGCTTGAACCTCCGTTTGCCATTGATCGCCGCGCGTTGGCGGCGTTCCGCATCGCCATCGCTCTCATCCTCCTGATGGACCTGCTCATCCGAAGCGGGTCCGTCGTCGAGCACTACTCCGACGGCGGCATCCTTCCGCGCTCGCAATGGGTTCAACAGAACAAAGGCACCGCCCGCTGGTCGCTGCACGCGATGAACGGTGAGCCGGCGTTTCAGCGGGCACTGATGATCGCCGCCGCGCTGGCCGCGGGCGCGATGCTGGTCGGCTGGAAGACGCGAGGAGCGGTTGCCCTCGCCTGGCTGCTCACGCATTCCATCCAGATGCGCAACCCGATGATCAACAACGGCGGCGACATCCTCCTGCGCGGCATGCTGCTGTGGGCTGTGTTCCTCCCGCTGGGCTCGCGCTGGTCGATCGACGCGTTGTCTGTGGCAGTACGATCGCCGGGAGCACCATCCCGAAAGGGTGGTGCTGTTAGCGCACGACCCGCTACGCCACCCCTCGCC
>JBBDXA010000139.1:0-26083 GCA_040902585.1 Phycisphaeraceae bacterium
GCTTGTGCTAACTTACGCCTCCGCTTCGCCGGCGGTGGATGCTTTCAGGCGAGCGCGATTTCTCGAAAGGTTCTCCCTCATGACCGCGACGAATGTGAAACAGCTTAAAACGGTCACTTCCAAAGTCGGCTCGCTTGTGGATCAGGCGCTGGAAGAAGGCGGCGGCCTCCTGCGCCTCGCGCCGACCTGGGTGCCGCGATCCTTCCTTCAACCAGGCCTGCGCATCAAGCTCGATCCGCGCGATACCTTCGCCTTCGGCCTGACCCGCGGCGGCATCGATGAACGCTGGTTCAGTTCGACAACAGAAGCTATGAACGAAAACCGTACGCGCGACGAAGGCTTGAGCTACGTCGTCGTCGCCAACAAGCGCTTCACCCTGCGCGACGCCGTCAGCGAAAAGGGCAGCGATCTCGTCGGCAGCACCATCTGGAAGAAGTACAAGAAGTGGCCCGTGTACTCCAAGTTCTTCGACAACATGGGCCCCATCCCGCATCACATGCACCAGAACGCCGCCCAGGCGAAGCTGGTCAATCAGGAAGGCAAACCCGAGAGCTACTACTTCCCGCCCCAGCACAACCCCACGGGCAACAACTTTCCCTACACCTTCATGGGCCTGAACCCCGGCACCACGAAAGCGGAAGTGGTTAAGTGTCTTGAAAACTGGGAGAAGGGCGACAACGGCATCCTCGATCTGTCGCAGGCGTATCGCTTGAAGCCCGGCACCGGCTGGCTGATTCCGCCTTGCGTGCTGCACGCGCCCGGTTCGCTTTGCACCTACGAGCCGCAGTGGGGCAGCGATGTCTTTGGCATGTATCAGAACGTCGTCGAAGGCCGCACCGTGCCGTGGTCGTTGCTGGTGAAGGACGTGCCGAAGAATAAACACCGGGACATTGATTACATCGTCGATCAGCTCGACTGGCCGCGCAATGTCGATCCGAACTTCAAGAAGAACAACTACCTCGAGCCGAAGGTGGACACCGAAAGCGAAGCCCACGCGGACAAGTGGATCGTCTACGGCAACATCGACGGCTTCCAGTATTTCTCAGCCAAGGAACTCACCATCCTGCCCGGCAGGAGCGTGACCATCAAGGACAAGGGCGCCAGCGGCGTGATCACCGTGCAGGGCAAAGGCACCGCCAACGGCCTGACCGTGAGCAGCCCGAAGATGATCGGCTTCCACGAGCTGACCGAAGACGAGTTTTACATCACCGAGCCAGCCGCCAAGGCCGGCGTGCATTACGTGAACACCAGCTCGACCGAACCGCTGGTGATGCTGCGTTACTTCGGCCCACAGGTGAACGGGCACGCGCCGAAGCATCCGGGCAGCAGGTAAGCGAGCCGGGGCGTATTCGCCCCGGTGATCGCCGGTAACTCTTGGGCGTTTTTCATTCGTTCGTCTTACCGGGCTGAATACAGCCCGGCTCGCAAAGGAGGCTTCCCATGTCCCACACCCACCCGAAACTGCACAACGCCATGTGGCCCGGTCTCGTCGGCAAAGAGGCCGGCACCGATCATCCGCCCATCAGCCTCGACCGCATGCTCGAGCTCACCTCGAAAGCGTCGGTCAATGGCCAGAAGTACGAAGGCGTCGATCTCTTCCTATTCCATCCGCACACCGATCCGGATGCGAGCGATGATGACATCAAGGCCATGGCGGACAAGATCGCCGGCTTCGGCCTCAACGTCGGCTCCCTCGTCGCCCCCGTCTGGCCCGGCACCGTCGGCGCGTCAGCGATGGGTTCGAGAAGCGATCAGAAGAAGTTCGTCCTCGCCGTGAAGAAAGCCTGCCGCATCGCGGGCATCCTCAATAAGCACGGCGTGCGCAGCTACGGCATCATCCGCATCGACTCCGCCACCGGTCCCAGCGAGTGGGACAAGAACCCGTCCGCGGGCACGAAGAAGATCGCCGCGACGTTCCGCGAAGCGGGCAAAGTCGCCGCCGCTCACGGCGAACGCCTCGCCGCCGAAGGTGAAATCTGCTGGGCAGGCATGCACTCGTGGAAGGCCATGCTCGACACGCTCGAAGCAGTCGGCATGCCGCAGACCGTCGGCTTCCAGGCGGACCTCGCCCACACCTATCTCTATCTTCTTGGCTACAACGCCGAGGAACACGCCCTCCTGAAGCCCGGCTACAGCGAAAAGGAATTCTGGCCGGCCTACACGAAGATGGTCGAGGCCCTGCGCCCGTGGACGATTGATTTTCATGTCGCCCAGAACGACGGCTCCGTGCACGGCACCGGCTCTCACGACAAGACCGGCCGCCACTGCCCCGCGGACGATCCCAACGGCAAGCTTGATATCGTCAAATGTTCCGCACTCTGGCTTCAAGGCGCAGCCGAGCGCGGCATCAGGCACATCTGCTGGGATGGCTGCATGTTCCCCAACAAGATGCTCGAAACGCCCAAGACCTGGAACACCATCCTTAACGTCATGGCCAAAGTCCGCGACGCGGGCGGCTACGATCTGGGCCCGGCCAAGGGCAAGCCCGCTGCGATCAAGATCACCTCGACCGCCGGCGTTCCGACCGAAGGCAAGAAGCCCGTTCGCATTGGTCTGATCGGCACCGGCTTCATGGGGCGTACGCACAGCAACGGCTACCGCAAGGTGCTGAACTTCTTCCCGGAGAATACGCATGTGCCCGTGCTTCAGGCCGTGTGCGCCCGCACCGAGAGCGCGGTGAAGGCCTTCGCTGGTCAGTGGGGTTATGCAAGTTACGAAACGGATTGGCGCGAGATCATCAAGCGTGATGACATCGATGCGGTGGATATCTGCACGCCGAACAATTCTCACGCGGAGATCGCCCTCGCCGCCGCGAAGGCCGGCAAGATGATCCTGTGCGAAAAGCCGCTCGCCTTGAACAGCAGCGAGGGCAAGAAGATGGTCGATGCGGCCAGCAAGGCGAAAGTCGCCAACACGGTCTGGTACAACTACCGCCGCGTGCCTGCGGTGGCGCTGGCGAAGCAGCTCGTGAGCGAAGGCCGGCTGGGCAAGGTGTTTCACTACCGCGCCCAGTTCCTCCAGGACTGGACCATCAGTGCCGACTTGCCCCAGGGCGGCGCGGGCTTGTGGCGGCTCGATGTGAAGGCGGCCGGCTCCGGCGTGACGGGCGATCTGCTCGCGCACTGCATCGACAGCGCGATGTGGCTCAACGGCCCGATCACCGAAGTCTCCGCCATCACCGAAACCTTCATCAAACAGCGCAAGCATGTGCTGTCCGGCAAGGTCGAGAAGGTCGGCATCGATGACGCCTGCCTCTTCATGTGCCGATTCGCCAACGGCTCGCTCGGCCTGTTCGAGTCCACGCGCTACGCCCGCGGCCACAAGGCCAAGGACACACTCGAAATCAACGGCGAACACGCCTCCATCGCGTGGGACTTGCACGATCAGCATCGCCTCCAGTACTTCGACCATCGCGATCAGGGCATCGTCCGCGGCTGGCGCAACATCCACGTCAGCGACGGCGATCAGCCTTACCACGCCAACTGGTGGGTGCCCGGCCTTCAAATCGGCTACGAGCACACCTTCGTGCATCAGGTCGCCGACTTCATGAAGAGCCTGGATGAAGGCAAGCCCTGCCACCCGACCTTTAAGGACGCGCTGGAGACGCAGAAGGTGTGCGATGCGGTCTTGAAGAGCGGCAAGAACAGGAAGTGGGAAAAGACCGGCGTGAAAGATTTCGCCTGAACATTCTTTTCAATACGAAAGCAAGCGCAAAGCCCACGGACTCCTGTCCGTGGGTTTTTCGATGGTTCTGAAACATCGCTGCATGCTCACGGCAACTTATAAACCGCCGGCAGCATGGACTGCCAGTTCAGATGCGCGTTGCTCGGTTCAGGGGTGATATGCCACCAGCAGTCGGGGTTGCCCGTGTCGTAGACGAGCGACCAGCGCACGGAGCCATCGGCCATGCCCCAGTTGGAGCCGACGCGATGCCAGTGACCGACGGGTCCGCCGCCGTCGGGCCAGGTGTCCCAGGGCAGAGCCCAGTCGCCGATGTCAGGCCAGTAGCCGCGTGACTCGAGCAGGAGCATGGTGGATTCAGGCGAGACGATGTTACGCAATGTGAGTTGCGATTTTCCGTTGGGCATGCCGTAGCGGTTGAGATGGGAACTGTCCGGCGCGCCCATCGGGCTGAAGCGCCAGAAGCCCGCGCCGTTGTAGGCATAGTTGGAGAAGAAATCGCCGACACAGGTGGAGCCGTGGATGGAGCGGTTCATCTCGGTGAGGACTTCGGGGGCGTTGGGGCAGAGCCACAGTCCGCCATCGGTCGCGTAGCCACCTTTTCGCAGCAGCCAGCGCCAGGTGACGTGTTGATTGGCGATGGCGAGATTGGGTTGATGGCGGTTGGCGGGAAAGCCGCCGGCGTTGTCGCTGGCGTAGGCCATGGCCGCGCGGGTCACCTGGTTCATATTCGCCCGGCAAAGAACCTCGCGCGCCGTTTCACGCGACTTCTGCAACGACGGCAGCAGCAGGGAAATAAGCAGCACAATGATGCTGACCACCAGGAGCATCTCGATGAGCGTGAAGGCACGCGCGTAAGATCGACTCGAATGATGGGAACGGGTCTGCATCGTGGCCAACGTCCGTTCTGTCTGTTTGTCGCCAATGCGAAAGATCGTCTGGTGAAGAGGCCGCGCCCTCTTCACCAGACGATGATCTTACCGCGCCAAATACGGAAACACATCATCGGTCAACGGGTATTTGGCGAAATTCCGATCATGCGACACGCCTGCGTCGGGCGAACAGGCTCGCCAGACCGATCAGGCCGAGGGCGGCGGTAGCCGGCTCGGGAACCGGGACGATATTGCCCGAAAGGGTGAGGCTGATGAAGGTCTGGTCGGTGGCGGGGTCGCTTCCCGGGCCGTTGCCCAGCACGAGGTAGAGGCGCTGGCCGGCGACCATGTCGGCCAGGTCCAGGTCAATCAGGCCGGACCTTGCGCCATCGAGTAAACCGCTGGCGAGGATCGCGCCCGTGTCGTCGAGAATCTGATAGTCGATGCCATCGCCACCCGCACCGGGGTTTTCCAACTCGTAGGTGAGGACGAGGTCGCTCAGCGCCTGCGTGGCTTCAAATTGAAGCACGAGGAAATCCGGCGGCAGGCCCTGGCCACCGGGATGGGCCGCCAGAACGCCGGGCGGCAGAGTGGTGACGCCATCGAACAGGCCGTCGTCGGAGATGATCGGGAACGGACCGCAGCAGCCGGGGTTACCGAAAACGGTTCCGGTGCCTTTATAGCCGTCGCCGCCTTGAAGGCCGACGGGGCCGAAGGTCAGCAGCGCCAGTCCGCCGTTGAGCGGGTTGCTGTCGGTGTCGCTGAAGTAGGACCAGATGCCGGAGTTGGTGCCGGTGATTCCGACATCGCTGCTGGTCTGTCCGGCGGCGGCGGTGCGATAGTCAGTGGCCAGGTCAGCGATGAGGCCGGCCACTTCGCCCTGAACGGAAAGCTGAACGAAGGTCTGATCGCCGCCCGGATTATCACCCGTGGGGCCGTTATCGACGACGAGCCAGAGACTCTCGCCTGGGCGAAGGGTCGGCGTCGCGACGCCGGCAGCGGTATCGACGGAGTTGTTGACCGCGCCGCTGTCGAAGATGCGGCCGCGATTGTCCAGCAGTGTGAAGCGGGTGCCGTCGCCGCCGGTGCGGTTGTCAAAGCGATAGTCGAGGGTCAGCTTGCGCAGCACCTGATTCGGATCGGAGGTGCGGTATTCGACGGCGAGGAACTCGGGCGGCGTGCTGCCGGCGGAACCCGGGTGAACAGCGACGTGGCCGGCCGGCGGCACGAGGATGCCGTCAAACAGCCCGTCGTTGGAAATGATCGGGAACGGTCCGCAGCAGTTGCCGAAGACGGTACCGGTCCCGGCGTAACCGGTTCCGCCCAGGAGTCCGACGTTCTTGTGCGTGAGCAGCACGAGGCCGCCGTCGGTCGGGTTGGCATTGGTGTCGCTCAGGTAATGCCATGATCCCGCGGCGGTGCCGGTGAGGGGAATGTCATCGGAAGTCTGGCCCGCCGCGCCGCCCTGGTAGTCACCCGCAAGGTCGGCAAGCAGCACACCGAAAGCCGCGGGGGCTCCCGATAGGACACAGGCGAGAATCGCCACTCGGACAGTCAAACGGCAATAAGCGTTCATCTTCTTCCTTTCCAAAATAAGTTCTATATTGAACAATCACGTTGCGTGGCCGTCGATTAGCGACGGTTCATATGGCTATGGTCGCGAACTGAGTACCGGGGCAGCAAAGTTCCCCCAAGTCCTTTGATCAGAAGTCGTCATTCAATTCCATACAGGCGAACATTCCCAACCACTTTCGCATGGTTGCGCGGCCCGACCGCTCTCGCATCAGCATACCACGTCGGCGTTCGATTCAGTCTTGCCCTCAGGAATATATTGCAACATGAGCGAAGTGAAAGGTGCCGCCCTTCTCCTCGAGCCCTTATCATGAGTTACTCCCGCGGAGATGTCGAAAGACGATTGGATTGCAATGGCTCTAAAAGACTCGGTTCCTGTTCCACTTTTTTCTTCGCGCAATTGCCGCTATCGTGAGCCTTTCTTCGAGTCCCAGCGAGGTTCCCATCATGCACATGCTCCGCTCCGCACTGTTCCTCTTTGTGGTCATGCTCCTGGGCGCGTGTGAGACCATGCCCTGGGAAACGCCCGCGCCGGTCGGACCGCATCCCAACGTCATCGTGATCATCACCGACGATCAGCGGTGGGACGCGATGAGCGTGGCCGGCCACCCGCACCTGCGCACGCCCCACATCGATCGCATCGCCAACGAAGGCTTTTACTTTCGCAACACGTTCTGCACGACTTCGCTCTGTTCGCCCAGCCGGGCTTCGATCTTGAGCGGGCTCTACGCCCACCGTCACGGCGTCTCCGACAACTTCACCGAATACCCGAGCGAACTGAAAAGCTTTCCCATGCAGCTTCAGGGAAACGGCTACGACACGGCCTACATCGGCAAGTGGCACATGGGCGAGAACAACGACAACCCGCGCCCCGGCTTCAATCACTTCGTGACCCACAAGGGGCAGGGCAAATACTTCGACACCGAGTTCAACTTCAACGGCAAGGAACGCAAGGTGGTGCCGGGGTACTACACCACGGTCGTGACGGACATGGCCATCGAGTGGATGAACAAGCGCCACTTCAGCGAGAAGCCGTTCCTTTTGATGATCGGTCACAAGGCTCCGCACAGTTTCTACTACCCTGAGCCGAAGTATGAGCATGTATTCGATCACGTCGATGTGCAGTATCCGCTCAGCGCGTTTCAGCTCGATGACAAGCCCGAGTGGATCAAGAAGCGGCTCACGACCTGGCACGGCATCTACGGCCCGCTGTTCGACTATCGCAAGAAGTTCCCCGATTCCTCACCCGAAGCGGTGAAGGATTTCGCGGCCATGAACCGCGCCTACTGGGGCACGCTCCTTTCCGTGGATGACAGCGTCGGCAAACTCTACGAAGCCTTGGAGAAGAGCGGCAGGCTGAACAACACCGTGATTATCTTCATGGGTGACAACGGCCTCTTGAGCGGCGAGCACGGTATGGTGGACAAACGAACCATGCACGAAGCGAGCATCCGCATTCCGCTGGTGATGCGCTATCCGCTTCTGCGCGATCCCGTGGCCAAGGGTACGCCGGGCAAGCCGATTGTCATCGATCAGCAGGTGCTGACAGTGGACATCGCGCCGAGCGTGCTGGACCTGTGCAACGTGCGGCCTTTGAAGAAGTCACACGGCATGTCGTTCAAGCGTCTGGCCAGGGGCGATCCCACCGGCTGGCGCAATGCGTGGTACTACGAATACAACTACGAGAAGCAGTTCCCTTACACGCCCAACGTGCGCGGCATCCGCACCGATGAATGGAAGTACATGCACTACCCGCCCGGCGACGGCGGACCGGATGAACACAAGGCGGAGCTTTACCGCATCGCCGAAGACCCAGCCGAAAGCGTGAACCTGATCGACGATGCCCGCCATGCGACGACGCTGATCCAGCTCAAGTCGCAGCTCAAGCGGTTACAAGCCGCGGCTGACGGTCTGCCGGATAAAATGCCTAAGGATGAAGGCATCAAGAGCGGGTTGCCGGATCCGAAGATTCGGTGAGAAAGGTGAGGATGCTCCGATGTACGAGTACCACGGCTGGGTGGAACTGAGTAGTGCAATCGATCTGGAACAGACCGATCCCGCTGTTAATCAGGTCCGAGCACGCCTCGCTGAGGCAGGGAAGCAAATCGCAGGTTGGTTCGATGTACGCTGGACGTCCAACGGCGGGGTCGTTGCAGTCGTGCACGGCTTCTCTCGTATCTGGAAGCCTGGCGTGATTGAGGTCTTTGAATGGTTCGCCGCCGAGTTCCCCAAAGCCTATGGGTTGCTGTACGTGAATGATGGTGATGCGGGCCATGATTGGACGGTTTATCGTCTGGCACGGGGACAAGTGCGCGAATTCCCCGACCCGTTCCTTTCGCCGCACCCGTGCACCCTTGAACACGCGAAAGAGTGATCGTGGTTCTCAGTGCGCGGCCATCACTCATCCATCCAGTTCGCGACATATCGAACAACAATCGTCTAAAATGTTTTCGCATGAAGTCTCTCCAAGGTCATCTCCTGATCGCCGCGCCGAGCCTGATCGATCCGAACTTTTTTCGGACCGTCGTGCTCATGGTGCAGCATGACAAAGACGGCGCGCTGGGCGTCGTGCTCAATCGTCCGATGGGGACTTCGATCAAGGAGGCGTGGAACCAGGTCGGTGAGTCGCCCTGTTTCCGCGAGGATGTATTGCATCACGGCGGGCCTTGCGAAGGGCCGCTGATGGTCGTGCATACGTGTGACAGTGTGTCGACGCAGCTCATCAAGGCCGGCCTCTACTTCAGTACGGATAAGGATGATGTGCAGACGATTCTCGAACGCCTCGACGGGCAGACGCGGTTCTTCGTCGGCTACGCGGGCTGGACGAGCGGCCAACTCGAAAGTGAACTCACCACCGGCTCCTGGCTGACGCTGCCCGCCACGGCCGAGCATGTCTTTCACGATGACGTTCATCTCTGGGAAAACGTCACGCGGCAGGTCGCGCGCAAGCAGGCATATCCCGGCCTGAATCCGAAGATCGTGCCGAAGGATCCGAAGTTGAACTGAGCACGATTCCGCTAACGGAGCACCATCCCGACAGGGTGGTGCTGTCGGCGAACAGAATCCTGTTGCGATCGCGGCGTCAGAAGTGCGTGCGCCATTAGCACCACCCTGTCGGGAGGGTGCTCCCATCTCGCGGAACGAGATGGCTACTTCACTGGTATCAACCGCACTTGGCGCAGGTCCATGACCGCGTTCTTCGCCTTGATGGAGGGCGTCACCAGGACCACGTGCTTGCCCGTGCCGAGGATGGTAACCGTGCCGATGTCGCGTGCCTTGAAGTTTTGAAAGTGGCCGGTGTCTTCCACGACGAATTCAAGATGGTTCCATGTCAACGCGTTGCTGTCCATCCCCACCGAGATGTTCACAACACTTCCGCCCTGTCCCTTGCCGCAGCCCTGAAGGATTTCCACGGTGTACTTGCCGGGCGTTGTCGCTTCGAACTCCCATGACACGCTGTCGTTCTCATTGACCCAGAAACCGACGGTCTGTTTCTCGGGCTTGGGCTCCCACTGGACCTTGACGCCGCGGATGATCACATCCCGCGCGTGCATCGTGACGGTGCCATCCTCCGCCTGCCTGATCGGTTTGCCTTCGCTCGCAGGGAGCAGCGTGACGGCTTTGAGGTTCATCACCGCGCCGCCGATCTTTTTTGTGCCCTTGACGGTCAGCGTGTGTTTGCCTGATGAGGGCATGCGAATCGTGCCGACAGTGAGCGTGCGATAGCGGTACCAGCTTCCGGTGTTGTCGAGCGTGGCGGTGAGCGTCTGGTCGCCAAGTGTGATGGCGATCTCGCTGGCGGTTTTCGCGGAGCCGGCGCTGGCGGCATAGGTCAGAATGAGTTCGTAGGTGCCGGGGCGGGTTGCGGTGTAGTCCCACGTGACATAGTCGTTCACATCGGACCAGAAGCCGACGCGATCGTGACCGTTGGTCTGTTCGAGCTTTGCGGTTGTGCCGTGGATCGTCGCCTGCGTGGCGAGGAAGACGATCGGTCCATGTGAAAACTGCTGGGACTTGCTCGGCGTTTCAATCCAGATGTCATCAAGTTGCGCGCCCGGTTCCTTCAAGGCCGTCATGTCAGGCGGCAAGTGGATGCTGACCTTCGTCGCATCCGTGCTGTATTCGATATCCAGCCAGCGGCGGATGCGCTGGCCTTCTTTGAATTGGTAGGCGGCGGCGGTCGTCAGTTTAGTCATGCCCTGCAAGTCGAGCCGGCCGTCCTTGGGAATCTCCTTCACCGAAATCAGCGCCGCTTCGGCGACGAGGTCCGGCACGATCACACCCCAGGCCGTGGTTTGCTCCTTTGCCGCCGGCTGCTGGGCGCGAGTCGAAGCAAGGTTGAATGCAAGGGCAAACACGATGGCGAGCAGGATTCGATGCATGACGCCATGATAGTCGAGGCGATACCATCCTTGTAGATGTATCCCCGATCCGACCGAACCCGCGCCTGCCTCGCACTCCTCCTCCTCGTCCCCGCCCCCTCCCTGGGCGTCTACCTCATGACCTTCGGCGGCGGCGGCTCGCTCGGCCAGCTCTTCTGGGGCATCGGCAAATTCTGGCTCCTCGGCTTTCCACTCGCATGGTTCCTGCTCGTCGAGCGCGGCAGGATTTCGATTGCCAGGCCGCGGCGCGAAGGCATGATGCTCGGCGTACTCAGCGGCCTCGTCATCGGCGCAGCCATGCTCGCCGCGTTCTTCCTCTTCGCACAAAACTGGATCGACGCGGCCGTGGTCCGCCAGCGCATCGAACACGCCGGCTTCGCCACGCCGACGAAGATGCTGCTGCTGACGATCTACACCTGTCTCATCAACGCGCTCCTGGAAGAATATGTCTGGCGATGGTTCGTGTATCGGCAGTGTGAGAGCGTGGTGGGGATCACGGGCGCGGCGAGTTCATCTGATGACGGGCCATCACCTCTCATAGCTGCGGGGTCCGCCCCGCAGCTTCCGCGTCAGGGCCTGCTCTCCGTTCTGCTCGCAGCGTTTCTCTTCACCCTTCATCATGTCATCGCCCTCGCGTTCTACTTCGACTGGCGCATCGTCCTGCTCGCCACCACCGGCGTCTTCACCGGCGGTCTTGTCTGGTCGTGGTTCTACCTGCGCTATCGCAACATCTGGCCGGGCTACATCAGCCACGTGCTCGCCGATGTGGCGATCTTCATCATGGCCTGGATCATCGTCTTCGGATGAGGAATCTTTCATGTGAATTCCCTATGATGGGGCTCACTCAAACAGACTCCACGAGCAGCCGCATGACCGCGATCCTCGGTATTTCAGCCTTTTATCACGACTCCGCCGCCGCCCTGGTGGTTGATGGCCGCATCGTCGCCGCCGCGCAGGAAGAGCGCTTCACGCGCCGCAAGCATGATCACGAATTCCCCGTCAACGCGATCGACTACTGTCTCGCCGAGGCCGGCCTGAAGCACGATCAACTCGACTACGTCGGCTTCTACGACAAGCCGCTGCTGAAGTTCGATCGCCTGCTGGAGACCTATCTCGCCTTCGCTCCGGCCGGCTTCCGCTCCTTCCTCATGGCGATGCCGCTCTGGCTGAAGCAGAAGCTGCATCTGCCGCGCGTGATGCGCAAGGCGCTCAAGGGTGGCTACAAGAAGCGGTTCATTTTCACCGAGCATCACGAGTCGCACGCCGCCAGCGCGTTTTTTCCTTCGCCCTTTGAAGAGGCAGCGATTCTCACGCTCGACGGCGTCGGCGAATGGGCCACCGCCAGCTTCGGCGTCGGCAAAGGAAACCGCATCGAGATCACGCACGAGCAGCACTTCCCGCACTCCATCGGCCTGCTCTACTCCGCGTTCACTTACTTCACCGGCTTTCGCGTCAACAGCGGCGAGTACAAGCTCATGGGGCTCGCGCCGTACGGCGAGCCGAAGTACTTCGACCTGATGATCGACAACCTGCTCGATCTGAAGGAGGACGGCTCCTTCCGCATGGACATGTCGTACTTCAATTACTGCCAGGGTCTGACCATGACCGGGCCGAAGATGGACAAGCTGTTTGGGCGCGGGCCGCGCAAGGCGGAGTCGCCGGTGTCGCAGGATGACATGGACATCGCCGCGTCGATTCAGAAGGTGACTGAAGAGGTGATGCTGCGCAGTGCACGACACGTGCATGCGAAGACGGGCATGAAGAACCTGGTGATGGCGGGCGGCGTGGCCTTGAATTGCGTGGGCAACGGGCGCGTGTTGCGTGACGGGCCGTTCGAGAATGTGTGGATTCAGCCGGCGGCAGGCGATGCGGGCGGGGCGCTGGGCGTGGCGCTTTTCACATGGCATCAGCTTCTGAATAAGCCGCGCGATCTGAGCGCGGTGCGGCTGGCGGACTCCAAGCCTGCGTCGCCCGGCGAGGCAGTGATCCCCACGACCGACCTGCAATCCGGCTCCTTCCTCGGCCCTTCCTACACGAACGAAGAGATCCGCGCGTTCCTCGATCAGATCGGTGCGAAATATCACTTTTATGCAGAGGAAAATGAGCTTTGCGACCGTGTCGCCGAGCTGATGGCCAATGAAAAGGTCGTCGGCTGGGTCCACGGTCGTATGGAGTTCGGACCCCGCGCCTTGGGCGGACGTAGCATCATCGGCGATGCCCGCAGCGAAAAGATGCAGTCGGTGATGAACGTCAAGATCAAATTCCGCGAATCGTTCCGTCCCTTCGCGCCGTGCATTCTCAAGGAGCGCGTCAGCGATTACTTCGACATGCGCCCCAACGAGGACAGCCCGTACATGCTGCTCGTCGCGCCGGTGAAGGACGACAAGCGCCTCGCCTCCAACGGCGAGATGGACAAGCTCTTCGGCATCGACAAACTCAAGGTCAAGCGGTCCGTCGTGCCCGCCATCACCCACGTGGACTACTCCGCCCGCGTGCAGACCGTCGATCCGATCCGCCATCCGCGATACCACAAACTCATCCAGGCGTTCGAGAAACGCACCGGCTGCCCGGTCATCATCAACACCAGCTTCAACGTGCGCGGCGAACCCATCGTGCTCGACGCGAAACACGCCTACCGCTGCTTCATGGCGACGAATATGGATGTGCTCGTGCTGGAGAACTGCGTGCTTCTGAAACAGGAGCAGCCTGATGCGAAGGAAATTGACGCGGAGGCGTACTTGAAACAGTTCGCACTCGACTGAGACCGGTTTGGGTGCCACGGGTCGACGAGGTCCGCCGAGAAGACCCGTGCGGGCGCCCGAGGCGCAACAGGATGCCGGCACGGGTCTCGTCGCCAAGCCTTCTCGATTCGTTGCACCCAAATGTCTCCTGACCCCTGACCCTTGACCTCTGAATATGCTCGACATCAACAAAGACCCATCGCGCAACGAACTCCGCTGGTTCGGCCTGATTTTTGCCATGTTTTTCGGCATTTTGGGCCTGATGATCTGGTGGCAGTTCAGTGCGCTTCACGTCGCGAAGGTGCTTTGGATCATCGGCCCCGCGGTGGCGGTGATCTATTACGTCGTGCCTCCAACGCAGAAGGCGATCTACCTTGCCTGGGTCTACCTGACCTATCCGATCGGATTCTGCGTCTCGCACATCCTCATGGGCATCATCTATTACCTCGTGCTCACGCCGACCGGTCTGCTCCTGCGGCTGTTCGGGAAAGACCCGATGACGCGCCAACTGGATCGCGATGCGGCGAGTTACTGGATCGAGCGCAAACCCATCACGGGCACCTCGCGCTATTTCAAGCAGTACTGAACGCGGATTGGGATCCTTTCATGGAAACAACGCGCGACATAGGTCCGCACGCAGCAGAGCTCGTCGCGCTGGCGGCGGCGGCGACATCGACCTACGACGCCTTCGTGTACGACGATGCGAAGCAGGCGAGGCAGGCGCACGAGCTGCTCCTTCAAGCGAATGCGAGTGAGTACTCGCCGCCGTTTGTGATGCTGGTGGTTGAAGAAGGCGCGCTCGCGGCGATGGCGTCGGCGATGCCCGTCGAAGCGATCAACGCATGCAGGCTGCGGGCGGCGATTGCTCTGAGCCGGGCACCCTGGCTGGCGAAAGGATCAGCCCTGCGAAGGCGGTTGCAAAAGGCGGGGCGCACGTTCACTCCGCTGAATCCTGATGATTACTACGCCACTCGTCTCGCCGTGCATGAGTCAACGCGCGGCAAGGGCTACGGCCGAAAGCTCTTTGAGCTCCTCGAACAGGAGGCCCGCGCGGCTGGGGCGTCGCGGCTCACGCTCGATGTCAGTCCGGATCACGAGGCGGCCATCCACCTGTATGAACGGCTCGGATTCAAGAACGTCGGGAAGGGCGAAGCGGTGGACAGCGAAACGGGCCGCACGCTCGTGCATCTGCACATGGCCAAGAAACTTTGAATCCATTTAACAGGCATTCGCGGTGACATCACTGATGACCTTTTTCCCATCGCGCGTCTGCACCATGATTTCTTTCGGCGGCGGATGACTGATGAAGCGAGTCGGGCTCGCGGAAAGGCCGTACGCGCCGGAGCAGTGAATGGCGATGATGTCGCCTACGTTCAGGGCGGGCATCTTGACGCCGTGGCCCAGGGTGTCGATGGTCGTACACAATGGGCCGACGAGTTCGTGAGCGATGACGGGCGCTTCAGGCGAAGGTTCGGTGACGCGCAGCATGCGGTAGTTGCGATGGATCACGCTGCCGAAGTGCCCGCAGGCACCCAGGTGATGATTCATGCCGCCGTCGCAGATGCAGATGGTTGAGCCGCGCGACTCCTTGCGGGCGATGATCTGCGTGAGATAGATGCCCGCTTCGCCGACGAGATAACGCCCTAGTTCGAGAATGAACGCCGCGTTAGCGAACGCGGGCTCGCTCTTCAAGGCATCAAGCTGCGGATTGATTCGCGCGGCGATGCCTTGCAGATCGACCGGCACATCCTTCTCGTGGTAGGGAATACCAAGGCCCGATCCGAAGACGAGCTTGTGCGGCGAAAGGTTGTGGGCTGCGCACAGATGGCGGAACAGGGCGATGAAGATTTCGTAGTTCTCAGCGATCGATTCGCTGTTGAGGCTCTGCGAGCCGGAGTAAATGTGCAGGCCGCGGAAGTCCAGGTGCGGCAACTTAAGAATAAGCGGAAGGATGGTGTCGACGACTTCCTCATCGACGCCGAACTGCGTGGGCTTTCCCGCCATGTTCACGCCGAAGCCGCGCGGCACCCGCTTTGGCGCGACGCGCACAAGGATCGGTTGTCGCCTCCCCGCCGCCCCTGCCGCCGCGTCGAGCTGCGTCGCCTCTTCGAGCGATTCGACGATCACCTCGCCGATGCTGTGCTCCACCGCGGCCTTCAACTCGGCCACGCGCTTGCCCGGCCCGGTGAAGCTCAGCGACGACGCAGGCCAGCCCGCATCGAGCGATCGCTTCAACTCGCCTTCGGACGAAATATCCAGAAAATCAGCCTGATTCCGCAGCCTTCGCAGCAGATCCAGATTCGGATTGCTCTTGACCGCGTAGCTGATCTTGAAGCGCCCGCCGAAGGCTTCGCGCAGCAGGCTGAGGCGCGCGAGGACATCGTCGAAGAAGTAAACGTAGCACGGCGTGCCGTGCTCGCGGGCGATCTGTTGGAGGATCGATTGCACGGAGATTACACCGCCTGTGATTCGGCGAAGGCGAGGATCTTCGCGATGGAATCGAGGTTGTCCAGGTTCACATCCGACGGGCTCATCTTGAAGCCACCTTCATCTTCGATGAACTGAATGAGATCGACCATACTGAAGGAATCGATCAGGCCGGACGAGAAGAGCTCGGCATCATCGCTTTCGATCGTGTCCGGATCGATGCCCTGTTTGTTCTGGAGGTAATCCACAAGTGCGTCGCGGGTGAGTGCCATGATTCGGTTGTCTCCTGAATGCGGGTGTGTTGAAGTTGCTCAAGGCAAGCGTAACAGACTGTTTCGTGAAGCGCGTCGGACGTTACATCCCCAGGCACTGCTTCACGATCGCCGGCCGATCGAGCTTGCCACTGCCTGTGCGCGGCATGTCATTGAACCAAAGGTGAATCTTTCGCGGGACCATGTAGTGCGGCATGTTCTGTTTGCAGTGCGCCATGAGCGACTGTTCGTCGAAAGAGTGACCGTTACTCGTGACCGCCACCTCGACGACCTGGCCGTTCAGATCATCCGGCGCGCCGAAGGCGACCACGTGCGTCACCATGCCGCTCTTGCTCACGACGTCTTCCACTTCCGTCGGACTGATGCGGAAGCCGGAGCATTTGATCATGAAATCCGCCCGGCTGACGAACCAGTAGTAGCCATCTTCATCGATGCGAACCAGATCGCCGCTGTAGCAGACTTTCTCTTCGCCGATCAAGTGACGAAGCTGCGGACAGACGCGAATCTTCTCCGCAGTCGCCTCCGGTTTACCCCAGTAGCCGAGACTGATCAGGCAGCCGCGATGCACGAGTTCACCCTGTTCGCCGGGACCTGCGACGCCGTCTTCCTTGATGATGTACGTCTCGGCATTGGGAATCGCCCGGCCCATCGAACCCATCTTCGACTCGAACAACTCCGGCGGCAGATAGGTGGAGCGGAACGCCTCGGTCAGGCCGTACATCAGAAAAATCTTGACGCCCGGATAGGCACGCGGCATCAGCTCCAGCGTCGAAGGCGGAATCTTTCCGCCGCTGTTGGTGATGTAGCGAAGCGAAGGAAACGAGCCGGGCTGATCGGTCAGGTACTGCGTCAGCGGAATCCAGACCGGAGGCACAGCCGCGAAACCGGTGATCTCATACCTGGCCAATGCCTTGGCGATCTCCGCCGGCATCATGACCTTTTGCAGCACGACCGTTCCGCCGACGAGGCACATCTGCATGAGCTGGTTCAGTCCGTAGTCGAAGCTGAATGGCAGCAGGCTGAGCAGGCGGTCATCGCGCGTCGCTTCAAGATAGCGGGCGACGCTGCGTGCGCCGGCGATGATGTTCAGATGCGTGAGCATCACGCCTTTGGGCTTGCCCGTGGAGCCGGAGGTGTAAAGGAGCGCGGCCAGATCGGTGTCGATGCCCGGCGTCGGCGGAAGTGTCGTCGCTTGCGGCAGTGAAGCCCACGCGACGAACATCGCATGCTCGGGCGTCTTGCCTTTCACGCAGACATGCTGAAGCGTCGAAGGAATCTCAGCCGTCGCCAGCGCGACAGCAGGTCGCGCATCGATGAACAGGGCTTTCACATCGCAGTCGCGCAGCACGTAGTCGAGCTGAGCCGCGGTCCACTGATGATTGATCTGCACCATCACCGCGCCGATGCGCCAGGCAGCGAACATAGCCACTACTTCTTCGACGCTCTTGTTCAGATGAACGCCCACGCGATCGCCGCGCTGGATGCCTTTGGCCGTCAACCACGCCGCCGCCTGTTCGACGCGGGCGGCAAGGTCGCGATACGTCACCTGCACGGAGCCATCCACGATGGCGACATGCTCCGCACGGTCGCGAAGATTGCCTTTCAGAAGGTCAGATAACACGCATTCGAACATGGCTTCGTCCCTGGTGCGGATAGACGTATTGTTTATCGACTCTTGGCCCGTTTCAATCAAGCGTCGCGGGCGGCGAGCTTATCGGCTGACGGGCAGGAAGCACATCTTCGCCAGCAGCAGCAGGCCGTCCTTCGTGCCGCCGTAGCCGTAGACTTCGGTGAAGGCGAAACTGCCGGTGATGGCGAGGAACGTGATGGGAATGCAGGCGTATTTCCAGGCGTTGCCGTTGAAGAATTTCCACTTCTTCTGCCGGCGGTACTTGCCCCACCACTGGTACATGGCCAGTCCCGTCGCGTGATACAGGCCCCACGCGATCCAAGGCAGGGCGCCGGCATGCCAGATGCCCATGATGATGAACGTCAGATACGAGGCGATGTACGGATTGCGCCACTTCCCCAGCGCGGGCATGTAGATGTACGTCATGCACCAGTTCGCCAGCGAGATGTGCCAGCGCTTCCAGAAGTCGGTGATGTTCGTCGCGAAGATCGGCCAGTTGAAGTTTTCGACGATCTTCAAGCCGAACAGCCGGCTCGCGCCCACCGCCAGATCACTGTAGGCGCTGAAGCCCAGGTACATCTGCACGTAGGCCGCGATCAGGAACTTCCACACATCCCACGGCGAAAGATTGTTGAAGTTGTAGAGCAGCGCATCCATCCGGTCGCGCCCGAAGAAGAGCACGACCACCATCTGCGAGATGACCAGGAACTTGACGAGGCCGACGAAGATGCGCGTCAGGCCGTAGGTGATCGCTTCACTGGAAAGGCGCGTCTCGCGGTTGGCCAGGTAATGATCGAAGCGTTCAATAGGACCGGCCGTGAACGCGGGGAAGAGAAACACGTAACTAAGAAACGCATCCAGCGAGCGGTCCTTGATGGTGCCGCGGCGGATTTCGAGCACGTAGTGAATGAGCTTGAAGGTGAAGTAGCTGATGCCCAGCGGAATGAACAGGCGCAGCGGGCCGCCCGAGCCGGGAAGGAAGATGGGCAGGTACTTGAACCAGGCGAGGAAACCGATGATGCCCACGACCTGCGCGACGACCAGCCACTTGCCGCCTGAGCCGGGGCGCTGGGTGAGCGGGGCGAGCAGGTAGAAGAGCATGGCCCAGCCGACCATCGCGAGCAGGGCGATGCGCTGCGCGGTGATGGTGGCGCGGGCGTTCTCATCGGTGCCGAGGATGAGATAGATGAAGGCGAGCGACGCGCCTGTGAGCAGCGAGAGGCGCAGCTTCAGCGGCACCAGCCAGAAGGCGGTGAAGGCGATCCCCAGCATCATCCAGAACCACGGTTGCGTCACGAAACGTTTCCTTTGCCGGTCCTTTGAATCGAATCTGTTTAGAACCCCTCATACTGAAACACACGGGCACCGCCCATGATGCCGGCGAGCCTGAAAACAGCGACAAAAAGCAGCGTGCCGAGCACAGCCGCCTGGAGAACAATGCCGAGGATGCGGGCGAATCGGATCATGTCACGGTTCCTCTTTCCACTGGGCCGCCACCTGCCGGAGCTTCTGGGCGAGGGCCTTTGTGTAGCGCTCCTGGGCTGCGGGACTGCGCAGGTGGATGTAGTCTTCCAGATCGTCCGCGGTGAGGGCCGCCTCCTGATCGAGTTCGAAGTAGTGCACGCCGGGCTGCTGGGCCCACTGCTGCATGAAGGCACGGTGGTCCGACGCCAGCGCGGGTGGGATGAGGATATTTGAAAGCACCGGATTGCGCGGAACTTCAACGAGCACGAGTTCCACGCGGCCGTTCCTGCGCAGGCGGGCGATCATGCGATCGAGCAGTTCGCGATTGGTCTGACGGTTGGCGCGATAGGCCTGTTCATCCATCCACTTGATGGCGGTGGCGACCATGTCATCCCAGCCGCGCTGGTTCTCGCGCAGCGGCGGCTTGTCGACATAACGATGCCGCTTGAACACCGGCGGGCCCGCAATGAGGTGATGCAGCAACTGATCATTCGTGCGCACGGAGAAGAACCGCCAGTTGTCGAGGAAGTAGTTGCCCGTGTGCGAAGGCGGGTTCAGACCGGCCGCGCGCAGCTCTTCGTCGTACACCTCATTCTGAAACGCCAGCCGATGCAGATCGATCAGGTGACGCCGGCCTTCACCGGAGTCACTGAGAAAGTTAGGCCCGATGTGCATCACGACGATGCCCTCGAAGCCTTCGCTGATGTGATCCATCACGCCGACCATCTCGTAGGGACTCAGCGCCTTGGCGGCGAGGAAGTAGCAGGGGGCTTGCGTGCCCAGCTCCGCGCTCACGGCTTCTTCAATCACCTTCTCATCCGAGATCGCCTCGCGCGTGCCGCTGGTGCCGAAGAGGGCGATCGCGAAGGCGGGCTTCACAGGCTGCGCGGCGATGCGGAAGGCCCGCAGCGAGACTTCGGTGTAGTCATCATCCTCGACCGTCATGAGATAACGCGCATCGATGCGGGCGAGATTGGCGGGTGTAAGAAAGAGAACGCACGCGGCCAGCCACGCCAGCGCGACGCAGAGGGTGCCGATGACCGCGGGCAACGACGGCCGGGTGAGCCCCTGAAGAAACGTGCCGAAAAAAGTAGGCGGCGGCGGCGGCTTGGGCGCAGCCTTCGCGGGCCTTTTCACAGGCGCGGCGACAGGCACGGCAGCGCCGGATTCGATTGTCTTCTTTTCCTGGGTCATGATGAAGGAGTGATCCGATAACCGGTGCCCGAAGGACGCCGATATCAGTGGAACATCGGGCCGTTGCGAAATCCACCTTAACCGCCGCCGGTCGCGGTCCCTGTCGGCCGCGCGTCGCCAAGGTGCTTGCGAAGAAACGCGCGGAGGCGATCCTTGCCGGCCGCGTCGAGAAAGGGTGCGGTGTTGTGCTCGGGCTTGAAAGTCGCGACCCAGTGCCACTGCACCTCGATGTTCTTCGCCTGATAGTGCTCGACCAGCTTTCGACTTTGAGCGATGGGCACGACCGTGTCTTCCTCATCGTGCAGCACGAGGACGGGCGCATCGCCCGGGCTCACCCACGTGATCGGACTCGCCTGCTTCGCCAGTTCCAGACGCTCGGCGATCGGACCGCCCAGGAGCAGCGTGAAGACTTCATCCGAGCCATCGGTTGGCGCGCCAGCGTAGGCCGTCAGATCGCTGCTGCCGAAGAAATCGATCACCGCGCTCACGGCCGTTGGCATCGCCTTATGCTCGCCGACGTTGCCCTCCATCGCCGCTTCGTCTGCCGTGGTGCCCAGCAGCAGCGCGAGATGTCCTCCGCTTGATTCGCCTGCCGCGACGAGGCGCGAAGCATCGATCCTGTACTCACTTGCCTTGGCCCGCAGCCAGCGAACCGCGGCCTTGCAGTCGTGAATCTGCGCGGGGAACGGGGCCTCGGGCGTAAGGCGATATTCGATTGCCGCGATCGCGTAGCCTTCGCTGGCGAGGAACCGCAGCGGGCAATGGTTCTTGTCGCCATAGCGCCAGCCCCCGCCGTGCAGCCAGAGAATGACGGGCGGAGGCACGCTGCGATCCGTCGGCAGATAGAGATCCAGCAGCAGCGAACGTTCGCCGATGCGGGCGTATTCGATGTCGCGATGAATGCGGAAGATCGGCGTCGGCTCGCGCAGGAATTTCCACCATGCGACAAACCCCGCGCCGCCGGCGAGAACAAACATCGCGATGAGAAGCATGCTTCGTGACATGTTCACCGCCGTTTAGCCGTCGCACCGATAGGTGCACCCGGACGTATTCACCCAATCTTCTCCGCCAGAAACGCCGCGACCTTTTCGATGCCGATGCGTTCCTGCGCCTGCGTATCGCGATGGCGCACGGTCACCGTCTGATCCTTCAGCGTGTCGCCGTCGATCGTGAAGCAGTAAGGCGTGCCGACTTCATCCATGCGGGCGTAGCGTTTGCCGATGGTCTGTTTCGGATCGTATTCCACCGCGTACTTGCCGCGCAGGTCCATGTAGAGCTTCTCCGCGACCTCGGGCATGCCGTCCTTGTTCACCAGCGGGAAGATGCCGGCCTTGATCGGCGCCATGCGCGGCGTGAACTTCATATACACCCCGCTGGGCCGACTCGGGTCAGCTGTGTACGCCTCGCAAAGCAGCGCGAGCGTTCCGCGATCCGCCCCGGCTGAAGGCTCGATCACATGCGGGAAGTACCGCGTGTTGCGCTCCTGATCGAAGTAGCGCATCTTGTTGGCGCGTTCCTCATTGCCGTTGTTCACGTGCATCGCATGGGCCTTGAGGTCGAAGTTGGAGCGATGGGCGATGCCTTCGAGTTCGCCGAAGCCGGGCGCGGTGAAGGGGAAGCGATACTCGACATCACACACGCCCGCGCCTTCCTTGGCGTAGTGGGCGAGTTCTTCTTTGTCGTGCTCGCGCAGGATGAGATTGTCACCCGCCAGGCCGACGGACTGCCACCATTCGTAACGAGCCTTGCGCCAGTACTGATACCACTCGACCGGCGTGAGCTCGCCGGGCTGACACGCCTCGGGCGGCCGAATGAAGAACTCGATCTCCATCTGCTCGAACTCACGCGAACGGAAGGTAAAGTTGCGCGGCGTGACCTCGTTGCGAAAAGCTTTGCCTTGCTGGGCGATGCCGAAGGGGACTTTGACCCGCGCGGTGTCGGTGATGTTCCAGAAGTTGCAGAAGATTCCTTGCGCAGTTTCGGGGCGAAGCCAGGCTTTGTTGTCTTCATGTTGGATGGCACCTACGTATGTCTCGAACATCAGATTGAATTGGCGCATGGCGGTGAGAGAGAACGCCTTCGGATTCTCTGCAGGATTCGGCGGAATCCGACCTTTCACGATCTGGTCAAGAAGCCATTTTAGCTCACGGTTTGCGGGCGACGGCACACAGCCCGCGTGATACTTAACCATCACCGTGGGAACAACCATCACCGTTCCAATTACCGGCTTCCCATCTGACGCAGTTGCTCGGAATGCGAAGGGAAAACCCGGTACTGCGATCGGCTCAATCGAAAACTTTGTCTTAGCTAAGCGTCCCTGAAAGAATCCAAAGGCCTCTCCATCACTCGCTCCAACAAAAGTTAAGTTCGGTCCATAAGGAACCGTTGGGTCATTCACATTCGATTCCGTTGCGCGATTGGCCCAATCGACGAGTTCGCGGAGTTGCGACTCAAACGACCCTGAGGGGGCTTCGTATCGCTCATATAGTCCATAAATATGGTCTGCACGAAATCGTTCGTTCGTCTCCTTATCATCCACCATCGGATCATTAAACCCCGCCGCGTGTCCGCTCGCGATCCACACCTTCGGGTGCATGATGATCGTGCAATCCACCGGCACGATGTCCAGCGTCTTGCCGTCGGGGCCTTTGGCGGGGCAGCGGATGATGTCGTGCCACCAGGCGTCTTTGAGGTTTTTTTTCAGGGCCGCGCCCATCGGGCCGTAGTCCCAGAAGCCGTTGATGCCGCCGTAGATTTCCGAGGACTGCCAGATGAACCCGCGACGCCGGCAGAGGGCGACGATGTCATCCATCGACTTGGTAGTTGTGGCGGGAGCTGGGGCGTTCTCGGCTGATTCATTCGTTGCGGTCATGGTCGATCCTTTGAGTCAACAATCGGATCGATCATCGTAGCAGTTTTGATTTCAGTCGAGCGGCGTTGGAGGAATTGGAACTATCGAAGGGCCGGGTGCCACGGGTCGGCGAGTCTGCGAGCAGACCCGTGCGGCGGAGTGTGGCGCACGAAGACTCGGCGATCGCAGGCGTCAGTACGGGGCTACTCGCGGACTCGTCGACCCGTGGCACCCGGCCGTGGCGTGTTTGGAGATTCCTCACTTCTCCGCCTGCTGCACCAGGCTGTTCAGCAGCATGATCTTCTGCCAGATCTTGCGGCTCAACCCCGTCGTCAACGTCTCCACATCATCGACCGCCGCGAGTACGACTTCATCATCCATGTCCTGACTGTAGAGCACGCTGATCTTGCCGATGAGCGAAAGCATCTCGGCACAGTAGTCCAGGTAACGGTTGAGTTCGAAAGCGGTGAGGTCCGTCTTGGGGCTGCTGGCGGTGTCGCCGCCGACGGTGTCGGCCGGGCCGTGCTTGCGGAAGAGGCGATCGGGGTCTTTGTCGAGCTGGTGCATGTCGATGAGGTGGGCCAGCACGCGCAGCTCGTGGATGGCTGAGAGCGCGCGGCGACGTTTGACGCGGCGCTCGAGCGTGATGATGAAGACGATGGCTGCGCCGAGGAAGACGAAGCTGCTGATGAAGGCTTCGACGCCCTGCATCATTTCCCAGCCGGAGGTGTCCTCGAAGCGATACGTGCCGTTGAGGATGAAGAACGCGAGGACCGCCGCCATGCCTAAAGCCAGAAGCCAGGCGATTGCGCGGAGCGCCGGCTGCGACCGGCGGACATGCGCCACGCGCTGGGCCGTCTGCTGGGCGACGGCGACGACATCACCGGCGACTTCCAATAAGTGCGCTTCGGGAAAGCGTTCGCCGATGCGCGACTGGAGGCGCAGAATCGTGCCGATGAGTTTGCCTGCATCCAGGGGCATGTGGGGAATGTTAACAGCGCGGGAGCGGTCGGCATTCAGAAGAACCGAGCCCGATGGCGAGGCTTGGCGAGCCGTCGGGGTAATCCGCGATCGCATGCCGCCGATACCCCGCCGATACCCCGACGCCTCGGCGGACCTCGCCATCGGGCTTGGTGGCCTACACTGTGACCATGCCCGCCCCTCGACTCGGACACGCGAACCTCGGCCTCGGCGTCGGCCTGCGCTCGACGCATTATCCGCACATTCTCCAGCAGTGGCCGCAGGTCGACTGGTTCGAAGTCATCAGCGAAAACTACATGGATTCGCAGGGCCGGCCGCGCTACGTCCTCGAACAGATCGCCGAGCGCTACCCGCTCGTGATGCACGGCGTCGCGCTCTCCATCGGCTCGACCGATCCGCTCGATCGCGCTTACCTCTCGCGCCTTAAGAACCTCGCACAAGCGGTGAAACCGAAGTGGATCAGCGATCACATCTGCTGGACCGGCGTCGCGGGCCGCAACACGCATGACCTTCTTCCCATTCCTTTCACCGAGGCGAACCTTCGCCATGTCATCGCGCGGGTGAAGCAGGTGCAGGATGTACTCGAGCGCCCGTTCGTGCTGGAGAATCCTTCCAGCTATGTCACCTTTCGCGGCTCGACCATGAGCGAGTGGGAGTTCACCGCGCGCCTCGCCGAGGAAGCGGACTGCGGGCTGCTGCTGGATGTGAACAATGTGTACGTGTCGAGCTTCAATCACGATCTGGATCCGATCGAGTTCATTCGCTCGCTGCCGCACGAACGCATCGTGCAGTTTCACCTGGCGGGGCACTCGACCTACCCGACGCACCTGATCGACACGCATGACAACCACGTGATTGATCCCGTGTGGGAGTTGTATCGCCTGGCGCATGAACTCACGGGTGGAGTCTCGACGCTGCTGGAATGGGACGCGCGGATACCGCCGTTTGAAGTGGTGCATGCGGAAGTATTGAAGGCAAAGAAGCACATGGACCTGGAGCACCATCCCGACAGGGTGGTGCTAATACCATCCGAACCTCCCAACGCCTCCCTCGCCGCCACCCCCTCCGAAGTCCCGCACCCTCTTCATCACCTCACCGCCGAAGTCGAATGAACCCGCCCGATGCACAACCCGAACCGTCCGAACTCTCCATCGTGCAGCGATGGTTCCAGGCGGTGATCACCCACCCCAACGGCGTTGGTTGCGGCGTGGTCTCCTCAGAGGCCACGCAAATCCTGCCTGGCGCTGTACGCATCGACGCCGTCATCGCGCCGTCATCGCGCCTCAGCGAGACCGAGCGAATCAACATTTACGCCAACGCCTTCTACGCCCGCCTCGTCGAATGCCTCGGCGAAACCTTTCCCATCCTCAAACGCACGCTCGGCGAAGAAGTGTTCAACGGCTTTGCCATGGGTTACCTGCAAACGTATCCACCAAAGAGCTACACGCTTAACGAACTGGGCACGCTGTTTCCGCAGTACCTGCGCGAATCACGACCTGCGCGAAACGATCACCATGAACCGGACTGGGCGGATTTTCTCATCGAGTTGGCAACGCTGGAATGGACGATCGAAAAGGTATTCGACGGCCCCGGCATTGAACGGTTACCTACGCTCACAGTTGATCGGTTGCTCGCATTTCCGCCGGAGAAGCGGCCTTCACTGCGATTGAAAACAGCACCGTGTCTGCGGCTGCTGGCGATGGGGTATCCGGTGAATGACTATTTCACCGCAATGCGGAAGGATGAGAACGCGATGGTGGAGATGCCTTCGCCGGACGAGTCGTGGCTGGCGGTGACGCGAAGGGAGTATGTGGTGCGGCGCGTCGACCTGACGCAGGGGCAGTTCGTTGTCCTTGCCGCGCTGGAGAACGGAATGTCAGTCGGAGAGGCGATCGCGGCGGCGGAGGCGTGGCTGCCTGAAGAGAATGAAGCGCTGGCGCGTGAGATCCGCGCGTGGTTTGAACAGTGGAGCGTGATGGGGGTGTTTGTGGATGTGAACGGCGGCGAGCGGCCGGC
>JBBDXA010000140.1:0-25814 GCA_040902585.1 Phycisphaeraceae bacterium
TGGGCATCTTCATCGTCACGTCGAGCGTGCCATCAGGGCCGACGGCCGGCGCGGTCTGCCAGACGATCGCCGCCTCGCGCTGCTTCATGGGCACGGGGCTGCGGCGAAGCTCCATCTCTTCATCATCGCCCGCGCCGATGCGGCTCATGTCGGCCGCCCTCTGATGATCGGGCAGAAGATCGGAAAACACATCGGCTGCGGTCACGGCTGCGGCGCGCGGAGCAAAGAAAAAATCCCGCAGCTGCGGCGTGCGGTAGCCCGTCGTCAGCAGGATGCCGTCATCGACCGCCCACAGATGCACCACCGGCGGATGATCCGGATCCAGCGGCGTCTCGGTCTGCACCTTCACCGTGATCGACTCATTCGGCTCGGCTTGCTGCGGCGCGGTCAGTTCCAGCACCGGCGATGCGTTGTCATGATCCGTCGCGAGACGAACCTTGCCCATCGCGCGGTGCGGCAGCCATTTGTTCTTCGTCGGATCGATCGCACGAATGACGGAGGCAGTGATGAACGCGCCGCCGCGGAAGGAGCGGTCGACGCTCAGCTCAAGCGTCGCCGAGTTTTCCTGCATGGCGATGACGTGCTGCTCGATGACGCGGTTGGTTTCAACGGTGACGTGCAGGGTGCCCTTGAACGGGCTGCGCACGATGAGCTGCGCGGTTTCGCCGGGCGCGTAGGCCTTCTTGTCAAGGATGAGTTCAAGCTTCTGCGGACTGGTGACGGGCGGGCCGGTGAAAAGGTCCGCCTGCTCGGCTGCGAAGAATCGCACTTCGCTGCGAACGCCGGTGTCCACTTCCGTCAGCGTCAGGCGATGATTGCCCGGCTCAGGGCAGCGCACCGTGAAGCTCCGCGATTCATCCGGCTCAAAGGTTTCATCCTCGATCGAAACGCTGCGCTCGCTCGACCTCCACACGGCGTGGCCATCCACATCCTGCAAGGTCCAGTCGTGCTCGAGGCGATCGAGCTGGAACCGCACCTTGCTCGGCTTGATCGCTGCATCGCTGCCGTTGACAAGCTGCCAGTCGATAGCGATGGGCGTCTGCGTGCGCATGACGCTGTTTCCTGATGCACCCGCCAGACGAAGGCCCAGGTGCCTGTCGATGGTGTCCACCGTGAACGAAACATTCTTCGAAACGCTGCGGCCGCCCAGTTCGGTGACCGTCGTTGTCGCGGCTGCACTCCACAGGCGCTTAGGCAGGTCATCGGGCAGGGCGATGGTGATCGTCGCTTTCCCTTCGCCATCAAGCTCGGCATCGATGGTTTCGATCTCGACCTTCCGCCCGGGTTCCTGCGTGTTGAATGAATAATCAGGCAACACTTTCGATGCGAACGCGGTGGACTTGAGCGTCGGGCTGACCACCAGCGGAAGCTGCGATGCGGGTTGCCCGAAGAGATAGCGAGCGTTCACATCAACCTTCGGCACCTCACCCGGCCCGAAGCGAACCTGCATCGCCTGCGCCTTCACCTCAATCCGTATCGGCACGAAGGCTTCGATGAGGGCGTCGGCCTGGCCTAACACTTGATTAGACCCCGGCAGCGTGACAGTGAAGGTGTATCGCCCGGTCTGCCCATCAGCCATGCTGGGGAAATCGACGTGAAAAACGCCTTGGCCAAAGGCAGTTTTCGCAGCGGCGAGTTCGGCAACCTGTTTTCCGTCAGGCCGCTTCACGCGCACGACCAGCGGCAGCGGCGGCGGCGTCTGACCCTCGGCATCGCGCACGATGCCGGTCAGGTGAACCACATCGCCCGGGCGGTACACGCCGCGCTCGGGGTAGAGCATCACATCGTAAGTCTTCGGATAGGCCTTGCCGGACTGATCCACTTCATCGATAATCCACGTCCGCCTTCCCGGTTGAACGTAAGAGAGATCATCGCCAAGCTGCGCGGTTACGACAAAGATCGCGCCATCGGGATGATCCGCCGGTATGCGCAGGGCCGCGATGCCGCTGGCATCCGTCTCCGCCTCCGCCAGTGTCTGGTTGTTGTAGGTGATCGCGCGGACGGTCACGCCTTGGGCAGGCTTCGCGGTGCGCAGCGAGGTGACCAGTGCGTGGTAGCCGGCCTTGTCCTGCCGGGTGGTGATGGCCAGATCGGTGATGCAGATGATCGCGCCGGACCGCAGCCAGTAGGGCCGCTCCGCGCGGGCTTCGAGTTTGTAGGTGCCCGGCGAGGCAGCGGACTTATCCAGAATCTGCCGCAGATCGACAGTGACTTCCTTCAGTTCGTTCTTCTTCGCATTGAGCTTGATCTCGCGCTGCACGAGCTGGCGCGAGGTGGCGTCTTCATCGTCGCCGCGCAGATAAGGCACGAGGTTGTTGGCGTGCAGCTTCCAGGCGCTGAGCGTGAAGGCCTCGACGTTGACGGCCTTCATATCGAGCAGCAGGTTGCCGTGGGGTGAGAGGATGCCGCGGTTGTCGGGAATGATGAGTGAAGGATCGCGGTCAGGGATGGTGAAGGATGTGGACTGGGCGCTGCCCAGCGTTTCCTTTTTCGATGAGAGCAGGTTGGCGCTGACACTGACGGTGTAGCGCTGGCCGATTTCGAACTCACCCTGAAGAATGAGATATCGCCCTTCCTTGGAAGGGAAGGCTTTCAGGTTGGCAACGCGCGGTTCGAGGATGATGGCATCGTTCGAAATACTCTGCGACTCGTCGAGGGGCTGCGTGAACTGAAGGTTCACGTTGGAGCCGGCCTTGCTCGCGCGCGGCTCATCCGCCTGCGCGCCGGTGAGCTTGAAGACCGGCGCGATGGAAAGGGTGGTGCTGATTTCCTTTTCCAAAGGCAGCGTGCCGCCGTCGCCGGTGAGCTGCGGAGCGAAGATGATGCGGATGTGGTCTTCGCCCGGCCTTGCGAAGCGCAGGGTCAGTTCGCTCGCCGCCTCCTGCGTCAGGCATTGCACCGGGGCATTGGCGCGGGCCTTGTCACCGCGGATGGTCAGGTGGCGCAGCAGGTCACCCGGGCGCACGGGCTGGTTGAATTTCAGGGCGACGGTGACATCGCTGCGATCCGAAGCGATCACGCGGGCGCTGTGAAAGCGCAGCGGCTGCGTGGTGAAGGTGTACTCGCTCTGGCCGATGATGCGCCGACCCAGGCGCGTGTCGGAGTCGGCCGCGGGCCTGATGACATATCGCCGCCCCGGCGGCAGCTTCTCATCCAATAGATAGACAAGCTGATCCGGTTCCTCCCATCGCCAGTGTCCGGGTGGAGCAGGTTCGATCATGAACGGCGAATGCTCGATGCGAGCGCCGCATTCTTCGACGCGGGCGATCGGTTCATCGAAGCGCAGCGTGAAGCGGTCCGCTTCGCCGACGTCGCCGGAAGGTGAAACGGAAAGCAAGCGCAGACCGGGGATCGGCCGCGAGTGAATTTCGTTTCGAATGATGAGAAGGCCCGCGACGTTGATCGCGACGATCAGCGATGCGAGCAGCCAGAACCGCGCAGAGATTTTGAACATTGGTCCACTCCATTGAACCCCGAGGCCATCCATGGCAAGACGGGTTGGTTGCGTGGCGTGATTCTATCCGGTGTTGCTGTCGGCGCGAAGGGTTGTTGATCAAATGTGTGAAACTTTTCCCTGAAAAACAGGGTCGCGCAGGTATTGCGCGGTGCAGGTGACGAAATCTAACCTTCTGGTTACGATGCTTGGCCGATTGCGGCAAAGGCCGGGGCGAAGTCATCACCACTGTCGAGGGAATCCGCCATGAGTGAAAAGAACGATCAGATCAGTCCGGTCACTCTCAGCGACGCGCCGCCGATGGGCGTGAAGCTGGGGTCGCAGCTTTCGATCATGATGTTTCTCCAGTACGCGATCTGGGGCGCGTGGCTGCCGATACTCTGGCCGTTTCTCTTTGAGCATCGAGGGTTCGCACCGGGCGCGATCGGCACCATGTTCGCCGTCGGCGCGCTGGGCGCTCTGCTCGCGCCGTTCGTCGCGGGGCAGATTGCCGACCGATACTTCAACACCGAAAAATTCCTCGGCATCAGCCACATCATCGGCGGCATCCTGGTCTTCCAACTGGCGAATATCGAAACCTTCACCGGCTTCCTAGTCTTTTCGCTCGTCTATTCGATTGTCTATTCGCCGACCCTGCCGCTGACCAACTCGCTGGCGTTCCATCATCTGCCTGACCGCGACCGCGACTTCGGTCGCGTCCGACTGTGGGGTACGATCGGCTGGATCGTCGTGGGCATCGGCGTGGGGCAATGGCTGCTGTACGCGCACACGGTCGATGAGAAGGGTGCCAACGAACAACTGGTCAAGGCTCACATCATCGATGCCGATGGACGCAAGCTGTTCAACAGCCAGTTGCAGGTCACGGTCACGACAAAGGTGAAGGGTGAGGATGTCGATCAGCATTTCAAAGGAACTGTTTATGACCAGACGGATGCCGTCCTCGTACTGAATACGGCCACAAAGAAGGACGAGACCCAGCTTCGAGCCTTGTTGAAGTCACAGATCACGGCCAGCAACAACGTGATGGACGCCCTCGTCCGCCCCGAGCACAAAGCCCAGGTGTTGCAGGCGATCGCCGACCTCGATGCGGGCAAGGACGCCAAGGCGATTGAAGAAGCCTTGATGAAACACTCGGAGTTGAGTGTGGTTCGTGTGAAGGGCGATGAATCAGCTGTGGGCGCGGATGTTGTTGTGCAGTTGAAGAGTGGAAAGGAAGTGACGGGCAAACTTCTCGCCCGCACCGACAAGGTGGTTGTGATTGAAGTGCCTGAGGCGAAGGAGCTGACCGTCATCCTCGCCGGCGATGTCGCTGCCCATCGCAAGGCGGAGGGCGAGTCGATCATCGGTAAAGTCGCTCAGCCCAAAGCTGATCCGGTGGTGGTCGTGCCTGCGGATGGTGCGAGCAAGTCTGTCGCCCGCAAGGACCTGATCGCGGTGGAGCACTACGGCGTCTTCACGCTCGCCGCCGCCAAGGGGAAGATCAGCGCCAACCAGGCCGCCGGCCGCGCCGATGCGTTCAAGCTCAGTGGTGTGCTGGGCATCATCATGGGCATCTTCTGCTTTGCCCTGCCGCGCACGCCGCCCAGCCCGGGCAAGCAGACCAGCGCCACGGCCGAGGCATGGGGCGAGATCAAAAAGCAGCCGCTGCTCACGCTGTTCCTCCTCGCGGTGCCGATCTCCTGCATCCACCAGTTCTATTTTGTGCATACTTCCAGCTTCCTCAGCGTGTACCAGGCCAAGGCTGAAGGGTTCGTCAACACGGTCAACAGCATCTTCGGCGTCGGCGGCGGCGGGCTGATGACGGTCGGGCAGATGTCCGAGCTGTTCGTTCTCGCCGCGATTCCGCTCGTCGCTAAACGCTGGTCGCGCAAGCGGCTCTTAACGCTGGGCATTATCGCGTACGCCCTGCGTATGTTCCTGTTCGCTTATGTGGAAGTCCTGCCGCTTCCGCCGATCCTCACGCTCATCCTCGGCGTCGCGCTGCACGGCTTCTGCTTCGGCTGCTTCATCTTCGTCGCCTTCATGGTGGTCGATGAAGAGACCACCGGCGACGTCCGCGCCAGTGCCCAGTCGCTGTTCAACTTGGTGATCGTCGGCATCGGCATCATCGTCGGCAGCAAGATTGCCGACATGGCCGCCACCGCGTCGCTCGTCGACGGGAAGATCAACTACAGCCAGCTTTTCAGCTATCCGATGTGGGGCGCACTCGTGTGTCTCATCATCCTGCTCGCATTCTACCCCGGCGGCAAGCGCAAGCCGGCCCATCCGGACTGACGTTGTTCGCTTGTAATTCAGTTGAACTCAGAGCCCACGGTCAGGAGACCGTGGGCTTTTTACTTCGTAGCATCCTCACTCCTTCGGATTCATCACCCGCCCCATGAACAGCACCGCGCCCGTCGCGTTGTCACGAATGACGAACAGGAACGGATGATCCGCCTTGAACACCGTCGGCTCACTGGCCGGCGCGCTGAGCACACCGACGGAGATGCCCGTCGCCGCCGCCGCTTCGGTGCCGCTCTCATTCACATCCACATAGGCCTTGTGTATGGCGCTTTGAATGAACAGGTCGGTTCTGCCGTTAATGCCGCTGAAATCCGCGCCCTGCGTGAAGGCCGTGGGCATGCCGAGCTTGGCGAGAGACTGATTCAGGCTGAACGTCGATTCCGTTTTGAACTTCGGAATGAAGGCGCGCACGGTCTGCGCGCGGGCCTTGTCGAGTTCGTCGAGCCATTGAGAAAGCGTGTCGCCCGTAAGCTTCTTCTCCAGTTCCGCCAGCCCGTCGTTCTCTTTCGGAAGCAGGATCACCATCGACAACGCGCCGCCTTTGTACGGCAGACTCAGAGCATCGAAAGCATCCGTGGCCATATGCCTGAACCGGCTCTCCTGGTACATCAGGGGTGCTTTGATCGCTTTTCCCTCGCCGAGGTGGAAGTCCTGATCACGCGTTGAATTCTTGTTGAAAGGGGATGCCCAGTCGCCTTTGAAATAGATCGCGTTGACGAGCACGAGGCGCGTGTTGGCGTCGATCGAGTCGGGCGGCATCAGGTCGGTGATCTTCTTGTTCGTCTGCTGCTCGACCCAGTTGTTGATTCTTTGCCGGCTCTGGTCGGTGGCACCGGCGAAGTCCACATCAAAAAGATTGGCACTGAAGTGATTCTGAAGCGTGGTGATGTAGGCCTTCTGGAAGCCGTAGCCGCGCTGGCCGTAGAAGGCGTTGGCGACGCTCAGTTGGAAGTTGCCGGTCTTCGCAGCAGCGTTCAGGTAACCCGTCAGGCCGGAGTAGCCTTCGAGAATCTGACGCGCATCGCCTTTGAGCTGAAGCACCGTCTGCATTTCCGCGGCTGTCTTTCCGTTGGCACCGGCATGAGTCATCGCGACCGCCGTGGAAATGCTGTAGGGCGAGAAGAAAACATTCTTTCCCTTCTTCTCATCCGTCAGCAGGTTGTACAGATTCGCGGCGAAGGTGTTGTTCGACGCGGCAATTTCCTTCGCGGCTTTGGAAGGCGGCTCCGGCTTCTGGACGGCTGCACCGGCGAGGGATGCGGATAGGGTGAGCGCGGCAAACAACGCAAGAACAGGACGAAGCATGGCGTGACTCCTGATAAAGGATCGCGGGCAGGGGGAATGCAGCGAGGGCATTCTACCTTGTAGAGGCGGTCAGCCCGGCGAAAAGTTCACCGCTGATCTGAAGGGAGAGGTGAAGCGGGCGCAGGCGATGCCGTGCGCCGGCGTTCCGCCGTCTGCTGCATGACGTGACTGTCCATGACGCTGATCGAGTAGAGCGCGATGAGAAATAGGATCGCAAAAACGATCAGGCGATAACGCAGCGGGAGGAGCGGCTGCTCGGGCATATGGGCATTGTAGCCAACACACACGGACATCATTACGCCGCCCGTCGCCACGCGGTTTCTTCGTGCTTCGGATCGATGCTGAGCATGCGATCGTAGATGGCCAGGACTTTCTCCATGCGCTGAGCGAAGGAGTAATACTTCTCGATGCGGCGGCGGCCTTGTCTGGACAGTTCGCTCCGCCGATCTTCGCTGACGACGAGCGGGGCGATGTGCGTGGCCCAGGTGTCTTGATGTTTTGGATCGAGGATGACGCCGCGCCTCCCGAACTTCAGGAGTTCACTCACGCCGCCGACGTCCGTCGCGGCGACGGGCACGCCCATGGCCATCGCTTCGAGCACGACATTGGGGAACCCTTCGGTGTGGCTGGGCAGAAGGAGAAAATCAAACGTCTCAAAGTATCGGCGCGAGTCACTCTGCCAGCCCCAGAATTTCACCCTTTCGGAAACGCCGAGCGTCGCGGCCTGTTTCTTCACGCGGTCGTATTCGGGGCCGTCGCCGACGATGTGCAGTTCGAGTTTCGGATAGGTCGGCGAAAGGGCGGCGAGCGTGTCGATGGCGCGATCCACGCCTTTCTCGACGCTCAGGCGGCTGACAACGCCCATCACGATGGCATCAGGCCAGATGCCCATTTCATGCCGCGCTTCACGAATGGTGTGCTGGCGTTGATAGTCATCCGGTTCGATGGCGTTGTGAATGTACGTGAGACGATCCTTGGGTACGCCGATGTCGATGCACTGCTGCATCAGGGGCGGGCTCACGGCAATCACCTCGTCGTAGCGCGGGAGACACCATTTATCGACGTGGTAGTACATGCGCGTGCGGAAGGTGTCGTTCGTCCAGCCATGCACGGTGGTCACGAGCTTCATCTTCCAGAACCGGCGAAGCATGAGGCCGAAGAGATTGGACTTGTAGTCGTGCGCGTGCCAGACGGAGACGTTGAGCTTCTTGCACAGCCGATAGAGAGCGACGAGCGTGGAAAGCGAGAACGCGCCGCGCTCGGGGATGGTGATGATCGGCGCGTCAAACTGTTTCGCCTGGGCCTTGATGACTTCGATGCCGCTGTCGCCTTTGGGGTAAATGTAGGCGACGGCCATGTCGTAGATGTCGCGGTCGGCATATCGCGGCGAACGGAGGATGGTTTTTTCCGGGCCGCCGCCGGTGCCTGCGACGACGCGCACGTGAAGGATGGTGGGGCGGGTGAGGGGAGAGACGGCTGGTCGAGAGGGCTCGTCGGGAGCGTCTGTTGTGAGACGAAGGGTTCCGGTCCTCTCGCCCATCCCCCGGTGAGGGAGAGGGGGCTCGATCTCAGTCGATAGTGCGCTCGCTGTGTTCCATGTTTCATCGTCGATGCCATCGCCCGTCAGGCGAAGCATCGGCGAAGCCATCACGCCCAGCTCTTCGAAAGGATCGAGGCTGTCGATCTCGGGCAGGTCACTGAATTCCGCGGCAGGCGTGCGCTTGCCTCGCGGTCCGCCCCCACCAGGCCCGCCCGGCGGAGGATCGTCATCAGGCTGCGCATCCTCCAACAGCGCGAGCTTGAGGATCTGCTCGTCGTCGCCGTACTTCTCGAAGAATGCCGCAACGCTGTCTTTCATGAGGTCCGTTCCGAATCGTTCGCTTTTTCCTAAACCTCCGCCCTGTCCGGTGCTGAGCCGCAAGCGGCTAAACCATGAACCCCGGGCATGTTGCGCAGGGGTTGTTTTCCTTCTGCTCCGCCCCGAGCTTCTTCTTGAAGCTGCGTCTTGCCATGCGGTACTTCGCGCCGTTCCATATCTTGCCGAACGGCTGCTCGAACACGCTGCCCATGTCCTCCTTCGGATCCCACGAGCCGCAGCAGGTGACCACCTCTCCATCCCAATTGATCACGCTTGACTTCCACGGCCAATGGCAGTCGTAAGGTTTCTTGCCGTTGAAATCGTCTTCGTTCCACTCACCGTCGAGCATCTTCGCGTACACGCCGAGTTGATGCTGCTTGTCATCCGGAAGCCACTCGCGGATGTGTTCTTCAACCTTCTGTTTCAGTTCCCGTTTCGGCAGATTGAGCTGGACGAGATTATTGTCCTGGTTCATGAAGCGCGTGTTGAGGGCCGCCCACGAGAAGACCGCTTTACAGCCGAGCTTCTCGGCGAGACGTTTGAAGTCTTCCACTTCGTGTTCGTTGTGCTTCGTCACGACAAAATTGAGTTGCACCTGCGGCGTCTGGCTGCCCATTCTGCTTCGCGTCTCGATGATGTGACGGACTTTATCGACCGTGGTCTCAAAGTTTTTGCCTGGCTGGTAGATTTCAAACGTCTTCTGCGATGCGCCGTGCAGCGAACAGGTCAGCATGTCCAACCCGCTCTTGATGAGTTCCTCCGCGTGGCCTTTTTCCGGCTTGAAGGCGTGCAGGTTCGAGCTGATGTAGGTCCAGATGCCTTGGTCGTGTGCGTAGCGGATCATCCTGTAGATGTCCGGCACGATCATCGGATCGCCCCACATGGAAAGATCCAGCGCCAGCAGCCAGCGTTTGAGTTGATCGATGAGACCGGTGTAATTCTCAAAACTCATCTTGCCCTTGGCGCGGCCCTTCATGCCGATGCCTGTCGGGCAGAGCTGGCACTGCGTGTTGCAGATGTTGGTCGATTCGATCTTCATGCGGTACGGCCGACCCCACACGCGCTCGGTCTTGAGCTTGAACTGGAGGTTGACCATCGCCATGTTGGCGAGCTTCAGCGGCGTGAGGTATTTGCGGTTGCGCCAGACGTAGTAGACGCCGCGGGCGACGAAGTCGACGCCGTCCATCACGCGGCGGACGATCGCCAGCTTGGCGCAGCGTTCCTTGAGGCGGTTGGTGAGCCGCACGGTGCGCGCGAGCGAACGGTCGACATGAAGAGCGATGGTCATGACTGTGGCAATCCCTTCCCTCGAAGAATCCAGGTCGATCGCAGGCGGTTGAGCTTTCTCTTTTTGCTTTTGCTCTTGGAGCCGGAGGCGATCGGAACGGGCGCGAGCGATGGTTCGAGCGTTGCGGGTCGTTCGTCATCGCCCTCGGGGATTTCGGCGCTCACCGGTTCTCTCATGCGTTCGATCTCGCTCCGCACCACGCGCGGCAGCACGGCGGCGATGCCCATGAGCATCCACGGCATCTCGAACACTTCCAGCGACAGGAAGACGCTGCCGAACAGGAACACGATCAGGCTTCCCTGGCACGAGAGGATGACCGTGTGCATGTGCCGAAGACGGTGCCGGCCCCACCAGGCGAGTTCGGGATCGTCCTGGGCGATCTTCTGCACGACCAGCTTCCGCGCCTGACCCATGCACGCCAGCGAGGCGCAGACCAGCCCGAGATAGACCAGCAGCGAAGGGATGCCCGAGTCGGCGGCGATCTGAAGGTACTGGCTGTGGATGGTGCGGCCGACCTGATCCGCGCCGTAGTTTTTCGTGTAGGTATTGCTGTTGCGGATGCCCACGCCGGTGAGCGGATGCTCCTTCACGATTTCATACGCGGCTTCCCAGCTCGTCAGGCGCGACTGAGCGCTGTAGTCGCGCTCGAACTGCGTCGTGAGCATGAAGCGCTCGCGGATTTCAGGCCCCGCCTGGATCGCCACGATCAGCGCCAGCACCGCGGCGATGGCGGCGGCCTGCTTGCGCGGCTTGTGATGCGCCAACAGCCAGGCCACGGCGACGATCGAGGCCAGCATCGCCCCGCGCGAGTAGGTCATGAGCATCGCATGCAGAATGAAGAAGCCCGCGACGACGCTGACGATTCGCATCCAGTAACGCGACGCGGTCATAGCGAAGGCGTAAGCGAAGGGCAGGCCCATCGCCAGCATCAGGCCGGCACCGTTGTTGTCCAGATCGCCGAAGCCGTGATGGTAGATGTCCATGCGGCCGTCGAAGAAGTAGCGGTAGTTCGCTTCCCATCCGATGTACCCGATGCAGACGAGGACGACCGCGCCCAGGGCGCGGATGTGCCACATGCGCTCGACCAGCAGCGTGACGATGATCGCCATGACCAGGACCTTGGCGTACTCGAGGAGCCAGAACTGTGAGAGGGCCGGGTCGTGGGCCGTGAGCGTGCTGAAAGTCATGAGGATCAGGAACGCGAACATGAGCGCGACGATCAAGCTGAAGCGCGCGCGGTTGAAAAGTTTGGATGCGTTGAGGAGAACACCCAGGATCGCGGCGGCGGCGGCGAGCTTGGCCCACGGCCATTCCACCGGCAGCGACCAATCCCACATGGTCTGCGGCTTGAGGATGCTGACGCTGTAGTACAACAGCAACCCCCAGATGGGGTTGAACGGCGCGGCGACGGAGCCGGCCAGCGTGAGCAAAATGAGAAAGACAAAGTGTTTCATCGTATTGGGAAGCCGCGGTTCGCTGCCGAACCGTTGCAATCCTCACTGTCGATAAGGTCGGCACATCTGTCACAGGGCTTAAGACGGCGACCGCCGCAGATAGCAATGTGATAACTGTCAGCTTGATGGCTTGGGCGGTTATGCGGACGTTTGGAGATGGGACGGGAGGGAAAGGAGGCAGGGCAACATCAAAGCCCACGCACTCCTGTGCGTGGGTACTCAGCACCGAGAACTCAATACCCCGGCTCATTCCCCGCCTTCCACTTGATGTTGCACCCTATGCTCGGCCGCTGCTCCTTCGTCACCGGCTCACCCGCCAGCACCGCGTCGATCGCCGCGCGCAGGTCTTTGCCCGTCGGCTTATTCGAATGGTCGTACACGCCGGAACTGATGCGCGATGGGCGTGTGTCATCCAACTGTCCGCGATAGGCGAGCTTCAACTCACCATCGAAGAGGAAGAAGTCCGGCGTGCAGGCCGCGGTGTAGGCTTTGGCGATCGCCTGTGATTCATCGTGCAGATAGGGGAATGTGTAGCCGCGCGATGCTTTCTCCTGTTTCATCTTCGCGGGACTGTCATCGGGATAGTTGGCCGCATCGTTGCTGCTGATGGCGACGAAGCCGACGCCTTTGCCTGCGTAATCCTTGCCGAGCTGGGCAAGCTGCGGCGCGACGTGCTTCACATACGGGCAGTGATTGCAGATGAACATGACGAGCGTCGCCTTCGCGCCCTTCACATCGTGCAGCGACACTCTTGTGCCTTCGGTATCTGGCAGCGAGAAAGGCGGGGCGGTGGTGCCGAGGCTGAGCATGGTTGATTCGGTGAGGGACATGAGGGACTCCTGAAATCGGGATTGATCTACGGGTGCCACGGCTCGAGGAGGCTCTGCGACGAAGTCCCGTGCCGAATACCCGTAACGCTGTCGGCCTCCTCGCGGGTCTACTCGGCGGACCTCGCCAACCCGTGGCACCCGATCCGCCATCCCCTATCACATTCCGTCATTCTCTACACTGTATCCGTCACCACCGGGGTTCGCAGCCACATCGCTCCATCACCTTTCCTACAATGATGCACGACACTGACCCCTGACCCCTGACCCCTGGAACCCGCCCGTGCCCGCTCGACGCCTCTATATGGATAACGCCGCGACCTCGTTTCCCAAGCCGCCCACGGTGCTGGAAGCGATGATGCGATACGCCACCGAGCTGGGCGCCAGTCCCGGGCGCGGCGCGTATGCCGAGGCCCGCGAAGCAGGCGAGCTCATGCTCGAATGTCGTCGGCGTATCTGTCGCCTCATCGGGGCTGATGTGTCCAAGCCCGAGCACATCATCTTCACACTCAACACCACCGACGCCCTCAACCTCGCCATCCGCGGCATCCTTCTTCATCCGACCTGCCGCGCTCGCAAGTCTCTTGGGCACATCATCACCACCTGGCTGGATCACAACTCCGTGCTGCGGCCGTACAACGCCCTCGCCGATCAGATTGGCGTGGAACAGACGCGTGTGCCTTGCGATCCGCAAACCGGCCTTGTTGATCCGCAAGATATTCGCCGGGCGATTCGGCCTGACACCTGCCTCATCGCTGTGGTGCATGGATCCAACGTCACGGGCACCTTGCAACCGGTGCGCGAGATCGGTTGCATCGCGCGCGAGGCTGACATTCCCTTCATCGTCGATGCCGCGCAATCGCTGGGCCATGTGCCGATCGATGTCGAAGCCGACCGCATCGACCTGCTTGCCTTTCCCGGCCACAAGGGCCTGCTCGGCCCGCTCGGCACCGGTGGCCTGTACATTCGCCCCGGCATCGAACAGCGCATGGTCACCATCCGCGAAGGCGGCACCGGCTCCATCAGCGAACACGACACGCAACCTGATTTTCTCCCCGACCGATTCGAGCCCGGCAGTCACAACGCCATCGGCATCATCGGGCTCTCTGAGGGCGTGAAGTGGATCCTCGACCGCGGCGTCGACAACCTCTGGTCGCATGAACAGGATCTGATCCGCGCGTTTCTCGATGCCTTGGAAGAAGGGGAGTGCCCCGGCCTGACGCTGTACGGGCCGCAGGGCCTGAAGCATCGTTGTGGCGTTTTCAGCGTGCGCGTGGAAGGCTTCGATCAACCTCAAGCACTCTCCGATGTGCTCGAGCGCGACTACGGCATTCTCACCCGCAGCGGAATTCACTGTGCCCCGCTGGCGCACCGGACCTTCGGCACCCACGCGCTCGGTGGCATGACGCGATTCAGCTTCGGACCTTTCCTTACCGCGGCGGATGTGCGCTACGCCTGTGATGCGCTGGGGCATATCTGCCACGAACATGCGGCGGCGAAGGTGTAGCACTCGTTGACACAGATTGATGGTTAGCGGTCGGGCCGAGTCCGCGAGGCCCACCTGGGGTCGCCCGCGATCAACGATGAACAGTGCGACGGTAGGGCGAGACGGGTGGGCCTCGCCGACTCGGCCCGACCGCTAACCGGGAACCCGCAGCGATTCATCAGGCGGCGCGACGTATTTCACCCTCGGATTCAGACGCTTTCATCGTGTGCAGCACGGACGCATCCTGCGTAGTCGTCCGCACTTTCGCTTGAATCATTGCCAGACATCGCGCCATGCCGATGCCCGCCATGGCGACGAACAAGGGGGCGATCGAGTCGCGGAAGCGGATCGAACCGTAGAACATTACGACCGTTGCCAGGGTCGCCAGCGTCGGCAGGAGAATGATCATCGCCCCATCGCGCGACTGTTTCCATGTCACCAGCGCCCCCCACACGATGAACGGCAGGATCGCCATCCACGACAGCGCGAAGGCCCAGCGTACGATCGCGTTGGGCGTTTCCGCGAAGGGCCAGACGAAGCGGGCGAGCTTGGTGCCGATGAGCAGCGGCATTTTGCCGAGGTTGGCCTGGATCGATTCCATGCCGCGACGCCAGGCTTCTTTATCCTTGGCCATCTCTTCACGCGGCAGCGGAACGGTGAGCTGCTCCAGCAGGCTGGTGCGGGCCCAGTCACCGCGGTAGCCGGGGTTGTTGAAAGTCAGCGCGTTGTGCGCGCCCCACAGGCCCAGGCCGGAGATGGAACTCATCGTGGCCTTGCCCATGACCACCTGATTGCGCACCAGCCAGGGGACGATCAACGCCGCGACCACCGCCGCCTGCACGGCGAATCGCCGCGCCATCAGCTTCCATTCACTGCTCTGCATCCAGCGATAAAGAAGAGCAACAACAAGCACACTGATCGGCACGAGGAGCACGAGCTGCGGGCGACAGTGAATCGCCAGGCCCCAGCACAGGCCGGCCCCGATGAGTGTCTTCCATCCGCCGCGTCGAACGCCGGCGATGGAAAGGGCCGCCGCGCTGGCGAGCCAGAGACCGTAGGGAACTTCGGAGACGAAGTGCATGGCGTGATAGGCATGGCCGGGATAGATCGCCAGCAGCGCGGCACTGATGAGCGCGCCGCGCCTGCCAACCAGTTGCAGCGCGATGAGCCCTGTCGCCAGGCAGGTAAGCGAAGAGAGCAGGCAGAACCAGATGCGGCCGGCGGTGTAAGATCGGCCGAACGCGGCATAGGCCGGCAGCAGCGAGAGGGCAGTACCGGGCGTGCGCTTGGCGGTGGGCGTGCCGTCATCGAGCGTCATGAACCGGCCCTGGGTGAGCTGGTAGGCACCGTTTTCGTAATCGATCTGGTCCGGCTGGGCCTCCATATCCGGCGGCGAGTCGAGGCCGACGAAGTGAGCCGCCAGCCCCACGCGCAGCCCAAACGCCAGCGCTACGATGCCCGCCATTGCGTACCAGAACCGTCGATCGGTGACTGCCATATCCACTCCTTGGTTACCGATAACGTCGGCCAGCCGCAGGCGCGACTTGATGCGTTTGTAGCGATTGTGCGGTCTGTCCTGAATCGACGGCCTCGATGCGTCGATAACTCCCCAAGACTGCGCTTGCCCCTGCCGCCAAGCAAATGAGTAACCCTTGTGAGTATGAGTATGATCAAAACTCTCAGCATTGTGATTCCCGTCTACAACGAGCGCAAGCTTTTCCTCTCCGTGCTCGAACGCGTCGAATCGGTACGGCTGCCGCAGGGCATTGGGCAGCAGATCGTGCTGGTGGACGACTGCTCGACCGACGGCACGCGCGAGATGCTGCGCAGCCTCGCCGATCGCCGGGAAGACCTGACGATCATCTTCCATGAGAAAAACCGTGGCAAGGGCGCTGCCCTTCGCACAGGCTTTGCCGCCGCGACGGGTGACATCATCATGGTGCAGGACGCGGATCACGAGTACGAGCCGCAGGAGATTCCCCAGCTCCTCAAGCCCATACTCGACGGCAAGGCTGACGCGGTCTTCGGCACGCGCTTCAGCGGCGAGGTGCATCGCGTGCTCTACTACTGGCACTCCGTCGGCAACCGCATCCTCACCACGCTCAGCAACATGTTCAGCAACCTGAACCTGACCGACATGGAATGCTGCTACAAAATATTCAGGCGCGACATCCTGGAGCAGGTGACGCTGGAGGAAGACCGCTTCGGCTTCGAGCCGGAGGTCACCGCCAAGGTCGCCCGCCTCGGCGCTCGCATCTACGAAGTGCCCGTGAGCTACGCGGGGCGGACATATGAAGAAGGAAAGAAGATCAACTGGAAGGACGGCTTCAGCGCCCTTCGCTGCATCGTGAAGTACAACACCTGGAAGCGCCAGCCCAAGCCGGTGAAGGTCGCCAAGCCCGTCGAACAGCCCGTGCTTGAGACGATCGGCCTGCCGCAGGAGCAGAAGCGGGCGGCGTAGGGAAGCTTTGAGCTGTCAGCTTTCAGCTTTGAGCAATCAGACTGAATCCAATCCAAGCCCGATGGCGAGTCCGCGAGCCATCGGGGTATTTTTGTGCAATGTTACAATTCAATGCAATACCCGACGACTCGGCGGACCTCTTCCTCGGTCTTGCATGCTTGTCTTCCGTTATGGGTTGAGCATTGAATCGATCTAAAGCTGATAGCTGATAGCTGATAGCTGATAGCTGATAGCTGATAGCTCTCAGCTCCTCGCTCCCCTCACGCCGCCTTGCGCCCGACGTGCCGGTAGTCCAGCATCATCGCGCTCCTGAGCGGCTTGCGCCCCACGCCCAGCACGCTCTGCCCCATCGGCATCGGCAGGAGGCGCTCGATCGCACTGATGAAGGGCACCAGCTTGTCGAAGAGCTTCGCCTGTTTCGCGGGCACGTGTTTCTTTCGCAGCAGGACACTATTGACGAACCAGCCAAGCAGGCCCACCGCGTTGCTGTACCGGCCGTGCTCCCACTCCAGGCCCGCGCCGATCATCGCGCTGCGCAGCGAGCGCTTCGAGTACCGGCGATAGTGCCCCAACTCGCTGTCGAGTTTGCCGAACGCGAAGGGGCAAGCCGGGACGAAGATGAGCACGCGCCCGCCGGGACGGATCTGCGTCATCATGCTGCGCAGGGCGCTCACATCGTCTTCAATATGTTCCAGCACGTTGCAGCTCACGACGGTGTCAAACCGCGGCTGCTCGTGCAACGGTTCGGGCAGGTCCTGGAGATAGCCATGCGTGCAGGAGACGTGCGACATGTGACCAAGGCGATCGTTGAATCGCTGGACGAATGAAGTCACCGGTTCGACGCCCGCCACGCGCCGGGCATTCATCGCCAGAAACTGCGTGATGTTCCCCGTCCCGCTGCCGACTTCGAGTACATCCTGCCCGAGGTAGGGGCGAAGCTGGTTGTAGATCCAGTGGTTGTACTCGTACAGCCCTTCGATGGTCTCCAGTGAGTCATCGATAACCTGCGTGCCCGCGGGCAGCGAGAACGGCTCAGAGCGAATGCTCGAGACCGGTTCATGCACGTGTTGTTCAGTCGTCAGCTTCATGCGGTTCAATCCTGTGCGAATCTATTTCTAAGAAAGTGAGGAAATGAGGAATCAATTCATGGAAATCCATTCCATTCCTTATTTTCTTGTTTCCTTAGCAATACTCTGACCGGTTGCCGGCGTGTGATACAGCCGATACTCACGGCTCTCGATGCTGTGATCTTCCACGACCCGCCACTGCTCGCGCAGCGTCGCCAGGGCGCGGCAGTCGGGATGGGCCGCTGACGAAGGGCCGATGGTGACAGCCCATTCAAACTCGCCTGCGGCCAGGCGCGGGCCAAGGCGGTTGATCTCGTAGTTGCGCGGGTCGTAGCGATGGATGCGCAGGTCGTCGCGGCCATGCTTCAGCCGCAGGTGATATTCGACCATCGGCCAGGCCTGGGCGAGCACATCGTCACCGGGCTTCGCATCACGGGCGATGGTGTTGCACATCTCAACGAGACGAATGTTCTTGTCTTCGTCGCGCGACATGGTGGAAGTCTGTCCGCCAAGGATGGCGGCGAGGGCGAGGGCGAGGGCGAAGGCCATGCCGGCAAGGAGCCTCGCCCTCCCATCATTCTTCGCCTTCCCATCGAGCAGCCAGGCCGCCGCCAGCGGTCCACCCAGCACAAGCGGCGGAATCATGAAGATGCTCTTGGATAGTTGCATGATGTGCGAAGCATGCACCGCCAGCATCAAGCCGCCGGTGAAGACCGCCAGCGTGACGGCCACCGCGTCGCGCGTGCGCCACGCCTTCCAGAAAATCAGCGTGATGGCCACGATCATGGTGACCAGCAGCAGCGGATAACTCTGCCCGTACCAGTAGGCGTAGGCGTACTTGGGGACCTGGGCGTGCATCTCGCCGCGAAACAGAGTCGGGTGACCATGCGCGGCGTAGAGCAGGTAGTAGGTGAAGTTGCGGGCCGCGCCGAGCATGATGATGCCTGCCGGCCAAAGGATGAGGATGAGCAGGAAGCAGAGCAGGGCAGCGTGAAGGATGTCGCGATGAATGGTGCGCGGGAGGCGGATGATGGCGCGGATTGCGGATCGCGGATTGCGGATTGCGGATTGATGCCCAAAGAGCAACACAGGTCGCGCCAAGGCGACCGCGATCATCGCAAAACCTAGCACGATCGGCCCGTACTCCATCGTGACAAACTGCCCCGCCAGTGATGCACCGAAGATGAGCGCATCGCGCCGCTTCAGGTCGCGCAGGTACCGACACAGCAGCCAGAGGTTCAGCAGCATGAAGAAAATCACAAACGAATGCGGCTGAATCACGCCGGCCATCTCGATCGACGTCGGCGCGGTCGCCAGCGAAAGGCCTGCGACAAGGCCCACCAGCAGGCGCGTGCGATCGCTGTGTCCGCGCGCCAGATCGAAACCGATGAGGACGAGAAGCCCTGCGCTCAGGGCGCAGATCACGACCGCGGGCAGGCGAATCGCCCATTCTTCGTAGCCGAAAAGGCTGGTGGAAAGGGCGATGGCGTAGGCGGTGAGCGGGGCGTGTTCGTGGCGTTTCTCGGAGAGGTCGCCCATCTGCGTGGCGTTGGCGATGAAGCCTTCGCCGGCGGCGAGCGTGTAGTTCGCTTCATCCCATGCAATGACATCGTTTAGCCCGCCGCTGTGCAGGTAACCGGCGATGGCGGTGACGAGCAGCGTCAGGATGGCCAGCAGGTGCGGCGTGCGCTTTTCACTTTTCGTCGTGGCTTCGTTCATCGCCGCACCTCCGCGTCGAGCGATGACTCATGCAGGAACCCGAACTCCATCTCTGATTCCGACACATGAAACAGCCGGTAGCCCGCCGCGTTGAGTTTGCGAAGGGCTTGCTTCGTGCGATTCAAACCAACGCCAGGAAAACGATGATGAAACTCGACGAGCAATTGCGCCGGCCGCAGCGTTGAAGCGAGCATCGCATCGAGCACCGCGTACTCCGCGCCTTCGATATCCATCTTGAGAAGATCGATGCGGCTGTGCCCCAGTTCGCGCATGATCGTATTGAGCGTTTTCACAGGCACAGTGATCGCCTGGCTCGCGGTTGCCGGCCGATCGAGCATGGTGTGCGACACATGCTGCGGATCGATCGGCGGCGCGAAGGTCGCTTCGCCGTCGTAATCCGCAATGCCCGCGGGCACGATGTGAAACTCATCAGGCAGCGTCTGGCCTTGAAGCCATTGCAATGATTTCGGTGTGGGATCGAATGCCCAGACGTTGAGGCCGAAAACTTCGATCAGGGAGAGATCGAAGGAGATGTCGGTCCCGACGCCGAGCGAGTAGACGATAGAGCTTTCGCTCAGGCCGCGCGGACTGATGCACCACAGGCCGTCGAGTGAGCCGTGCGTTTGCCTGGGCAAGCAGACTTGCGGTCGCGCGCCAAGCGTGGGCGTGAGCCATCGCTTGATGATCGCCCTGGGCCGCTGCGGGATGAGCTGGGAAAGTCCCATTTCTGCCGTCGCTATCGGCATAAACGGCATAGAGCGTAAGGCCGTTACAGACGGATTCGCCGTAGTTCCAAGCCCGATGAGTACCCCGACGGCTCGCGGACTCGCCATCGGGCTTGGCTCCTGGGCCGAATCCGCACTTTCAACGTGCGACCTAAAGCGCGACCTCTGTGCCGTCGATAGCGATTGTGACGTCTGTGCGGCCTGTGTCGAGTTATCGGGGGCAGCATTCGGCTACGGCGTCAGGGTGTTATTCGATGAGTGCATTCAACGTTGCCAGTTCCCCGACCGTCGCTGTCGCCGAAGCTTCGCGCGACGACCTGGCGGTGACCACGATTCAGCCTCGACGCGGCTGGCAGAAGCTCGACCTGGGCAGTCTCTGGCAGTATCGCGACCTGCTTCGCTACCTCACCCTTCGCGATATTCAGGTGCGCTACAAACAGACCGTGCTCGGGGCCGCGTGGGCGGTCATTCAGCCCGTCGCCATGATGCTCGTCGCCTGCGTCTTCTTCGGCAGGCTGCTGGGTGTCGCGGCCAAAGTGCCCGTGCCCTATCCGATCTTCTTCTTCGCCGGCATGCTCGCTTGGAACTTCTTCGCCGGCGCGGTGAACGCATCATCGATGAGCCTGATCAACAGCGCCCAGATGCTGCGCAAGGTTTACTTCCCGCGCCTGATCCTGCCCATCGCGGCGATCGGCGCGCCGGCGGTGGATCTGGTGATCTCCTCGCTCGTCCTTGTCGTGCTGATGATCTGGTACGACGTGGCGCTTTCCTGGCAGTTCATGTTGCTGCCGCTGATCACCGTATCGATCGTCGCGGCAGTGCTCGGCGTGGGATTGATGCTTGCCGCGCTGAACGTGGCGTATCGCGACTTCCGCTACGTGGTGCCGTTCCTCCTTCAGCTCTGGTTCTTCGTCACGCCGGTGATCTTTCCCGTCGCCATCGTGCCCGAGAGCTGGCAGTGGGTGGTGCACTTGAACCCGATGGGCGGTTCGATCGAAGCGTTCCGCGCCGCCATCCTTGGAACACCGATGGACTACGGCGCATGGGCGATCTCCACAGCCGCGTCGATGCTGCTGCTCGCCGCCGGCCTTGCCTACTTCACCCGAACCGAACGCCGCTTCGCGGATGTGGTGTGAGGGGGAAGGAACGTAGGGACGGAGGGACGAAGGCACGCAGGGATTCGACTCAGGACTCAGGACCCAGGACTCAGGACCTCATGACCACCGCAGCGATCCAAGCCCGCAACCTTTCCAAGAGCTACCGTCTCGGCAGCGCGACGAGCTTCGGCAGCACGCTGCGCGAGACGCTGGCGGATGCGACACGACGCTGGTTCAAGCAAGACGCGAATCCAACGAACGGATCAAAGAAGGATGACACGTTTTACGCTCTGCGCGATGTGTCCTTCGACATCGAACGCGGACAGGTCGTCGGCATCATCGGCCACAACGGCGCGGGCAAGTCCACGCTCTTGAAACTCCTCGCCCGCATCACCGACCCGACTGAGGGCCGCGCCGAAGTGCGCGGCCGCATCGCCAGTCTGCTCGAAGTAGGCACCGGTTTTCATCCTGAACTTTCAGGGCGGGAGAACATCTATCTCAACGGCGCGATCCTCGGTATGACGCGCGATGAGATCCGCTCTTCCCTCGACGCCATCATCGATTTCAGCGGCATCGAAAAGTTCCTTGACACGCCCGTGAAACGCTACAGCTCCGGCATGACCGTGCGCCTCGCCTTCGCCATTGCCGCGCACCTGCGCCCCGAGATTCTGCTGGTCGATGAAGTGCTCGCTGTCGGCGATGTGGCGTTTCAGAAAAAGTGTCTGGGCAAGATGCAGGATGTCGTGCATGACGAGGGCCGCACCGTGCTCTTTGTCAGTCACAACATGGACAGCATCCGCGCCCTTTGTTCGCAGGTGATGGTGCTGGATCACGGCAAATCCATCGGCTGCGTGCCGGTGGATGAAGGCGTGCGCGCGTACTACCACGCGATGGCGGAGCACGAACACCTGCCGCTCTCGCAGCGGCCGCGCGCCAGGCGATGCAGCCACGCCCCCGTGTTTCACGCCCTGCGCATGCACACCGATCAGGGCGAGACGCACGTCGTCGCCTGCGGCGGCACGCTGAATATCGACCTGGACCTGGCCAACCTCGGCGATGTGACCCGCGGCGAATGCGCCCTTTCCATTCGCAATGAACACGGCCAGCGCGTCGTGATGTTCCAGAGCCAGTACCACGCGGATCTCGTACTCACCGGCCTGTCGAGCACGATTCTGCGCTGCACGATTCCCAATCTGATCCTCGCGCCGGGCACCTACTCGATCGACCTCGTGCTCGCCGATCAACCCGAGATCATCGACACCATCGAACGGGCCGCGACGTTTGAAGTGGTCTTCGCGGACCTCTTCGGCACCGGCAAGATTCCCGACGCCACGCAGGGCCACGTGGTGATGCCCTGCCAGTGGAAGCTGGCTGCGTGAGCTGTCAGCCATCAGCCGTCAGCTCTCAGCCAGAGAAGACACGGGTGAATGCATCAGGCTGATAGCTGACGGCTGAAAGCTGAAAGCAAGGATCGAACCATGACATCAACCTACACCGGCGGAACCAGCAACGATCTGATGACGGACTACGTCGGTCAGCAGATTCGCGCGATCAATCCGAAGCGAGTCGTCGACTTCGGCGCGGGCCTGGGCAAGATGGGCAGCATCTGCCGACAGCTTATGGGCGACAACGCGCACCTCATCGCCGTCGAAGGCTGCGAGGCCACGGCGGGCGATCTATCCGCTTCAGGCATCTACAACCGTGTGGACTTCGACATGATCGAAGACTGGGTGCTCGACAACACCGATCGCTGCGACCTGGCGATCTTCGGCGACGTGCTGGAACACCTCACCCGCAGGCAGGCGATCGCGGTGCTGAACCAGACGCTCACTTTCGCAAGCAACGTGGTGATCAACATCCCGCTTCGCAACCTGCGCCAGGATGGTGCGGAGACGAATGTGCTCGAAGAGCATCACGGCTATTTCACCGAGCGGTCCTTCGATCGCGGGTTTTTCGTGCGCGAGAAACACGTGACCAGCCCCTCGGCCGGCTACAGCAAGATGAATGTGTGGATCACCGGCCGGCGCAGATTTCGCCTGAAAAACGCGATCAAAGGCATGCTCCTCTACCACTTCGGCAGGCCGGCTCGCGTCGCGCTCGAAAAGCTCGGCTACGACGGCTACGTCGCGGGATGAGCGAAGAAGCGGCAGGAGGCAGGAGCAGGAGGCAGAGAGTGTGTGTGACGGCGTTCGAACTGGCTCATAGCTCATAGCTGAAAGCTCCAAGCTCCATGCGACCCCTGATTCTCACCAACAATCCGAACCTCGCCTCGACCAGCCGCGTGCTCCAGCAATGGCTCACCGGCAGCGGCGACACGCTTGACGCCTGCGTCGCCACCCAGCGCGAAGGCGAGTTCTCCGGCTGGCTCGAAGCGAACAACATCCCACATCAGATCACGCCCATGCCGCAGCCCTCGAAGCGCTGGCCGCTGCCGGGCATGTGGTACGCCTGGCGGCTGGCGAGCTGGGCCCGCGCTCAGAACGTCGATGCCATTCACTGCAACGAACACGATGTGTATCCCTTCGCGCTGCTGGTGAAACGATTGCTCCAGGTGCCGATCGTGTGCCACGTGCGCTTTCGCATCTCCACCGAGTTCTGTCGCTGGGCGTTCGGCAGGCCGCAGCGGCAGCCTGATGCGCTCCTGTGGACTTCGCAGCAGCAGCAGCTCGACTGCGCGGAGGCGATCGAAGGCATCGTGCCGGAGGAAAAGCAGCACATCATTCCTTTGGGCGTAGATCTGAATCGCATCGGTGATCTCACTTCGCTTCGCACGACGGTGCGACAGGCGTGGGGCATCGATGAAGATGCGATCGTGCTCGCGCAAGCCTGCGCCCTGCGGCCGATCAAGCAGCTCGAACATTTTGTCGATCTTGTCGCGGACCTGACGAAACAGGATTCGCGCATCGTCGGCATCGTCGCAGGCGACGCGCCGCCCGGCGGGTCGTCCTACCGCGATGAACTGAATCGTTATGCCGACCGCGCTCAGCTCGGCAATCGTCTGCGCTGGCTGGGACATGTGGATGCGATCGAGCCATTGCTGGCCGGCGCGGACATCTTCGTGAGCACGAGTCAGTACGAAACATTTGGCAACAGTGTGTGTGAGGCGATGGCGTGCGGCACGCCGGTCGTCGGATACGAGGGCGGCAGTGTGAAGGAAGTGGTAGGTGACACGGGGCGGATTGTGAAGACGGGAGATCGGGCCGGACTCGGGGCGGCGGTGAGGGAGCTGGTAGCCGACGGGGCGGAGCGGAAAGACTTAGGCCGGCTGGCGCGCGAGCGCGTGGCAGCGTGTTTCAACCCGGCCGGCAGCCTGCGAAAGCTTAAAGAGATTTATGCGTCGATCCTCGAGCAGCGGAGTACACAGCGATGGGCAGCCTGACTTTTAGTGATGACGTCGCCGGACGCATTCTTCCGCAAGGCGCGGCGCAGGCGGGCACGAAGGTGTCGCCGCGGAAGGTGTGCATTGTCAGCCGCGCGCCGTTCATTGGCGGGGCGGAGCTCGCAGCCGAGCGCCTGGGCATCGGCCTGCGCAACGAAGGGCACGAGGTGTTCTTCATTCTCGGCCAGCACGGCGATGTACAGGATCGGCTCGAAGCCTCGGGCCTGCGCTGCCTGGTCTTCCCCGTGCAGCACACTGACATGCGCCGCTTCTGGCGCTACTTCGGCGCCCGCGCGACCCTGCGCAACCTGTTCAAACGCGAGAAGCCCGATGTGATTCATTCGAATGATCTGCCTTCGGCGCAGATCTTCTTCGATGCTGCGCGCGGCCTGGGCATCACCCGCGTCTGCCATCATCGTTACATCTACGATGGCCCGGCGATCGACTGGTTCAACAAGTACGGCGCGGAGCGGCACCTGTTTGTGTCGCGTGCTTTGATGAACGATCTGTGCGAACGCTCGGAGATTCTCAGCAGCGCGAACAAGGCTGTGGTGTATGACGGGCTCGAACTGCCGGCCCGGCCGCTGGTGCCGGATCGCCTGACCGCGCGCGAAGAACTAGGCCTGCCGTTGAATCAGACCATCACGCTTTTTGCCGGTCAGATCATCGAGCGCAAAGGCGTCGCGGAACTGCTGCGCGCCTGGGCCATTCTGCGCGGGCAGGGTCGCGAGATCGGCGAGTTGGTGATCGTCGGCGATGACTCGGCGGGCAAGGGCGCGTACCGGGAGAAGATGCAGGCCCTGGCGGGTGACCTTCGCATTCGGCCGCGATTTGCAGGGTTTCAAAAGAACGTGAACCGCTGGCTCACGGCGGCGGACCTGGCGGTCGTGCCGTCGCACGTCGAGCCGCTGGGCAACGCGACGCTCGAAGCGATGGCGGCGGGGCTGCCTGTCATCGGCTCGCGCATCGGCGGCATTCCTGAAATGATCGTTCACGAAGAGACCGGCCTGCTCACCCCCGCGAAGGCACCGGTCACGCTTGCCGAGGCGACGGGGCGGTTGATCGAAGACGTCGCGCTGCGACAGTCACTGGGCGCGGCTGCGCGTTTGCGATGTGAAACGCTCTTCAGTCTCAAGGCCCACACCAGCGCGGTGCTGCGTCAGTATGAAATGGCTTCGCAGCGCGGCTCCGCGCGGCAGGCGGCGTGAGTGTTTGGTTACAGGGTGCCACGGGTCGCGGAGGTCCGCCGACGAGACCCGTGCGGACTGCCCAGGCGCACCACGAAGCCGGCACGGGTCTACTCGCAAAGCCTCGTCGACCCGTGGCACCCGAACTGCCCGCCTGACCCCTGACCCCTGACCCCTGACCCCTGACTCCTCACTCCTTCTCATGAAGACTCTCCTCCTCACCG
>JBBDXA010000141.1:0-25126 GCA_040902585.1 Phycisphaeraceae bacterium
TCGGCGGCACCCGCCCCATGGGCCGACCGCGGGAAGGGTGGGCCTCGCGGACTCGGCCCGACCGCTAACCGGGGAGAGGCCCTTCCGTCGCATCAAATCTCCGCCCCGCCATACTTCTTGAGCATCTCCGCCAACTTCCCCACAAACTGACTTCGCGGCATCACCGCATCCGCGCCCTTGTCGCTCGCGGCCTTGAGCACATGCAATTCCACATGCGAGCCGAACGCGATCACCGGTATCGCAGGCGTGTGAGCCTTGATGGTCTCAATAATCGCCAAAGCCTTTTCGCCCAGGTCCAGATCGACGAGCACGCCGGTCACGGGTTGATTCAGCTTGCCGTCATCGACCTGATTCAGCCGGGCGAGGACGAGCTCGGGTGTGCCTGCCCCGCGCGCGGGAACGCCGATGTGCTCAGCGGTCGAGCGGATCTTGGTGGAGAAGATGAGATCTTTGCAGGAAAAAACAATCATAAGAATTGCGGATTGCGGATTGTGGATTTAGCCGCTTGCGGCTTAGCGCCGCCGGTCATACAACCGACAGATGATAGCGGGGTGGCGCGAGCGTGCTAAGCCGCAAGCGGCGCATCAATCCGCGATCCGCGATCCGCGATCCGCAATCCCCCGACGATCCTGCTAGAATCCCCGCGCCCTACTGACAAGGATGCCTTGCATGACCCTGATTCCCATGGTGATTGAGTCAACCGGCCGCGGCGAGCGGGCCTACGACATTTACTCCCGCCTCCTGCGCGATCGCGTCATTTTCGTCACCGGCACCGTCCACGACGAAATGGCCAACCTCGTCATCGCCCAGATGCTCTTCCTTTCCAACGAAGACCCCAAGGCGGACATTCACATGTACGTCAACAGCCCCGGCGGCAGCGTCAGCGCGGGCCTGGGTATCTACGACACAATGCAGTTCATCCGCTGTGATGTCGCGACTTACTGCATCGGCCTGGCCGCGTCGATGGGCTCGCTCCTCCTGATGGCGGGCACGGCGGGCAAACGAGCGGTGCTGCCCAACGCCAGCGTCCTGCTGCATCAACCGCTCATCGGCGGCGTCATGCAGGGACCGGCGACGGACCTGGGCATTCAAGCCAAGGAAATGCTCCGCACCCGCGAACGCCTGTACAAGATCGTGCAGCATCACACAGGCAAGGATTACGAAACGATCGCGCGTGACTGCGAACGCGACAAGTGGCTCAATGCTGAGGAAGCCGTGGCCTACGGATGTGCCGACAAGATTCTCGAGCACATTCCCGACAGCATGTCGGCCGGTCACAAGTCACCCGAGGCCTGAGTCCCGCGCGGAACGACTGTCTATACATTTGAATAGACTCAAGAGCCTCTGTAGCCTTTATAGCCCCCGGCGCAAGCCGGGGGTTGCGCCCAAATGTCAGAACACGTTCGCATCGAGACGACGGTCACAACCCCCGGCTTCCGCCGGGGGCTGTTGAAGTCGTGTGCGTTGATTGTGACAACCTGTATCGCGCTCGCATCGCTCGCTGCATGCAACTCCAGCGGCCGCATCAGCGAAGAGAACTCCCGTCTTCGCCGCGAGAACCTGGAACTGACCGAGAAGGCAGCCCAGCTCGTCCGCGAGATCGAGCTGCGCGACGGCCAGATCAAGGCCCTCGCCGCGAAGGGCCAGTCACCCGGTCCTGCCGTCGAAGGCGTCAAGCCCGCCGATCTTCCGGTGGTCAGCAAACTCTCGTTCGGCGCCTACAGCGGTGCCTTCGACAGCGATGGCAACGGCTCGACCGACACCGTGCGCATCTATCTTCTCACGCTCGATCAGCACGGCCGCTTTTATCCGGCAATCGGCAAAGCAGTGGTGCAGGTGGTCTCCATCGAAACCGATCAGCCGCCGCGGCAAATCGTGCGGAAGACGTTCGACGCGAAGGCGTTCGGCGAAGCTTATGTCTCAGGATTCACCGGCACGCATTTCACGCTGGAGCTGAAGCTGGAGTCAGCGCTGCCCAAGGACGTGAAAGAGTTGACGATCAAAGTAACCTACACCGACGCGGCGACAGGCGCTGCCTTGGGCCAGCAGATGGTCAGCGCGGTTCGCTGAGAAGGCGTGTGATGACCAATTGGAGCACCGTCCCGGCAGGGCGGTGCTCAAGGGTTGCGTGAGCACCAAGAGGCACCAACCTGCCGGGATGGTGCTCCAACTTTTTCACACACGTTCGCAAGCCCGAGTTTGTCCCGAGCATTTCATGCCTGAGCACGTCGATCCCAACACGCCTCACGAAGACGGCCCGCCGCTGGTGTTTCGCGGGTACCGCAGGCATCGCAAACAGTCGCGATGGGGTTCGTGGTCGCTCGCCTTTCCGCCGCTTGCCGTGCTGTGGTCGGTTTTCTGGCTCCTGATCGTCAATCAGCAGCGCGAGGTCGAGCCTTCGACCGGCGTGTCGTTGGCAGGCTGGGCGCTGGTGATCGGCGCGGGATTGATCCTTCTGGCGGGCACGCTGCTGGCGTCGCGCGGCGTGGCGGACACCTATTACAAACGCGGAAGCGCTGCCCTCGCGTTGGCGATCAATCTCGTCCTGTTCGTCGGCCTGATCGTCGCCATGGGCCTGCGCCTCTTCGCGGGTTCGATCGGGTGAGCACCATCCCGACAGGAGGGTGCTCCCGTTCCACTACGCTTGCCCATCCAGTCGATACCCCGGCTTCGGTCCCATCGCCGCCCGCAGGGGGCCCATCACATAGAGCGCGATGTAGACGGAACTGAACAGGACCAGGTGCAACATGCCGGGCCAGAACAGGCCCGCGGCAAAGAGCCAGGCCGCGTCGTAGACGACGAGCCAGAGAATGCTCAGTCGCATGTACTGTCTGCCGATGACGCGGCGAGGAGCGCCGGGCTCGTCCGCCTGCCGGACCATAATGGCGGAGATGAGGATGAACAGGCCGCCCGCAATGGCGGGACCGATCCAGATGAAGGGGCGGCCATAGGCGAGGATGGTGGAGCGCCAGATCATGTAGACCACCATGCCGGCCGTGACGAACGCCCAGGCCGTCGCCAGCCAGGCGATTTCACCTTTGGTCAGTCGCGGCCGCTTCTCTTCGAGAATGTGCCCCAGCGCGGTGGTGGCCATGATGTGCGTCACCATCAGCCAGATGGGCCAGATGAAACCAAGGGGCGGATTGGGAATGAGCATGGATAGAGCGCGGATGATCGCCAGGGCGAAGATGCCCGCGGCCGGGAGGAACTTGCCAGTCGCATTGAAAAAAAGCACGCCCAGCGCGGCGAGGATGCACAGCAGCACCGCGACCTGTCCGAGGAACGCTGCGGCGAGAATGGCGGCGAGAAGGCCGACGACCGCGACGATGACGGCACTGCTCCTGCGGACCTGCCCCGCGGGGATGGGCCGATGCGGGCTGAAGAGGCGATCGTGCCGGGCATCGAGTACGTCATTGAGCGCAAAGCCATAAATGTGAAGCCCGCCCGCCACCGCTGCCGCCAGCAGCAGGGCCACGAGCAGGGGCAGTTCCATCAGGACCTGGCTGCGGCCTTCCAAGGGCTCGAAATTGCGGGCGATGAAGACCGTCAGCCAGCAATTGCTCACCACCGCCAGCGCCAGGGCGAAGCGGGTGAGCTGAATCAGGCCGACGACTTGTCGCCAGGGTTGAAACATGGTCCCTGTCCGGCCGCCGGAAAGAGGCGATGCGGCCTGCGGGCATCGTAACGCAAAGCCCGCGCGGCCAGACTTTACCGGTGAAAGTAGCACTTTGGTTATCCGGACTTGAGCCGGCCTTGAATCGGACCGCGGTCTGGATACCCCTGCGCGCCGGAAAGGCTGACAAAATCGGTACTTCGCGTGATTTTTCTATTGTAATGGGTCGCACGTTTACGTAAGATGCGTGCGTCTGATAATCCTTCCCAGGTTGCAGGTTACGCATTCAAACGCAATTCTTGAAAGGGCGAGCAATGAGGCGACTGGTGGTTGCAATGTGGGCCGTGGCTATTCTCGCGGTGCCTGCCTTCGTGCAGGCGCAGCAGCGGGAAGACGCGGTTGGCGACCTTGTCAATCAAATTGGTGAACTGCGCAGGGAGATTCAAAACCTGCGCCAGGAAAACCAGCGTCTTCAGGCTTCCTTTGCGCAGCGGCAGGGCGGGACCGCTTACCCGACCCAGCTCTTTGCCGGTGATCGCCAGATTCAGGTCTTCAACCAGCCTGGCGCGCCCGCGCCTTCCTGGCTGGACCTGCTCATCGAACAGAACCGGCAGCGCACTATGGAATCCTTCGCCCGCGCGCGTGAAAACGAACGCCTGGCGGATGAACGCCTGTTACGCATCACCGCTGAGAGCCGCGCCATGGGCACCAACTACGCGCCGCGCCCCCTGCGCGAAGCCGTGCTCGCCGGCGGCGATCCCAAGGCCCATCGCGATGAACTGGTCAGCGCCCGCTCGGCTGACTTTGACGCCCTCATCAATCAGGACGAAGTCAAAGACTTCTTCCGTACCAAGGCCGCCCGCCTCCAGAGCAACGCCACCGGCGAACCCGTGACGCCTGCCGGCGTCGCCATGGCCGGCCCTTCGCATGCCCGCATGCTCGCCAATCAGATTCAGCGCGACCTGCGCGACGCCTCCATCCTCTACGGCGGCGGCGTCAACGCTCCCATCGGCGGCGGCGCCGAGATGGCCATGCAGATGACACGCGATCGTCGCGACTCGGCTGATCCGCGCATCAACGGTCCAACCCGCGATGTCCTCGACTACGGCCGCCGCGCCGCCATGGTGGACATGGCCGTCAGCGGCGACATCGACATCGACCTGCTCGTCCGCATGCAGCAGGCCCGCGCGACCAATGCTCACATCAACGCCGCTTACGCACCAAATCCGCACCACATCCAGCAGGAACTGGACCAGGTCAACCGCGTGCTCAACGGCAAGATCGTCCGCACCCGCGTTCCGCAGGTGCATGCGATCGAAGAGTTCAAACAGCCGAAGAACTGAGGCGAGGGTCTTGAGTCCTGAGTCCTGAGTCGTTCAAACTTTCAAACGAAGCAAACCCGCGAGCGATCGCGGGTTTTTTCTTGTTTGGACTCAGGACTCAGGACCCAAGCCCCAAGACTCAAGACTCAGGACCCAGGACTCAGGACCCGCTGGTCGCCAACCGCACCGCCAGTTCACACGCCCCGAAATACTCCTTCAGATCGAGCCATTCATCGGTGGTGTGAATGTCATGCTGGCCGCAGCCGAAGCTGACGGTCGGTATGCCGTGGGCGTTCATCCAGTTCGCATCGAGCCCGCCATTGGAAATCTTGTACTGCGGCTCCATCTTCATCGCTTTGACCGCGGCCGACGCAACCTTCACCGCAGGTGTTGCCTCCTTCAGCGCGAAGGAATCGTAATCGAGCGACACATCAAACTTCACGCTGCCTGACTGTTTCTTCTCGTTGCGCACGACCTTCGCCGCCGCGGCGAACGCCTTCTTGTAGGCATCGAGAATCCGCTTGCGGAACGAAGGGCTGTGCGAGCGCACCTCGGCTCGCAGCATGGCGGATTCAGTGACGACGTTGGTGGCATCACCCGCGCGGAAGATGCCGACGTTGCTCGTGCCTTTGTTTTTGCCCTTGAGGATCAGGCCGTGCCAACCGTCCTTTTTCAAGCTGGCGACGGCGAGGGCGGCCACGGCGATGGCGCTGACGCCGCGTTCGGGGTGAACGCCCGCATGGGCCGGGACGCCGGTGATGTGAATAGTCAGGCGATAAGCGCCGGTCGCGCCGAGGGTCATGGCCGAGGGTGAACCGCCGTCGAAGTTGAACGCCATCGCGGGATTGTTGAGGCTGGCGATGTCGACATGCCGCGCGCCCATCAGGCCGACCTCTTCCTGCACGCACCAGAGAAAAGTCAGCGGCGGATGCGGGAGCTTCTTCTCGACGATTTCAACGAGCGCAGTCAGCAGGGTGGCCGCCCCCGCGCGATCATCCGCGCCCAGCCCCGTGTCCGCACTCGAGCGAATCACGTTTCCCTTCTTCACCGGCTGACACCCGACGCAGATCGGCACCGTGTCCAGGTGCGCCATGAACATGCGCCTTGCCTCGCGCGTTCGGCCATGCGTGCCCGGCAGCTTGACGATCAGGTTCCCGCAGTTGCCACCGAAGGGAATCCGCATGTTGGCGGTATCAAAGGCGACTTCCATGCCCGGCACATCGAGCGATTGCAGGTGTCCGATGATCGCCTGCGCGACATCCGCCTCCTCGCCGGATTTGCCGGGAATGGTGAGCAGTTCGGTGACGAGTGATTCGGCGCGGGGTTTGTTGATCATGGGTCCGTATTCAGGAGTCAATGGTTAAGGAACGTATCACGCGCACGTAGCCGCGCCATGAGCGCATTTAACGATCAGAGTCCGTCTCCTCCGCTGGTGGCGATGACGTCGGCCCCGCATCGCCATCCCCGTCTTTCTCCTTCATCTCCTCCACCGGCAGCTTCAGCGCGGCGAGGAACTCCGTGTACTTTTCCGCCGCCAGCACCTTGGCCCGGCGAACGGCATTCTCAAACGCCTCGGCGATCATGCGCAGCAGGTCGAGCTGCGATGCGGGATCATCCTGCGGCGTGAGCAGCAGGCAGATGATCCGCGCGGGTTGGCCATCGGGTGCGTCGAAGTCCACGCCCATCCTGCTGCGGCCGACGATCACGATCGACTGCTTGAGGCCATCGATGCGCGCGTGCGGCACCGCCAGGCCGTGCCCCATGCCCGTATGCATCATGCGCTCGCGCCGCCACGTGGCCTGATACAGGTCTTCTGCGGGCAGCTTGCACAAGGGCGCAGCCAGCGCGGTGAGTTCGGCGATCACCTGTCTCGGGTCGCGCCCCTTCAGTTCGCTGATCCACTGTTTGTCCGTGAGCAGGTCGGGCAGTTTCTTGACCTGTTTGCGCTGAAGCGAACGAAGGATGCCCGGGCCCGAGACAAGGCTGGTCGCCAGGCCGGCGATGATGATGGCGACAAAGAGTTCTTCGCTGATGAGTTTCTGGTTGAGCGCGAGCTGTCCGAGGATGACGCCCATGGTGCCCTGTGCCGCCATGCCGAAGCCGACGGCCATGCTTTCGCGTTTGGGCAGTTTGCTCAGGCGTGCGGCGAAGTAGCAGCCGCCGATCTTTCCGCCGAAGGCGATGAGGAGAATGATGATGACGGCGGGGAAGTTGAACGCGGTGACGAAGTTGATGTAGACACCGATGGAGCCGAAGAAGATGGGCGCGAAGATGGAAGTGATGAAGTTGTTGATGGTCTCGCGTGTGCTTTCGCGCAGGTGCGAGGAATCGCCGATGGCGACGCCGGCGATGAAGGCACCGAAGATGGCGTGGATGCCGATGTACTCGGTGAGGGCGGCACACAGGAGGGTGATGACGATGACGAAGGCGATGACCGCGCCGGGCCAGGAGCCGTAGGCCTGGATAAAGGGGAGCATGCGGTGAATGGCCCAGCGGCCGACGGTGAGCGTGCCGATGAGGAAGCCGAACGTCATGAGCAGGGTCATGCCTAGTCCAGTTCCGCCTGAACTGCTTGCGGCACCGCCGACTGCTTCCTGCACGGGCGTGATCAGCGCCATGACCACGGCGAAGCCCATCCAGCCGGCCAGGTCGTTCATGATGGCGGCGCTCATGATGAGCATGCCCAGGTCCGCTTTGAAGATGTTCAGATCGATCAGGATTTTCGCGATGATCGGCAAGGCGGTGATGGAGACGGCGATGCCGACGAAAATGGCGAAGGGGAGGCGCCAGGTCTCGGGCATGGCCTCGGGCACGGCCAGCACATCGGGCAGGTACCACGCCACGGTGAACCCCAGCGCGAAGGGAATCGCCATGCCGATGAAGGCGACCAGCACCGCCGCCTTGCCCTGCCGCCAGGCGACGGAGAGATCCACTTCCAGCCCGGCGACAAGCAGCAGAAGCGTGGCGGAAAGCGTGATGAAACCGTTGAGGACGAGCGTCGCGTTTTTGTCGTCGATGAACAGGTACTGATACGCCTCAGGCCAGATGTAGCCGAGGATGGTGGGGCCAAGGAGGATGCCCGCGACGAGTTCGCCGAGGATGGAAGGCTGGCCGAAGCGCTGGGCGATCTCACCGAGCAGGCGCGCGACGCCGAGGATCGCCGCCACGCTCAGGAGCAGGACGGTGACGTAGTGAACCTCGGAGCCGGCGGCGATTGTCAAAGCGAAGGCTGGCATTGTGAAGAGAAGATAACAGCGATGCGCGGCAGAAGGAAAAGGCGGGCATCACTATCGGCTGCGACGAAGGCGTTGCGATTCGGCGCGACAGGCCGTGGGCGTCTGCCCTGTGAGCTGGCGGAAGACGGTGGAGAACCGCACCGCGCTGGAGAAGCCGCACCGCGTCGCGATCGTCGGCATCGGCAGGTTGGTGTCGGTCAGCAAGACCCGGGCGCGCTGAAGGCGAAGCCTGCGAAGCTCCGCCAGCGGCGTCCGCCCGATCGCCGCGCGGAACTTCCGCTCCAGGAGGCTGCGCGAGACGTGAACGTGTTCGAGCACATCTTCGACGTTGATCGGCTGTTCGGCGCAGCGATGCATGAACCGCAGCGCCGAGGCGACGACCGGATCGTCAGCCGCCAGGACATCCGAGGACTTGCGCGTCACGACGCCGCGGGGCTGGAGCAGCAGCGGCTGGTCGGGCGGAGCCTCTCCTTCGAGCATCCGCGCCAGAATGCGCGCGGCCTCGTAGCCCACTTCATCCATCGGCGAGATGATGCTCGATAGCGGCGGGTCGGCGATCTGACACAGAAGATCATCGTTGTTCACCACGACGATGGCGACGTCATCCGGCACAGCCATGCCGCCGCCCCGGCACGCGTCCGTCAGCTCGACGCCGGTGCGATCGTTGGCCGCGAGGATCGCCACTGGCTTGGGCAACCGCTTGAGCCAGTGACCCAGCCGCCGCAGCTCGCGCGTCCAGTAAAGGTTGGTCGGCGCGTGAATGTGCTGCGGCGAGTAGTGAAACACCTGCCCCTGCTGGCCGGCCTCGTGGAGCTGATCGAGAAAGCCCTGCTGACGCGCCTCAGAGAAGGGGACATTGGGGAACCCGGCGAAGCCGAAGTGCGTGAACCCCCGGTCGAGAAAGTAACGGGCCCCCTCACCGCCGATGGCGCGGTCATCGACGCGCACATGGGCGATGTCGGCCACGTGAAGCCGGGAGGAAAAATCAACAGTAGGCAGCTTCATCCCCCGCACCGATCGGCTGACGGCCGGGTCGTGAAGATGCCCGATGATGCCGTGCGGCTTCCACTGTCGCGCGGCCCTGAGGCTCGGCCCGTCGGGCGCGAACTGCCGAAGTATCCAGGCCTGCTGCGACGCCTGCGCGTAGTTCATGACACCCATGACCACGTCCCGGCCGTAGCTGAACTCGGTGGAGACCAGCAGCAGGATGTGGCGGGGGCGGTGGGGCATGGGCACTGAGTTAAGGGTGACAACACTGCCCCACAGTATCGGCAGTCGTACGGAAAAGATGAAACAAAAGATGCAAAACGCGATGGTATTCTCCGGATATGGACGTATTCTGAAGGGACCGTCAGATCGGCGGGCGAGTCACTTTCTGAAAAGGAGAATTTCGTATGGGTGCAATTCGATTTCGTTTAATGGCAACCTTTATCGCGCTGGCCATGGCCAGTCAGGCGTCGGCGGTTCTGACGAATGCGTTTGACTGGCAGGGCGATTATGTTGCTGTCAATCAAACGTACAACGTCGCGGCGGGTGCCATCAGTGGTGATTTTGATGGCGATGCCGACGCGACCGACAACGGTTTTCGTCGCACTTACAGTGAATCGACAAAGCTGAACCCGGGTGGGGGCTACAAAGATAACACCGGCGGCACGATCGTTGGCTCCGACTTCTACGGCGGCTATCAGATGATCTCTTATGACATTGCTTCTCCCGCTGTGAGCGTTAACAACAGCGTGAATCAATCGGGCACGGTGGATCGCCTGCGCGGCCAGATGAACGTTGGCGCAAACGGCGGCGAGTGGGCGTTCTTCTACAGTTTCCTTCAAGGCGACTTCATCAACGGCTTGGATACAGCGTCCCTTTCCGGTGATGTGATGTTCACCTATCAGAACCAGGGCGGCGTCGCCAACGCTCGAATGGTTGTCAAGGACGGCGGGAACTTTTTCGTCTCCAGCGCCATGTCCTCAGGCACCGCTCTGTTCACGCTTGACTCATCCGCGACAACCTGGGCCGCGTATGATCCCAACAGCAATCTCAATTTTGATCAGAGCCAGATCTTTTCAGCGATGTCGTTCTCGAACATCACCGGATTCGGCGTTTACCTGGAAGATGACGCGGCATCAGTTACCGGTGATTGGCGATTCCGCCAGTTCACCGCCGCGGTGAACGTTGCCGATGAGCCCGCCATCCCCGAACCCGCCACCGCCGGCCTCGCGCTGCTGGGCCTTTCCGCCCTGGCCGCTCGTCGCCGTCGCATTGCCTGAACGCTTTCTGCTTACCACAATCTGATCACGAGCAACCCCTCGTCCGCGAGGGGTTGTCTTTTATAGGGGACCTCGCACATCTCGATTATGCTGGTGGGATGAATCACCTACGAAGAATCAGTTTGTGCCTCGCCACAATTACCCTCATGGGCGTTTGCGAGAGGACTCTCGCAGCCGACGCGCCCAACGTCATTCTCATGATGGCTGACGACATGGGCTGGGGCGATGTCGGTTTCAACGGCAACAAGACCGTGCGCACGCCGCACCTGGATGACATGGCGAAAAACAGCCTGCGCTTCGAGCGGTTTTACGCGGCGTCGGCGGTGTGCAGCCCCACGCGCGGAAGCTGTCTCACCGGGCGACACCCTTCGCGCTACGGCATTCCCAACGCCAACGCCGGTCACCTGCCTGCTGAAGAAGTCACCATCCAATCGCTGCTGAAATCGAAAGGCTACGCGACGGGGCACTTCGGCAAATGGCACCTGGGAACGCTGACGAAAACAGAAAAAGACGCCAACCGCGGCGGCCCCGGCGGCGCGAAGCATTACGCTCCGCCCTGGGAACGCAGCTTCGATGTGAACTACTCCACCGAGTCAAAAGTGCCCACGTGGGACCCGCTCTGGAAACCCAACGATGCCAAGGGCGGCACATGGTGGGATCCGATCGACGGCGATGGCGATCCGCGCAAGCTCGCCGCCCCCTATGGCACGTCGTACTGGTCCTCCGGCAAGCGCGTGGAGGGTGATTTGCGCGGCGATGATTCGCAGTTTATCATGGATCGCGCGATCGAGTTTATTCAAGGCGCGACGAAAGAGAAGAAACCCTTTTTCGCCGTGATCTGGTTTCATGCGCCGCATCTGCCTGTGGTGGCTGGGCCGCGGTTCATGGCGATGTATAAGGATGAAGACCAACACTCGCAACATTACAAAGGCTGCATCACCGCGCTGGATGAGCAGGTCGGTCGCCTGCGCGAGCAGCTCCGCAAGCTCGACGCGGCTGAAAACACGATGCTGTGGTTCTGCTCCGACAACGGGCCCGAAGGGAGCGCGAAGGATCCGGGCTCGGCCGGCGGCCTGCGCGGGCGCAAGCGCGATCTATATGAAGGCGGCGTGCGCGTGCCGGGCCTGCTTGAGTGGCCGGTGATGATCAAGGCGGCGCGGACGACGAACGTGCCTGCGTGTACGAGTGATTACCTACCGACGGTCGTCGAGGCGGCCGGCCTGAAGCTGCCCAATGATCGCCCCATCGACGGCATCAGTCTCCTGCCTCTCATCAAAGGCGAGATGAACGAGCGCCCGGTGCCGATCGCGTTTCACTTTGGCGGCATGATCGCGCTGTCGGACAACCGCTTCAAGCTCATGATGCCCGCTGGTGCGGTCGCGAAGAACAAGAAAAAGGATGGCGACGGCAGCGTGATGCTGTTCGATCTGATTGCGGATCGCGGCGAACAGAAAAACATTGCCGATGAGCATCCGACTGTCGTCAGCGAGATGAAGGCGATTCTGGCGGCTTGGCGGGAATCGTGCGAGCGCAGCGGGCAGGGGCTGGATTATCACCGGTAGAGCCGAAATTGACCGATGCTGGGTGTTGACGATGTGCTATGATTTCCCGTGGAGAACACGTCGTATGCAAGGTTCGTCGAGTCGCCCAACTCGTTGTGGATTGCCCGCACGCATGTCGTGCGCTTTCTCACTGATCGAAATGCTGGTGGTGATTTCATTGATCACGCTCCTGATCGCGATGCTGCTGCCGAGCATGTGGAGTTCGAAGGAGAACGCCCGGGCCACCGCCTGCATGGTGAACCTCCGCGAGATCGGCACCGGCATCCAGGGCTACATGGATCAGTCCCTCAGCGCGTTTCCCTACGGTGTGCCCAAGGATCCGCAGGTGATCGATCATCCGCACTACGAAGGCTGGGGCCCGGGCGGCGCGCGGGGTTACGGTGTGCCTCCGCAGCAGCAGCTCTTTTCGCTCAATCTGATCCGCGATCTGCGCGCCTGGATCTGCCCGACCGATCCCCATCCGCAGAACTACAACTGGTGGGACTTCACCATTCATCCCGACATCACCGGCGGTTCCAGCTACATGTTCAGTGAAGATGCTCTCTTCGGCGTCGCGTGGAAGCAACGCAAAGTCCTCAAGCAGACGAGTTTCTTCCAGCCTTCCTCGTTCGGTTACGCCACCGATGGATGGATGTGCCCCAACGGCTGGACCTGGGGCAACGTCGATCCGGATGATGTGCCCAACCTGGCCAACGGCTACACCACGCGCATCGACTGGAATCATCTCAAGGGCGTCAACGTGCTCTACGGCGACCTCCACGTCGCGCGGGCGCCCCAGCGCGACGCCCGGCTGAACATCCGCACGCATCCTTATTACAACTATTGATCGGCGCGCTGGGTGCCACGGGTCGGCGAGGTCCGCCGAGCAGACCCGTGCAGGTTGCCGTTGTCGCCGTTTGCACGGGGCTGCTCGCAAAGCCTCGCCGACCCGTGGCACCCGCGCGGTATCATCGCGCCATGGATCAGCCGAACCTTTCCTGCGATGCCGAGGCCGACCGCATCCTCGCGATGTACGGGTCCGATGCGCCCACGCGCATCATGGAGATGCTCGAACGACAGTTCCTCATCCTGCACCACCGCTCGCAGGTGGCCCTCGGACTTGCGGGTATCGTCGTCACCACAACGGGCTTCTCAGGTCGCCTCATCGCGGGGACCAACGCCCTGGCGCAGGGGTTGATCATCTTCGGCGTGGGGCTGACAATGCTCGCCGCGGTGGTCGTCGTCCTCGGCGTGATGCACCTGCGCTGGCTGACGCATCAGCCCGGCGAAATGGTTCGGCCCTGGCTGCTCACCTGCCTGGCGTATCGCGACAAGAAGACACGCTTCTACCGCGCGGGCATTCTGCTTCTCATGCTCGGCATCGCGCTCTACGTGCTGGCGATTGCCGTCATGCTCCTGAATCCCAGGGCCGATTCGCTGCCGTCGCGCGAAGAGTGGGTGCCGCAGGCTGCGGCGCAAGCGTTGCAGGAGTCGCCGGCATTCGTAGCAATAGAGTCAACTCTCTCGGAGGATCGAACGTGAGTGCTCGCAAAAAAAGCCATTCGTTCACACTCAGCGCGTTGCTCTTTGTCTCACTCATGGCGGCGACGCCTGTCACCGCCGCGGATACCGGCAAGCGCAAGCCCAATGTGATTTTCATCATGGCGGACGATCTCGGCTACGCCGAGGTCGGCTGCTACGGGCAGAAGTGGATCAAGACGCCCAGCGTTGATCGCATCTCCGCCCAAGGCATCCGCTTTACGCAGCACTACACCGCGCACCCCGTCTGCGCTCCCGCTCGCTGTTCACTCATGACCGGCAAGCACGGCGGCCACGCGTTCATCCGCGACAACAGCAATCCGCCCGGCCGCAAGACGAATATCAAGAACCTCGAATGGACCGGGCAGAATCCGATCCCTGATGAAGAAGTCACGATGGCGGAACTCTTCAAGGCCCAGGGCTACGCCACCGGCGCGATGGGCAAGTGGGGCCTGGGCTACGAAGGTTCGACAGGCGATCCCAACAAGCAGGGCTTCGATCTTTTCTTTGGTTACCTTTGCCAGGCCCACGCCCACAGTCATTACCCGATGTTCCTCTGGCGCAACGATCAGAAGGTGATGTACGAAGGCAACGAGAGACAGCTCCAGGGCAAGCACCACTCGCAGGATGAGTTCATCGCTGAAGCGGTGAAGTTCGTCCGCGCGAATAAGGACAAGCCGTTCTTCCTCTACCTGCCCTTTGCGATTCCGCATCTTTCCATTCAGGTGCCCGAGGATTCGCTTGCTGAGTACAAGGGCAAGATTCCCGAGGAAGAGTACGTGCATAAGGGCTACCTGAAGCACCCGTTCCCGCGCGCGGCTTACGCGGCCATGATCACGCACATGGACCGCGGCATCGGGCAGATCATGTCACTGGTCAAGGAGCTTGGCCTCGATGATGATACGATCATCATCTTCACCAGCGACAACGGGCCGACGTACGATCGCCTCGGTGGCAGCGATTCGGTTTTCTTCAACTCGGCAGGCCCGCTCAAGGCGTATAAGGGTTCGATTTACGAAGGCGGCATCCGTATTCCCTGTGTCGTGCGCTGGCCGGGAAGGATCAAGGCGGGCCAGACGACTGATCTCATTTCGTATCACCCCGACTGGTTGCCCACGCTGATGGACCTGATCGGCGCGAGTGACACGGTGCCCAAGGATGTCGATGGCATCAGCCTCGCCCCCACGCTTCTGGGCAATCCGAAGCAGAAGGAACGCGACTACATCTTCTTCGACTTCAACGGCTACGGCGGCCAGCAGGCAGTCCGCGCCGGGGACTGGAAAGCGGTGCGTCGCAACATTCACAAGGGCAACATCACGCTCGAACTATACAACCTGAAGGATGACATCGGCGAATCGAAGGACGTGGCCGGGCAACATCCGGACATCATCGCAAAGATGGAAGCGGTCATGAAGAAGGAGCACACGCCTTCGAAGCTGTTTCCGATGAAGGTGCTCGATGGCGTGAAGTAAGAATTAACCACGGATAGCACGGATGGCGCGGATAGGGGATGCGGGCGAGTTCGACGGTGAACGGTGAATCCGTTGATCAGGTGCCCGAGCAGGTTCCGATTCATCCAGCAGTTCACCATTTGGTCTTCTCTATCCGTGCCATCCGTGGAATCCGTGGTCAAAATGCATCTTCAACTCCCCGATAACCGCACGCTCAGCCTTGATCGCCCGGTGATCATGGGCATTCTCAACGTCACGCCGGACAGCTTTTCCGACGGCGGCGCGCACGATGCCCATGACGCGGCAGTCGCACACGGCTTGCAGATGGCCGATGAAGGCGCGGACATCATCGACGTCGGCGGCGAGTCCACGCGCCCCGGTTCGCAGCGCGTCTCCGCTGGCGAACAGAAGCAGCGCGTCATCGAGGTCATCCGTTCCCTTCGCACACAGCTCGATGCACAGGGCGATCACGGAAAGCATGTGGCGATCAGCATTGACACGACGCTCAGCGAAGTCGCTGCCGCCGCTCTTGATGCCGGTGCTGCGATTTTGAATGACGTCAGCGCCGGGCGTGAAGACCCGCGTCTCCTGCCGCTTGCGGCTTCGCACTCCGCGCCGATCATCCTGATGCACATGCAGGGCGCACCCGCGACGATGCAGCAGAATCCCGCCTACGAAGATGTCATCGCGGAGGTAACTGACTTTCTCCTGGAACGGGCGATCGCCGTAACGCAGGCCGGAGTACCTCACGCGCAGATCATCCTTGACCCCGGCATCGGCTTCGGCAAGTCGCGCGAGCACAACTTGAAACTGATCGCAACCCTCGATCACTTCGTGAAGCTCGGTTACGCGGTCATGCTGGGCACCAGCCGCAAGCGGTTTATGGGCAGTGTCTGTGTGAATGCGGATGGCACTTCACCGCAGCCGCACGAACTGCTCGGCGCGACCTGCGCGACGACGGCTCTCGGCGTTGCGCAAGGCGTGAAACTCTTTCGCGTGCATGATGTGAAGGCAAATCGTCAGGCCGCGGACGTGGCGTTTGCGATCATGCAGGCGTGATGTTTGATTCCCCTCCCTTCCAGGGAGGGGTTAGGGGAGGGTCGAACTCACGAATTTCGTTGAACCACTTTGACACCAACCCGAACGCAGGTCTGTTCACCCAACCCTCCCCCAGCCCCTCCCTGGGAGGGAGGGGAGTTCAAACCAGCGTCATCTCCCAGCAGCGCATCGCCGCACCCGGCCCTTCCACCACCACCGTTCCCACATGTTCATCACCCAGCGGCAGATCATTCATCGCCCATCGCGTGGGCGCATCCGGCTCATCGCGTGACGCTTCGATCCGCGCCTCACTCGCCGGCCAGAACACCGTGTCGAACGAGTCCAGCGCCACGGTGATGCCCAGCCCCATCGCCTTCAGATACGCCTCCTTGCGCGTCCAGCAGAGATAGAACGCCCGCATGCGCTGCGCTTCAGGCACGCCCATCAGCGTCGCCACTTCGCGCGGCGAAAAGAACCGTTCCGCCAGCCGCTCGAAGGAGAATCGCTCGCGCACGCACTCGACATCAATGCCCACTGCCCGCCTCGCCGCCGTGGCCATGAGGATCATGCCCTGCGAATGGGAAAGATTGAAAGTGACCTCGCCCGTGTTGCTCAAGGCATCGAGAAGCGGTTTGCCTTTGGCTTCATAGGCGAAGGTCACGGACAGCGGCTCGCACTGCGTGAGGCGGCCGAGAACCGCACGCATCATCGAACGGGCGACGATGAACTCCCGCCGCTTCGACGCCACGCGATACTCCTCCGCCCGCGCCCGTTCCACCGGGGTAAGCCGGCCCAGCAGCTCCGCCTCATTGCCGACGGTCGTCAGATCGCAGCGCCATACATCCACATGTTCAGGCGACGCGCGCAGCCCGGGCGGCACGGGCTGCCACGGGGGCGAACCATTCATGCGTCACCTCGCACGGATTGGATGCAATGAAAGGACACAGGTCGCGCGGATTATACTGGTCAGATGCAACTGAGGATTGTTGCCATGTTCAAACGAGTGTTGTCACGAGTCGCTGCGATCACGGTCACCGTGGCGTTGTCACTATCAGTTCTGATTGCCGCTGACGCTCCTTCGCCGATCATCTTCACCGACGCCGCCGAGTCCAGCGGCGTGAAGAAGCACCTCGAAGGCATGATGGGCCACGGCGGCGCGATCGCTGATGTCAACGGTGACGGCCTGCTCGATCTCTTCGCCGGCGGCTTCTGCGATCGCCCTGATGCCGAGTACGGCGCGGCCGGCAAACCTGTTGCCACTCGACTTCTCCTCCAGCGTAAAGATCACACCTTTGAAGCCGTCGATCAACCAGACATCACCTTCCATGCCCGCACCAGCGGCGCGGTCTTCGCCGATCTCGACAACGACGGCTCGCTCGAACTTTACATCGCCAACAACGCCCGCCCGCGCTCCAGCAGGAAGGAAGAGCCGCAGCGCTCCGCCCAGCTTCGCACGTCTTCGCTGCTCACCCTGCGCGACGGCAAGTGGGTCGATATCAGCGAAGCCAGCGGTGCTTGTCCGCCCTCGCTCCTTTCCGCCCGCAACATCGGCGTCTTCGATTACGACAACGACGGCCTGCTCGACCTGCTCGTCATCGAAGACCGCTTCGTCGGCAAAGCCGGGTCGCGCACCACACTGTTCCGCAACCTCGGCAATCTTAAGTTCGAAGATGTCAACGCGAAGGTCGGCCTGCCCGACGGCGTCTTCGGCCTCGGTCACGCCGTCGGCGATGTCAACGGCGACGGCCGCCCTGACTTCTTCATCGCCCACAGCAATCGCCTCTTTCTTTCCACGAAGGACGGCAAGTACGCCGAGAACGCGGCCGCGAGCAAAGCCATCGAGTGGAAACCGCTCGATGGCGAAGACTGGCCCTGCGGCGCAGCCTTTGCCGACCTCGATCGTGATGGCGATCTCGATCTGGTCGTGAGCATTCACAGCGTCAAGGCTCGTAACAAGATCTATCTGAACGAAGGCGTGCACAACGGCGTGCCACTGTTTCGTGATGTGAGTGAGGCGGCAGGCCTGGGCGAGATCGTTCCGACGCGCTGTCCGCATGTCGAAGTGCAGGATTTTGATAACGACGGATGGCCTGACATTTACGTGAGCGCCGCGTGGAAGCCCCAGAGCGGCAGCGTGCAGCCGGTGATCTATCGCGGTGTGGGCGTGCGCGACGGCGTGCCGCGTTTTGAATTGCCGCGAAAGCTGGGCGACGGCGATGGCGTGAAGATGGTGTACTACCCGGCCGCGCCGGTCGCAGATGTCAACGGTGACGGCAAGCTCGACATCTTCGCGATCAACTGGTTCGACGACGATCACAGTCACCTGCTGCGCAACGATGCGGGGGCAAGGCAGTTTCTCGATGTGAAAGTCCTCGGCAAGACAAAGCTCAACCGCATGGGCATCGGCGCGAAGGTGATGGTGTACCGCGGCGGGGGCCTCGGCGATCCGAAGCAACTGCTAGGCATGCGCGAGATTCAGATCGGCACGGGTTACGCGAGCGGGCAGCCTGCGATCGCGCACTTCGGGCTGGGCGATGAAGCGAAGGTGGATATCTGGGTGAGCCTGCCCGATGGTCGAATCATCAACAAACCCGGCGTCGCAACGCAGCGATCGGGCGGTGTGACGCAACCCTTAACCATCGAAGAACCCGGCCCCTGACTCCCCTCCCTCTTAGGGAGGGGCCGGGGGAGGGTCGAGCGAACGAATGTACGTTGATTGACATTGCAACTGGAGCCATCGAATGAAGCGAACCAATTCCATACTCATCCTTCTCCTCGCCAGCAGTTTCGCCCATGCCGACGGCCCACTCGTCGCCAAGCCCATCACCGGCACCGCGCTCCTCAAACCGCCCGCTGACATCGCCGCCAAAGCCGGCAGTAACTTCACCATCGCCAAGGCCGCGCCGTCACTCGACATCGTCGTCATCGACAACCTGCCCGACAAAGGCAAGCAGACGCTCTGGTCCACCTGGGGCGACGGCTGCGTTCACTCCAACGGCAAGTACTACACTTCAATAGGCGATCACATGGGCGTGGACTCGACCTCGCACCTCTACGAGTACGACCCGCAGACGAAGAAGCTCACACTCATCGTCGATGTCCTGCGCGACCTGAAGATTCCAGCCGGCATCTACGGTCACGGCAAGGTTCACTCAGGCATTCACGAAGCCGCCGATGGCTCAATCTATTTCTCCACCTATTGGGGTAAGCATCGCGAAGTGGACGCACACTTCGGCAAGAGTTTCGAAGGTTCGGTTGTGTTGCGATACGACCCGAAGTCGAAGAAGCTCGAAGACCTCGGCGCGATCGTGCCCCGGCAAGGTCTGCCCGCATCTCACTTCGATGCCGAGCGCGGCCTGCTCTACTTCTACGCCGTCTACAAGAGCGATCTTTGCGTGTATGACGTGAACAAGCGGCAGCGTCTATTCCTTGGCGGCGGCGACATCATCGCGGGTAGCCGCGCCATGATGCGCGACGCCAAAGGTCGGCTGTATTTCACGGGCAAGGATGATGTGCTGCACTACTACGACCCGGCCACCAACGCGCTGGCCGCGACGAAGGTGGGTCTGCCTGAGTCGCAAGGCGCGAAGAGCAAAGGCGACACGCTTCGGGCCGCGATCTCGCGCCCGACGAAGAAGGGCCTGATCTACGGCATGACCGCGTCGGGGCAGGTCTTTGAATTCAATCCGGGTGCCGGCGGGGCCGCTTCAAGCGGCCCGGCCGCCGCCCCCGCCGTGCGCGACCTCGGTCCGAACTTCGGCACCGGCGGATACACCGCCGCGATGGCGATCAGTCCCGATGATCGTTTCCTCTACTTCGTCCCCGGTGCCCACGGCTCCAGCGGCAGTGTCGGCTCCCCTGTCGTCCAAATCGAAATCGCCACAGGCAAACGCAAAGTGCTCGCGTTCCTTTCGCAGCCGCTCAAAGACAAACTCGGCTACTACACCGGCGGCACCTACAACCTTCAGATCGATGCGAATGGCGAATCGCTCTACATGACCTTCAACGGCCAGAGCGCCGAGTCCGCCGCGAAAAAAGCAATCGGCTTCGGCCTGCCTTCGGTGATGGTGCTGCACATTCCGGCGAGTGAGCGGTGAGAAGGCCTATTCGCTCGTCGCCTTCCGCTCCACGATGCAGAACAGGTGCTTCTCCCCGCGCAGGAGCAGCCGATTCGCCACCGGCACCGGCGTCGCGATGATGCGCTCGCCCATGTCATTCTCACTGAGCACGGTGAGCTTGCCATCGAGCGAAGTCACGAAGATCACGCCATCCTCGCGCGTGGCATAGAGCTTGCCGCCCGCGATCATGGGTGAGGAGTAGTAGCTCGAGCTCGACTTCGGCAGATCGCCGGACCATTTCACATCGCCGGTCTTGGCATCGAGGCACGTGACCTTGCCGCGATCGCCGACGATGTAGACCTTGCCGTCATGGCCGGCCGGCGTGGGGACGAACGCGCTGGAATCATCGCGCGTCCAGAGGCGATGGGTCTTGGTGACATCGCCTTCGCCGCCGAGTTTCACGCCGGTGATGTGGCTGCCGCGACCGTAGGGGACGATGACCATGTCATCCACGATCGTGTGCGATGCGACCACGACCCAGTTGCGCTGCTTCTTCGGATTGAAGCCTTCGCAGGACCAGATCACTTTGCCATCCGTCGTGTCGTGCGCGGTGAGTCGTTCCGCGCCCCAGACGAGGATCGCCTCTTTGCCTTTGTGATCGATGACAATCGGCGTGGCGTAGCTCTGGTCGCCTTCGGTCGGGCATTCGTAGTTGCGGTCCGCCTTCCACGCGAGGTCGCCCGTCGCCTGATCGAAGGCCGCGAGGTAGGAATCGCCCGCGTGCATCACCGCGATGATGACATGCTTCTTCGTCAGCACGGGTGAAGTGCCCAGGTCCCAGTAGAGCGTGTCTTTGCCGAAGCGTTCCTGGAGGTTCGTTTCCCACAGGAGTTTGCCTTTGAAGTCGACAGCCGCGAGGTTACCGCTCTTGAAGTAGGCGAAGATGCGCGTGCCGTCGGTGGCGGGCGAAGGGTTGGCAGCCGAGCCGTTGCGATGCTTGCCGCCGCGGGCCTTGCCGATTGCAGCAGTCCACTGGTGCTTGCCTTCGAAGTTGAAGGACATCAGCGCGTCCTGCTCTTCGACAGGGCAGGTGATGACAATCGCGTCGCCCCAGACGACGGGCGAAGAGCAGCCTTTGCCGGGCAGCTCGATCTTCCAGGCGAGATTCTTCGCATCGGTGAGTTGAACGGGATAGTCGCCGCCGGTGACGCTGGCGCTGGCATCGGCGCCGCGCCAGCGCGGGTAGGACCGGGGCTGGTTGCGGTCTTCGGCAAGGGCGGCTGAACTGACGAGAGCGATCAGGATGATCGATAGTGTGCGTTGCATCGATTGGCTCCGGCAAGAGTAAGGTATTACAGTCTATCTGAAGGTTGCCTGAGGTCTATTGAGCGGTTCGCCCGATGGCGGCACCGGAAACTCCAACTCGGCAATATTTTCCTTTCGCACATCGGCAGTCGAGGACATGCAATGGCCTATCGCGACAAGCGCTGCGTTCATGTGGCCCGCAACCTGAGCGAGGCGGAGATGACTGTGTCCTTCCTTGAGAGCCACGGGATTGAAGCCAGGGTGATCGATGGCAATTCGTTCGGACTGCTCGACGGTATCGCGGGGCTCGCGGGCTCATCATGGCGGGGCGTCGAGGTCTGGGTCATCGATCTGAGCAGGCACGCGGAAGCCCAGCAGCTTCTGAAGGACGATGCGGACGCCCGCAAACATCGCGAAGCGGAAGGACAGGAACGAGGCCCCGTCGAAGTCACCTGCGAAGCGTGCGGGAAGACGACGAAGTTCAAGGGCGAATTCTTTGGCACCATTCAGAACTGCTCTCGCTGTGGAGCCTACATCGATGTGGGCTCCGACGAATCATGGGAAAGCGAAGCGGAATGGAACGCGAACGAGTCGGACGAAAACCAGGAATCCTGAACAGCTTCGCTATTACCTGCTGACAGTCTTCGCGGCAACACTGAATCGCCGATCGATGACATTGATGTTTCCCTGTTTGTCCCTAACTGAAACAGTCAGTCGGCCAGCCGCCATGTTGCTGATCGGTTCCTTCAGCTTCAATTCCCATATGCCATCGCCGGTCTTCTTGAAGAGCGATGCGAGATTGTCGCCGGCTTTCGTGCCGTTGATCCCGACACTGGCGGTGACGGTGAAGGTACCTTCATCCAGGCCTGAGTAGTAGTCGTCCATGCCGATGACGATGCGCGACACCGGCGTCTCACTCGCGCCCGCCTGCGGCCAGGTCAGCGTCAACACCGGGCGATTGTCATCACCAAACCACCCGAACGGTTTTACCGCCCCAGCCGCTTGCGGCTTCGCATCCTTCTTCTCATCCGGCACCCGCCTATCCAGATCAACCGGGCAACCCAGATCAATCCACCGCACGATCGTCCGCCGATCTTCATCCGTCACCGGCTCAACCTTGATCATCTTCCCATCCACGCCTTTGTACTTGCCTTCCACCGCGGCCTTGGGCGGCATCTGCGAGCCGGTGAAGTCGATGTCGTAGTAATGCCGCTGCTTCTCGAACTTCTCACCCTTGTGCATGAGATACCCCGCGCCCGGCTCAGGCTCGGAAGGATGATCTTCATTCTTGAAACCATCCAGCCGCTCGCCGTAAAGCTTCCACACCAGCAGGCTGCGCCGCGACTGCATCTTGCGGATGTACCGCGAGGCATTGGGATAACCCCACGAGTCATATGTCGGCGGCTTGTGCCCGAACTTCGCCTTCTCATCCATCGCCAGCCGCACATACGTCGCGGGGAACTTGCCGTTGTTCTCGATCGACATCCAGTCCTCATCCGCATCCAGAATCAGGTTGCCGGCAGGTTCCTTTGAAGTCTTCGTGTGACACGCGACGCAGCTCTTCAGAAAAATCGGTTGCACGTCCTTGAAGTACTCGACATCGACCACCGCGCTCGATGCGACCTTCACGCCGGTCTCTTCTTTCGCATCCCACTTCTGCTTCGACTTATCGTGTGCCTTCTCCGTCACCAGCGGCGTCTGTTTCGTCAGGTCCCACACTTCGTAGCCCGGCTTCGCCGCGGCGGTGAGAGAGAAGTCGGTCGGCTCCTGGCTGTGTGAGTGACAGCCGCCGCAGTTCACGCGCATCTCGCCCGGCCGAAGCTGATGCCATGTCTGGGCCATGTTCAGCACCATGCCGCGCTTGTCGATCGTCTGAAACGTGAACGGGGTGTCGGCTGGAATCTTCGCGAGGAAGGAGGTGTCAGGGTTGCCGTCCGGGTCGAGGGGCTGACCTGATTGCGGATTGCGGATTGCGGATTGCGGATTGGATGAGTCGGTCCCTTGGCCCTTGGCCCTCTCCCCTTTGCCCTCAAATTTCCGCAGCGGAATCTCCCCCAGCACGCGCAGGCGTTCCGTCGCGTGGTTGAAGAACTGCCTGCCGCCGCGATCGCCGCGATGGCGATCGGTCGTCGGCTCCATGACAACAATGCGCACCGCATGAATGTCATCGTTCGTGTACAGCCCCGCATCCGCGCCCTGATTGTGCCAGTTCAGCGGCATGCCGTTGCCGTGACTCGTGAAGGCATCAAGCCCGCGCCAGGGGTCGTTGCCGGTCTGCGGCAACTGTACATATTCGCTCGTCACCTTCCCCTTGGGCACGATACCTTCGGGATAGGTCTCACGCTTGTAGAAACTCGACGTGCCCACCAGGCCGAACGGCGTGCCTTCGGGCAGGTGCGGCGACACCTTGCCGTCGTTCGCCAGCTCGGGCAATTTCTTCGGTTCATCGATGCCGTATACGCGCTTGTAAGGCACTACCGCGCGCGGCCAACTTTCGTTGTACTTCGGATCATTCTTGATCAAGAGCAGATCGGCCGGCTCATCGGCGATCTCGCCGTTCTTCAAAAGATAAATCCCGCCATCCAACTGCGGCAGATACGTGTACTGGTGATTCGTCGGCCCTGGTGAATAGATACAAAGCAGATGATTGTCCGGCGCGCCGGATGGATGCGTCACCTTCCCAAGCTGCGGCGAAGTCTTGTCACCGGCGATCGCATAGTCCGCCGGCCCATCATGAATATGCGCAAACGGCGTCAGGCTAACCGAACCCATCGGCATGAACGGCATGCGATAGAACCGCACCTTCGAGTTGTAGTGATGCCCGAAGTGCCACGCGGGATTCGCCTTGTCACGCATCGACGCGTTACCGAAACTCGGGTAGGGCGTCTTCTCCGGTGAAGGAAGTTTGACGAAGGAGCCGAAGCCGCTGTTGTTCTGGTTGTAGTAGCCTTCGATGATGATGGAACCGTCGGAGATCTGCGTCTGGAAGTGGAACCCGTTGGAGGCGCCGCCGGGGTCGAAGGCACTGATCATGGGGTTCCAGTTGGTGCCATCGGGGTTCATGGTCCAGATGCCCCAGGAGATGCTGCTGCGGATGCCCTGCGATTCGAGGGAGCTGAACATGATGCGCCCGTCAGTCATCACCACGGGATGCAGCGCACCGGCGATGTTGAAATGCCCGATCTTGTGAATGTTGTTTGGCTGCGCTTCGTGTTCGTCGATCGATGTGTCGCTGTCATCCATCACAAACATTTGCAGCGCGATGGCGGGGTAACCTTTCGAAGGCTTGTAGCCATCGCGGTTGCTGGTGAAAACGATCTTGCCTCCGGGAAGCGGGCAGAGGCCCATGTTGTAGACGCCGTAGGCGAAGTGATTGGGGCGATAGGGATTGGTCTTGTCGGCGCGATAGTCCTTCGTCCAGTTGCCCATGCCGGTGTTGGGCGTGAAGACCTGGTTGGTCAGGCGGACGATTCGTTTGGTCTTCAGATGAATCTTGAAAATGTCCGCCCCTTCGCTCGGCGGCGTCCACTGGTTGCGGTTCTTCTGGCTGTAGAGCTTGACGTAGTAGCACCACTGGGCATCGAAGCTGATGATCGGATCGGTGATCGCGCCTTCGCCGCCTTCGACGAGAAGTTCCTCGCTGCCATCAGGGCGCAGCAGCATGAGGTCCGCGCCGCCTTCCATGGTGACGGGCTGGCTGAAGTCGGTGTAGAAGCGTTTGTGCTTTTCATCGCCCGCGCGCTGGGCGCGGACGTA
>JBBDXA010000142.1:0-11540 GCA_040902585.1 Phycisphaeraceae bacterium
TTCGACAATCTGTTGAACCACCCTTAAGCCGGCGACTGGCAAGCCCTCATGAAGCTTGCCAGGTCCAGCCTGACCGCCGGCCGACCCGTCCAGGGCGGGGTGAGCAAAACGAAGCGTGCTGGCTGGCACGCTATCGGGCTGCGCCCATTTCGTTCGCCACATCGCGTCACTTTTCGCCATATCGATCGGCGTACTACGGCGGGGCCGTCGATCCGTTCGCCCATGAGTACACCCCGCTTGCTCTCCAGCCGTGTCTAGTAGACACGAGGTAGACACGGGGTAGCCATTTTGGAAAGTCTTTCCAATGCAGCACTTATCTTCAAATGGCTACCAGGGGGTAGGGGGTATGGTAGACACGTGTCTACCAAGGGGAAACCCCGAAGTCGGGCAGGTCGCTCCCGCCGGCAAAGGGGGCGGAACAGGGCCGGCGCAGGCCCGGCGAAGGGCGGAGCGGGGCCTGTTTCCCGCCGAGGGATCACATATTCGCCTGTTTTATGGTGTTTTGCCGATGATTCCGCTGACCGCGCTTTATTTCGTTTTGCTCGCTACACTATTGCCCCGCTTCGGAACGTCCGGCGCGGTCCTGCCTGCCGTGCGACCGCGCGGCCGAAACGAGAAACATTCATGCCCGTCCTCGCTCCGACCCTCTCCCCAGAGGAGAGAAGGTTGAATATGTCCTCCAACCTCCGCAACGTCGCCATCATTGCTCACGTCGACCACGGCAAGACCACCCTCGTCGACAAGATGCTCTATCAGTCCGGCATGTTCCGCAACGCTGACCTCGACAAGCTCGCAGGCGGCCAGCACGGCCTGATCATGGACTCCAACCCGCTCGAACGCGAGCGCGGCATCACCATCCTCAGCAAGAACTGCTCCGTGCAGTATCACGCCCTCGATGGCAGCGAGTTCAAGATCAACATCATCGACACGCCAGGCCACGCGGACTTCGGCGGCGAGGTCGAGCGCGTGATGAAAATGGCTGACGGCGTCCTGCTGCTGGTCGATGCCTTCGACGGCCCCATGCCGCAGACGCGGTTCGTGCTTCAGAAGGCTCTGGAGAACGACCTGCGCCCGATCGTGGTGGTGAACAAGATTGACCGCCCTGATTCCCGGCCGGAGAACGTGGTCGATGAAGTCTTCGATCTGCTCGTGTCACTGGGCGCGGGCGACAACGCCCTGGACTTCCCGATCGTCTACTGCTCCGGCCGCGACGGCTGGGCGACGACCGACATGAAGGTGAAGAAGCCCGACCTGCGCGACATCTTCGACGCCATCGTGAAGTACGTTCCGCCGCCGCTGGTGGACCCCGCTCAGCCGCTTCAGATGCTGGTGACCACGCTCGACTATTCGGATTACGTCGGGAAGATCGCCATCGGGCGTATCTTCGCGGGCACCATCAGTGCCGGCGAATCGGTCATCCTGATCAACCGCAAGAGCCAGCAAACCCGCCAGCGCGTGCTTAAGCTGTTCCAGTTTGAAGGCCTCGGCCGCAAGGATGTGGAGAGCGCCCACGCTGGTGACATCTGTGCCGTGGTCGGGCTTGATTCTGTTGACATCGGCGACACCATCGCCTGTGCTGACAACCCGCGAGCCTTGAAGACGATCGCTGTGGATGAGCCGACGTTGAACATGACGCTGCGTGTGAATGATGGGCCGTTCTGCGGGCGCGACGGTACGTACGTGACCAGCCGGCAGATCCGCGAACGCCTAGAGAAGGAATTGCAGTCCAACGTGGCCCTGCGCGTGGAGTTCAGTGCTGATGAGTTCCTCATCGCCGGTCGCGGGCTGCTGCATTTGGGCATCCTGCTGGAGAACATGCGCCGCGAGGGTTACGAGATTTCCGCCGGCAAGCCGAAGGTCATCTTCAAAGAGGTCGACGGCGTGAAGATGGAGCCGATCGAGCTGCTCTCGATCGACTGCCCGGTGGACTGCCAGAGTTCGGTGATGGCGCTCTTGGGTGATCGCCGGGCCGAGATGGTCAAGATGGACGCCAAGCAGGGCACGACGGGCTTCATCCACATGGAGTTCACTATTCCGGCCCGTGGGCTGATCGGGCTGCGGTCGCGCATGCTCACCGCGACGCAGGGCCAGGCGATCATGCACCACACCTTCGACAAGTACGATGGCATGCGCGGCGCGATTCCCCAGCGCAAGCAGGGCGTGATGATCGCCACCGAGACCGGCCGCGTCACGGCCTACGCGCTGGACAGCCTCTACGATCGCGGCTTCTTCTTCATCCGCCCCGGCGATCAGATCTACGAAGGCCAGGTCGTGGGCGAGCATTGCAAGGAGGGCGACATCACGGTCAACGCCACCCGCGAGAAGCCGATGTCGAACATGCGGACGACTTCCAAGGACGAAGCGGCCCGCATCCGCCCGGCCCGCGAAATGTCGCTCGAAGCCTGCCTGGAATACATCGCCGAGGATGAACTCGTCGAGATTACGCCCAAGGCGATCCGCATGCGCAAGCGTTTCCTGAAGGAGTCGGATCGCCGCAGGCAGTCGCGCAAGGGCGGCGGTTGAGTAGAAGAGACTACGAGAGAGTAGTTGGAGCATGACGTTCCGTAATTGCCCAGTTTCCCGCGGACCTGCACGTACATTTCCATTGACAGTTCCCATGGTCATCCATTAACCTTCACAGTTCACGTTCGCGTGAAGCGTGTCGATTCATCTTCCATTTAGGAGAACAATTGTGAAGCACTCAACGAAGTCGCGAAGCATCACCGCTATCGCCCTGGCGGTTGGATTCCTCTTTGCATCAAGTGATGCCGGTGCGACCACGGTCGGCGTGTGGAGCATGGAAGGCACACCCGGCGGCGCGGTTGGAGCGGTGCAGAACTCAGCGAATCCGGGATTCCTGGATGGTGCCGGCGAGGGCGGAGCGATCTACAGCAGCTCCGTCATCGGCGGGCAGATCTGGGATCCTGTGAGCGGATCGGTGGCAGCCAACACGTCCTCGTTGAACATGGGCAACATCGGCACGGCACGCGTGCGCGTCCTCGATGACAACGCCCTGGACGCCTCCAGTTTCACCGTGGAAGCGTTCATCCTCATCGGCGGCGATCAGGCCGGTTTCCCCGCCTATGTCAGCCACCGCACAGCCACGCCGGCGCGCGGCTGGCAACTGGATATCAATGCCAGTGAGCAAGGCCGCTCCCGCTTTGACACGGCGGCCACGTCCAATCAGGTCACCGCCAACGGAGTAGACCAGAGCCTCGCCGGTGGCGTGTGGCATCACACGGCCGTCTCCTACAACGCTGCTACGAACACCATCAGCCATTACGTTGACTACGGCATCGTCGTCACCCGCACCCTCACGGGCACCGCCGCCGATGCCACTGCCGTCGCTGCTGATCTGCTCATCGGCGGGGCTTACCCGGCCGGCAGCGCGGTCGATGAAGTGCGCTACTCCAACTCGGTGCTGACTTCTTCGCAGTTCCTGCGGTCGGTCAACAACGGCTTTTGGCAGTTCGAAGGGACGCCGGGCGCCGCCGTCGGCGTCGTGCCCAACCAGAGCAGCCCCGGCCATCTCGATGGCAACGGCCAAGGCGGCGCGGTCTTCGGCGCCGACAGGCCCAACACGCACACGCTCGATCCCATCACCGGCACGATCCACAACAACACGTCGTCGCTGAACCTGGGTGTCCCAGGCCTTGTCCGCGTGCTCGATGACATGGAACTCGATGCTCCGGCCTTCACCATCGAAGCCTTCGTCAAGGTGCAGGATCAGGCAAGCTTCCCTGCCTTCATCAACCACTTTGTCGGCAATACCGCAGGCTGGCAGCTTGACATCGACCCCCAGGAAGAAGCGCGTGTTCGCATCGATACGGGAACGAACAACAACCAGGTCATCGGTTCCAACCCGGCCCAGTCCTTGGCCGATGGCGAATGGCATCATGTCGCCTTCACCTTCGATGGCGTCCTCGGCCGGTTTTACGTTGACTATGGAAATCTTGCCACGCTCAACCCCGCGGGCCTGAACCTGAACGTCACCAACGTCGCTGCGGATCTTCTCTTTGGGTCAAGCACTTTCCCCGCGGGCAGCTTCCTCGATGAAGTCCGCTTCAGTGCTGCGCCGCTTGATCCCAGCCAGTTCCTGCGAGCAGTGAATGTTCCCGAACCGGCGACAGGCCTGCTGCTCATGGCCGGCCTGCCGTGGCTGATGCGCCGCCGTCGAGCCATCGCCTGATCGGCCGAAGTGATCAAACGTCTTGACACACGAAAGCCCCGCAGCACGCGGGGCTTTTACCTTTTCAAAAGGAGATTCGAATCCCCGGCTAAAACTTGTAGCCGTTCTTCTCCGAATCCGACGGACTGGAAAAGACCAGCAGCACGCCGCCAGCAACCCAGCCCCAGGGCCAGACGGTGTTGGCGAAGAAGAACAGCAGCGTCGAGATCAGCAGCAGCCCCAGCGCGACGCCGTATCGAAGCCACCAGGGAAGATCGAGCCACCATTGGAACATGACATTGCTTCCAACATGAGAATCGGGTGCGGAGCGCAACCGTATGCGTTACAGCATGACAACTTCGCATGACAGTGTCAATGGTTTTAGAGCACCATCCCGACAGGGTGGTGCTCCAAAGGCACCACCCTGCCGGGATGGTGCTCCGCCTTACAGTTCGCCGAGAATCTGCTGCGTGAGGTCCCAGAAGTTGGACTCGCGGAACGCCGTGGCGGCACCGGCCAGAGCGCCGTAGCGCTGGGTGTGATGGGTCCAGTCGCTCTGGGCCGCGAGGAGCTTCTGCTTGCAGAGGCTGGCCTGCGCCGTCTCCTTCCGCTTCAGGAATCGCCGGTAGGCCGCCAGGCCGGCGAGCAGGTTGCCGAGCATGCGGAAGAGCGAGTCGGCGTAGAGCATGGTGTTGGACAGAGGCTCAAGCACGGATCGATTGCCTTCAGTGATCAGGTGATGCAGAGCCGACTGATCCTTGCTCAGCGTGTCGACTGCGCGTTGCTTCTCCGCGACGACTTCATCAAGCTGCGATTCAGGCAATCGCTGAATCATGCGCCACGCAGCTTCCGCATCGATCAAGTCATCCTGAATCAGGTCGCCATTGGGATGCCACGGACTCGTGCGGCCCTTCGCGAAAGGCCCGATGTAAAAGCCTTCCAGCGCGACCTGCGAGGAATTCATCAGCACCTGCTTGAGCGTGTTGATCTGATGGAGCTCGCTCAGGCCCAGCTTCTTGCGTATCCAGTTCTCGGCGATGGTTGCAGGCTCGATGTCAGGCTTGTCGGCAAGCTGCGGCACGGCGACGACGTTGGCATCGACCCAGGTTTCGTTCTTGATGAAGGGCCCGCCCCAGCCGCCGCCGCGCACCCAGGCCCACAGGCCGACGAGGTTGACCTTCCTGGCGACGTTGGCAAGGCCGGCATTCTCGGCACCGTTCGCGTCGCGCGTCTCGGGGTAGCCGTCGCGCCACAGGGGCACCTGCCAGTTGGGCACGCCGCCCTTGCCTTCGAACTCGCGCTGGCACTGGAGTTCGTAAATGATCGGGCGATCGCCGAACACCAGGCTCGCCGGGTTCCATTTCTGATATCGCCAGAAGTCCGTCTCGGTGAACTTGAAGGAAAGGATGAAACGCGGGTCGCTGGTGTTGTCCGCGCCGGGCAGTTGATCGCGCAGACGATTGCAGACATCGACCGAATCGTGCATGCCGTTGGGGCGCACGTTCCAGGCGCGGGCGATGAGACGCTTGTTGAACTGGCCGACGACGAGGTCGTGAAACTTGCGCAGGACGCGGACGATGCGATCAACGCGCCCCAGGTGAGCGCAGCGCGGGCAGTGCGGCTGATAGATGTCGTTGCCGATGAGGTAAGGCAAGCGGGCCGCGTCGTTATCGCCGAAGCGGAGAACGACGCCGTCGAGCTGCGGCCAGCGCATCAGGTGAGCGCGAAGGGCTTCGGCGGATCGCGTCAGGGCGGCATCGCTGGCGGGGCAGAGCATCCCGGGCCGACCCTTGCAGGTGAGGGAGGGTTCGTCCTTCTCGACGACGAGGCGCGGCAGGCTGAGCACATCGTAGGTGATGTGCATCTGCAGGCCGACCTTCTTGGAGATGTCGATGGTGTGCGTGGCGCGGTCGAACTGCTGCTCGACAAAGCGGCGCATTTCGCCTGTGCCGACGGAGTCGGGCGCATCGACGCCGGAGAGACCGGTGGTGGCGTACATGACGCGGCCGGTGTAGCCCAGGTCCTTCAAGTGTTGCGGGTCGCGGTAGCGCGTGTCGGCCTGCGGTTCGCCGGGGTTGTCAATCAGCGTCGCCAGTTTGAGCATGAAGAGGATTGTGGCGGAAGGGGGGCGGGTAAGCAAGAAGAGCTATGAGCCTTGAGCTTTGAGCGATGGGTCTTGAGCAAAGTGCCCGGACCGATCACCGGCGATATCCGGCTCAAAGCTCACAGCTCAGGGCTCAAAGCTTACTCCGCCGTGATGCTGCTCAGCTTGTCCCACGCGCAGGCCAATACCGCGCCGCTGGCGACGAAGACCAGCACGGCTTCGATGGGCACGTGGTAGATCTCCCGCAGGATGGACAGCACGATGGCTGCGACAATGATGAGAATGAGTTTGATATGAGCGAATCCGAACATGGTGAATCTCCCTTTCCAATAGGGAGATATCACCGTTGCCGGGCGGTGCAAGGTTGCCCGTTGAAAGGAAGGCGGATGAACTGCTGTCGGAGCTCCTGCAATCGTCACAATCGCTACAGACCATCGCGAACCGCGCAAACGCATGTAACATAGAGCGGCGAAAGGCAATTAGTAAGTAGGGTTCAGTCTGGTTCGCAGGTCCATCCTCTTTGGTGAGTCCAACAAGATGCCAATCCATCACCGATCATCGTTCATCTCCTTTGCTGCTGCCTTTGCGTTCCTGGCGCTGGTGCAGGCCGGTTCGCTGCTGGGTGCCGACTTTCAGTCCGGGCAAAGCGGGCCTTGGTCCAAGGCCGCGACGTGGAAGGGCGGGAAAGTCCCCGTTGAAGGCAGCACGGTGCTGATCAGCCAGGGCACGCGCGTGGTGTATGACACGGAATCTGAGAAGCCGATCCGGGAGATTCAGGTCTCCGGCACGCTCAGCTTCGCACGGGATCGCAACACGGTATTGACCGTCGGGCTGCTTCGCGTCACGCCTGCGAAGGAGGGCGATGCGGCCACGGGCGTCGAGGATGTCGACAATCACGATCACGGCCACGGCGAAGCGGTCGAGGGTGATCCGACCGATGGTGCCGCGCTGGATGTGGGCTCGCCGGGCGATCCTATCCCTTCGCCGTTCACCGCGAAGATTCGCCTGCATTACTTTGAAGGCACGGACAAAGAGAAGCTGCCCGCCATCGTCTGCCGGCCGGGCGGGAGGATGGATTTCCACGGCAGCGCGATGAACCGCACGTGGGTCGAACTGGGCGCACACGCGAAGCCGGGCGATACGAAGGTGACGCTGGGCGAGAAAGTGGAAGGCTGGCGGGTGGGCGATCGCGTGATCATCACCGGCGCTGCCCGCAAGGACGCCCCGCAGCAGAAAGGCGACTACACGCGCATCACCGCCACGAGCGAACGGCGGACGATCAAGGCGATCGAAGGCACGACGGTCACGCTTGATGAACCCTTGAAGGTCAACCACTGGGGCGAAGGCGATTACACCAGCGAGATCGCCAACCTCTCGCGCACCGTCATCATTGAGAGCGCGAACGCGACCGGCGAGCGCGGGCACACGATGTACCACCACGGCAGCCTCGGCTCCATCAGCTACGCCCAGTTCAAGGACATGGGCAAGGAGCGCGTGCTCGGCCGGTATCCGATTCACTTCCACCGCGTCGGCGACACGATGCGCGGGTCCAGCGTGATCGGGGCTTCGATCACTAACTCAGGCAATCGCTGGGTGACCGTGCATGGGACGCAGTACATGGTCGTGCGCGACTGCGTGGGCGACCAGTCGGTGGGCCACGGGTACTTCCTCGAAGACGGCACCGAGGTGTACACGGTGATGGATCGCAACCTGGGCATCGGCGCTCAGCGCGGCCGCTCGATGAAAGGCCAGGCGCTGCCCTTTGATCCCAACGATGGCGCTGCCTTCTGGTGGGCCAACGGGAAGAACACCTTTGTCCGCAACGTCGCCTGTGAGAACTTCGAGTACGGCTACCGCTACGACAGTCAGAAGTCGCGGTCCTTCGACTCAAACATGATGATCCGTCAGCCGGACGGCAGCGATGCGAAGGTCGATATACGCACGATTCCGCACTATCGCTTCCAGCACAACGAGTCGCACACGGAAGGGCTGTATGCGTTTGTGTTCGCTGGCACCAACGGCGCGGGGCCTGACACCAAGCACCCGCATGTGCTGCGTGATCTGACGTTGTGGGAATCGCACTACTCGCTGCGTTCGCAGGTGCCGACGATGCTGGTGGAGAACCTTCGCATTCACAACGCGGCCTACGGTGTGTATCGCCCGTGGTTTGAGAATCACGTTTATCGCAACATCTATATGTACAACGTCGGCACGGAGCCGTTCAACCGCGGGCAGGATGATGACAGCGAACAGGCCGGCTCGATCACGGTCGATGGCCTGACGTTCGCGGGTGTGGGTTACGGCGGAAGCATGCCGCTGATCCAGATGAGCGATACGAACCTGAGCGGCAAGGCGGCGTCGCACTTCCGCAATGTGAAAGTGGAAGGCAAGTACGAAGGCCGGCGCTGGCCCCTGGTGAATCGCGGCGGCGGTCCGCGCCCGACGCCCAAGAGCGAGGCGGGTGTGCCGGTGTATCTACATGACTGGTACGGCGCGGGACGCACGGCCAAGGTCGTCAGCACCGCGGCCCGCGACCTGCCCTCGGATCGCAGCGCGTACCGCAAGGATGACAAGATCACCGGCAACGAATCGCTGGTGACGGAAGTGAGCGACGTCGCCTTCCCGCAGTTGCTCGATCCGATCGATGATGAGCCCCCGGCGACGATCATCACCAGCCCCGCGCGCGGCCTCGTGGCGAAGCTCGAAGGCGGCAAACTCACCATCCGCGGCACCACGACCGACAACGAAGCGACCAAGCGCGTCATCGTCAACGGCGTCGAAGCGAAGGATGTGGATTACAACTTCCATCAGTGGGAAGTCACGCTGACGGATTTGAAGCCGGGGAAGATCAAGATTGAAGCGTATGCGGTGGACGCGGCGGGTAACAAGGAGCAGACGCCGCATGTGATCGTGGTTGAGGCGCGGTGACGCTACCAGATCGCCAACTTCAGGCCCGGCACCTGTTCAAAATCGCGCTTGTTTCGTGAAACCAGCGTGACATCATGGGCGACGCAGATCGCGGCGATTCTCAGGTCGTGCGTTGCGACATGAAGCTTGGCTCTCCGCCAGATCTCGAAAAGGGAATGCGCGTCGTCCGTGTAGGGCAGTAATCGAACGCGCCGCAGCGCGGTGACGGTCCCTTCAAATAGCGCATACGCCCTGCTGACGGAAACCTTCGACTTGCCCGCCTCCGCAAGGCGAATGACGTTTAATCGCCCTCGCAGCACCTCCTCGACGACCACGATAGGAAGGAATTGATCGTTTGGTGGAAAGATAGCCGCTCGCACCCCAAGTGACGCTTCGCCGGCAACTATGAGAGTGAATATATCCGTGTCGAATGCAATCATTACGGGCGGTCCGCATCCCGCTTCGCATAGATGTCGCGAACGATGTCTTCAAGAGTCGGATCATCGCGGAAGATTCCCGCCAATCCAGAGACGCCGGAAATTGGCAACTCCATGTCGATGAGTTCACCCTCAGCGACCTTCGCCATCACTTGCGTCCGTAAGGCGGATAGCGCCTGATCTCGGGATGGTGCAACCGCCTGGTAGCGCTCCGAGCCCACGATACTGGCACGAAACTGGCCGTTGATTGTTTCGAGTTGGACGGTCACTGTCATGTATGGATTATATCGTACCAAGCCAGGAAGTCACCCGATCTACGGCGTATCACGGTTGTTCCCGGCGCGGCGCTCGCTCCCTGAGTGTTGGCAAGCCCGGCGTGTCCGCTTAGGCTAGTAACCTGATCGTCCGCATTCACAACTCCCTATCACAGGAGCCTCACATGCCACGCAAACTCTCCCGCCGCCGTTTCCTTCAACAATCCTCTCTCGCCATGGGCGTCGCCTCCGTCGCCATCAGCGGCACCAACGTCGGTGCCCAGGTGCTCGGCGCCAATGATCGCGTGAATATCGCCGTCGCCGGCATCAACGGCCGCGGCGGATCGCATATCGGCGCGTACACCAGTATGAAGGACGTGAAGATCACGCACCTGATCGACCCTGATCGCCGCATCTGGGACAACAAGAAAAAGATGGTCAAGGACAAAGCGGGCTACGAGCCGGAGACGGTGACTGATTTCCGCAAGGTGCTGGACAATCCTGAAGTTAACGCGATTTCCATCGCCACGTGCAACCACTGGCACGCCCCGATGACCATTTTCGCGCTGCAGGCAAACAAGGATGTGTACGTCGAAAAGCCGATGAGCCACAATATCCACGAAGGGCGCATCGCCGTCGAGCTGGCGCACAAGAACAAGCGCATTGTGCAGCACGGCACGCAGGGTCGCGCCAGCGGCGGCAACGCGGGCCTTGCGGCGCTCGCCGCCAGCGGCAAGCTCGGCAAGCTGCTCATCTCGCGCGGCCTGTGCTACAAGGGACGCGGCTCGATCGGCTTTAAGGAAACGAAGGAACCGCCCAAGGATCTGGACTTCAACCTCTGGCTCGGCCCCGCGCCCGAGCAGCCTTATCACGAAAATCTGGTCCACTACAACTGGCACTGGTTCTGGGATTTCGGCAACGGCGACATCGGCAACCAGGGTGTCCACGAAATGGACAAGGCCCGCTGGTTCGCCGGCCAAACTCTGCCGCTGAAAGTATTTTCGCTGGGCGGACGCTTCGGCTACAAGGACCAGGGGCAGACTCCCAACACGCAGATCGTCTTCTTCGACTACGGCCCCGACAAGCCCATGATCATCTTCGAAGTCCGCGGCCTGCGCACCAACCCCTATCTGGGCGAAGGCGTCGGCAACATGATGCACTTTGAAGAAGGCACGGTTACCGCCAAGGGTGCGTTCCTACCCAAAGGCAGTGACAAGTCGGAGCCTGCCCCGAAGGTTTCCGCCAAGCTCAACGGCCCCGGCGACATCTTCAACAACTTCATTCACTGCGTCCGCACGCGCAACGAAAGCGAGCAGCACGCGCCGGTTCTCGAAGCTCACTACTCGGCCGCCCTGTGTCACCTTGGCAATATCAGCTACCGGCTCGGCGAAGAGGTGCCGTTCAACAAGCAGAGCAAGGCGCTGGGCGACAACAAGGATGCCGTCGAAACTTTTGACCGCATGGTCGATCACCTGAAGCTGAACAACCTGAAGCTTGAGGAGACAAACTACCAGCTCGGTCGCGTACTGAACTTCGATCCCAAGCGTGAGAAGTTCATCGGCGATGATCAGGCCAACCGCCTGCTCACGCGCGACTACCGCGCGCCGTTCACGATTCCTGATAAGGTCGTGTGATCACGTCCGCACTCTTCGGTTAGCGGTAGGGCCGAG
>JBBDXA010000142.1:11550-25110 GCA_040902585.1 Phycisphaeraceae bacterium
GCCCACTTCTGCCGCCGCGACAGCGCCCGTCACGACAACGCCTGCCGAGCCCACGGGCGGGCCTCGCTGATTCGGCCGCGCCGCTAACCGCCATGCCCGGCTTCGACTCAGCCCATCGACTGAACCTGTCCGCTGGAGCGGATGTTTGTCGGCACCGCGCGAAGGGCCAGGAAATCCTGGTACACCGCTTCGCCGACCTGATTCAGCTTGAGCTGGAAGTCGTCGATGTATTCGTGCAGCCCATAGCGGATCACTTCACTGATCTGGGCGTACTCGAACTCCGACCGCAGTTGGCCCAGGCGTCGCTCCGAAAGGTATCGCGTGGTGCCGGGCGCGGTGCCCGTGATTTCGCGCAGCGAAGCTTCCGCCTCCGCGAGGCAGTAGCGCACGGAGCGTGGGAACTCGCGATCGAGCAGGAGGAAGCCCGCGACGGTTTCGGGGACGATGTGGCCGTGCTGCTTGCGATACATCTCAAACGCGCTGGCGGAAAAGAGCAGGGCGGTCCACAAGAGCGTGTCGAACGGCGTGCCCACGTAGTCCACGTGCGGCAAGAGCATGAAGTACTTCACATCCAGGATGCGGGCGGTCTTGTCTGCGCGCTCGAACAGGCGGGACATGTTGGCGAAGTGCCAGCCTTCGCCGTGGCTGAAGGTGTTGTCGGTGATGCCGCAGAACAGGTGACTGGCCATCTTCACCTTGCTGAAAAAATCCTGAGGCACATCCGCGCCGGGGCCTGTTGTCATGGCGCTGCGGACCGTCATGTAGAACCAGTTGATCTGCTCCCACATCTCCGACGAGATCACTTCGCGCACGGTGCGGGCGTTCTCGCGGGCGGCTGAAAGACAGGAAAGAATCGAGTTGGGATTCTCCTGGTCGTACGTCAGGAAGTACACGACGTTCTGCTGCGTAAACTCGCCGTAGCGCTCCTTGAAGCCTTCCTCATCGCCGCTGGTGATGATGAGCGGCTCCCACTGCTGGGCTTCAGTGACGGGCACATCCAGAATCAGACGCAGATTAACATCGACAAATCGCGCGACGTTCTCCGCACGCTCGATGTAACGGCTCATCCAGAAGATTGAATCGGCGACTCGGCTGAGCATAGGGCAACGAGTAATTGGAGGTAGGAAGAGTGGAGGAAAGCGTGTCACTTACTCTTGCGGCGGGTGCATTCGCACACTTGTTCCATGAGCACCTCACCATCGTCGGCATCCTTTACGGTGACAGTCCAACCATAGTGGTCACCATCCGTCCAGGTCATGACCTTGTCGATCGTAATGCCGGCGTCGTCATCCTTGACGGAAACTGTGAACGTCGTCATCGCATCGTCCCACCGGCTCGTGGTCGTCCCGGTCGTAGCTCGGGAATTGTCGCCCCAGTCGTCGGTGCCTTCGCCATACGATGCAAAGAAGAAGGCATTGCGGTACTCCTTCCGATGCGGATCCCACGTGATCATCGTGAGGTTCTCGATGGATTCCCGCTCTTCGCCTTCAACCCTTGTGCCCTTGCCCTCGGATTGAAGAAATCGATTGTTGAGCACCCATCTCGACTTCACTACAAACGTAGCGCGGCTGCCCTTGGGCGACCAGACACCGGGCTTGGTCGTGAGGACCATGTCAAATTCGCCCACCATGCGGCCGAGTACTTTCAGTTCAGGCGGCCTGCCTGCGTCGTCATTGGCAGACGCGCGGGCAAACATCACCAGCAGGATGCAGGGCAGGATCGTGATTGTTCGTGGTGTCATCTGCCTATCCTGGTCAATGTCACTCTTTGCGCCGCGTGCCCTTGCCGGTCTGGTCCATGAGCACGTTCCCATCCTTGTCCTTGGTCACGGCTCCCCATTCGTAGTGATCGTTATCGATCCAGTGAGTCGCGGCCTCGACAGTATTCCCCGTTCGTTCATCCTTGATATTGGCCCGCATCGTCTGGCTGCGCTCGTCCCACTTGGTTTCGCTGTAGGTATCGAAGTTGCCGCCCCAGTAGTCCGCGCCGCCGCCGTGTACCGCGAAGCAGAACGAATATTGATACTCGCGCGCTCGGCGGTCATAGGTCATCATCGACAGGTATTCTTCAGACTGGCGAAGATCGCCTTGAACGCGCTCGCCGCGGCCTTCGGACTGTACGAATCGTCCGTTGAGCACCCACCTGGCCTTAACCACCAGCTTGGTCTTGCTCCCGTCGGGAACAAAGACGCTCGGCTTGATCGTCATCTCCGCGTCGAATTCGCCGACCCAGCGATCCAGCACCTTCAACTCAGGAATTCGCTCCGCGACTGGTTCTTCCTTCTGAGCTTGCGTCAAGGAGACTGCACAAACAAACGCACAGGCGGCGACCCACACATTCATCTGCAACGCTTTCATCGGGATGCTCCTTGGTGAAGTGACTCTGAGGCGATCGCATTGTACCTTCGCGTGGCCTGTCAATGCGTCCAGCGTAATCACTCACTGACCACCCACGTATCCTTGCTGCCGCCGCCTTGCGACGAGTTCACGACGAGCGAGCCTTTGCGCAGGGCGACGCGCGTCAGGCCGCCGGGCATGACGTAGATGTTCTTGCCATAAAGGATGTACGGCCTCAGGTCCACGTGCCGGCCTTCGAACTTGCTCCCGCAGATCGTCGGCACGCGCGACAAGCTGAGCGTGGGCTGGGCGATGAAGTCGCGCGGGTTCGCCTTGATCTTCTTCGCAAACTCAGCCTGCTGCTCCTTCGTCGAGTGCGGCCCGATCAGCATTCCATACCCACCTGAAAGATTCACCGCCTTGACCACGAGCTTGTCCAGATTCTCCAGCACGTACTTCCGCGAATCTTCTTCCGAGCAGATGTAGGTCGGCACGTTGGGCAGGATCGCTTCCTGATCGAGGTAGTATTTGATGATGCGCGGCACGTAGGCATAGATTGCCTTGTCATCGGCGACGCCTGTGCCCGGGGCGTTCGCCAGAGCGACGCGGCCGGCGCGGTAGACCTCCATCAGGCCCGGCACGCCGAGCATCGAGTCTTCGCGGAACGTCTTGGGGTCGATGAAGTCATCGTCGATGCGGCGGTAGATCACGTCGACGCGCTCAAAGCCCTTGGTCGTGCGCATGTGGATGTAGCCATCGATCACCGTCAGGTCGCGGCCTTCGACGAGTTCGACACCCATCTGCTGCGCGAGAAAGGAGTGTTCGAAGTACGCCGAGTTGTAGATGCCCGGCGTCATGACCACGATGTTGGGCTGGCTCACGCCCTCGGGGGCGATGTGCATGAGCGTGTCGAGCAGGCGGTGCGGATAGTCGTACACAGGGCGGACCCGCATCGCCTGAAAGACGTAGGGAAAGGTTCGCTTCAGGACATCGCGATTCTCCAGCACGTAGGAGACGCCCGAGGGGCAACGGAGATTGTCTTCCAGGACATAGATGGTGCCGTCGCCGTCGCGGACGAGGTCGGTGCCGGTGATGTGAATCCAGATGCCTTTTGGCGGCTTCAGTCCGATGCATTGTTTACGGAAGCTGTCAGCCGACTCGAGCATGTGCGCGGGGATGATGCCGTCTTTGATGATCTTCTGATCGTTGTAGATGTCATCGACGAAGAGATTGAGTGCTTCAATGCGCTGGCGCAGGCCGGTCTCGATGCGTTCCCAGTCCTGGGCGTTGACGATGCGGGGGATGAGATCGAAGGGGAAGATTTTCTCGGTGCCTTCGGTGTCGCCGTAGACGGTAAAGGTGATGCCGGCCTGGAGCAGGGCGGCCTCGGCGGAGGCTTGTCTGCGGAGCAGATCGCCTTCGGGAAGGCCGTTGATGCGGTTGATGAGTGGGGCACTGCTCGGTCGAGCGTTGCCTTCCGCGTCGAATAGTTCGTCGTAGAACCCTTCCGTCTGATAGGTTCGAAAGTCCATGTGACTTGCCATCATACCAGTTGCAAAATGTACGCAAGTTGAAGGAGTGTATGCAACCGGTTTTGATCCCTTCGCGCATGGCCCTACCATGTCGCGGACAACTAACCATGAGCAAGACACCACCCACTCAACCTGACGATTCGGCGGACGACAGCATGCCGATGCCCGGCCCCGCGCGCGAGTATGGCGGGAACCTGAACCTGTCGAGCGACGGCGTTCCTTCATCTAAAGGGGCGCCGCCCGGCGAGGGGGCGAAGGATTTGCCGCCGCCGCCTAACTTCGGCAAGCAGATGGCGCAGCTCGTCATCATTCCCGCGGTGATTGCCCTGATTGCCATCGGCCTGTTCGCGGTGTTCGGCAGCATTGCCGCGGCACCTGACAGCATGAGCGATCAGCTCAATCGCCTGCGACAGTCCAGCGGCATGGGGGGCAATCTCATCGGCGGCGCACAGGACCCGCGCTACAAGGATCGCTGCCACGCTGCCAATCACATCGCGGAGATGATCGCCACGATGGAAGACCCGGCCGAACGCAGGCGGTTGAGCGATGAGCTGATCAAGATCCTGTCGGAGCGCGTGCATCCGGACGAGGCGGAGCTGATGACGTTCATGGTCATGGCGCTGGGCCGGCTGGCTCAGCCGGGCGGCCTGGAAGCGGTGATGCAGCACGGCGGTTCAAACCATGCACGGGTCCGCGAAGGCGTGGTCGGAGCGGTCATGAACTGGTCGGTGGCGGACCTGGAGGCAGCCCGGGCGGCGCTGCCGATGATGACGAAATTGCTGGCTGATCCTAATGAACCGGTGCGAACGCAGGCAGCCGCCGCGATGTGGAACCTGACGAAGGCGGGAGATACAGAGGCCATCGCCGCCCTGCGTGAAGCGATGGCCTCCTTCGGGCGCGATCCCGATGGCAGGGATTTCGCGGTGACGCGCCGGCATGCCGCCATGGCGCTGGCTGCACTGGGGGATGAAGAGGCCATCGTTATTGTCGCCGATACGCTCTTGAATCGCGCGGCTCTTGCAGAGATGTCAGCCGACGTCACGGGGAAGACGGACACCCGTATGAACGCCGGCGAGCAGGAACGGGTCATCGCCATGACGTTGCACTTCATCGCTCGCATGAAGGACCCGCGAATATGGGAACGCGTTAAGGAACTGGCCGATAAGGATCCCAGTGTGAACGTGCGCAAGGCGGCGTCGCAGTTGTTGCAGGAGCGCGAGAAGGCTCGGTAGCACCATCCCGATAGGGTGGTGCTGAGGGCGCATGCTGGATAGCGCTTGCGGATGTTGCGAGGTTGGGCGGCGAGGTTGGCGCGAAGTGGACAGCGGGTTGATGGATGACAACAGCACCACCCTGTCGGGATGGTGCTCTGGAAGTGCCCTCGACTCGCCCTTGTTGAATTCGTTCGTTATCATTCCCGACGAACCTCTTCCCCCAGGATGGGATATGGCTGAAACGCACAAGGAAATCGTGAAAGTCTGGATCGCACCCGGTTGCATCGTGTGCGATTCCTGCGAGTCGGATTGCCCTGAGGTCTTCGACGTGCAGGAAGAGACGTGTATCATCCGTCCCGAGGCGATGAACGCGGAGTTCACCAGGAACTTGACGCCGTCGATCATCACCGCGGCCGAAGGCTGCCCGGTGGACGTGATCAAGTACGACACGATTGAAGTGGAAGGCCCGGACCCGTGGGCAGGCAAGGAAGAGGTCGCGACGGCCGGCGCTGGGGCCGGCGGCGGCGGCGGGGCGGCGAAGAAGGCCGGTTGGGCACCTCCGCAAGGCCCGCCGGATCCGAAGTGGTCGGGCCTGCTCAAGGCAGCAAATGTGACGGGCCGAGTAGCGGGTGCTCCGGTTTCGACGGTGCGTCCGGCTGCGAAGGCACCGGTCGAAGCGGTCGCGGCATCGCTCGATGCCCATGCTCCGCCTGACGCGATGGCAGCCACGGCGATCGGCGCGGGCTACATCCGCCCGGCTCCGACGGTCACGCAGCGTATTCGTGAAAAAGCTTCCAAGGCTGCGGCAACGACTCGCCGCGGCTTCAACATGGCGCTGGCGGTGGGCTGGGGCGCGATGATCGCGGCAGGGGGGACCTTTGCCGCGGCTTTGCAGTCGTTCATGGCACCCAAGATCAGTCGCGAACCGCCCGCCACGTTCCGCGCGGGCAAGGTCAGCGAGTTCGCCCAAGCCGGCGTCTACGAGCAGTTCAAAGACAAGAATGTCTGGCTGGTTCACCTGGCCGACGGCAAACTGGTGGCCCTTTCGACCATCTGCACCCACCTGGGCTGCATCCCCAACTGGCTGCCCAATGACTCCAAGTACAAGTGCCCTTGTCACGGCTCGGGCTTCTACATGGACGGCGTCAACTTCGAAGGGCCCGCGCCCCGGCCGCTCGAACGGCATAAGATCTACATGGACGGCGACATCGTGATGATCGATAAATCCCTGAAATACCGCGAAGAACTAGGGCAATGGACCTCTTCGGACAGCTTTATCAACGTGTAATGAGGCGGATCGACGGGCGCTGGTTCCCCGATACGGCCCACGGTGTATTACCCGAATTGAACCCTTGGCACTGGCATTAACTGGTGTGGTTGCTAAACTCCGATACTTCAAGCGACACTCGCTTTACGAGCCGATAAGCATCCAACGGCAACAGGCTCACAATCAACACCATCCCCGGCCCTTTGGAAGGACCCATTCATGCAGACCGTTTTGGCGGACATCGGACCCTCTATTCCCGAATCCGACCGCGAAATGCCAGCCCCTGACAAGGGAAAGTCCAGGACGACCGTCAGCGACGTTATCGCTGAAATCAAGGCGTCGCTGTCGCAGTATCGCGAACCCTCCCTCCCGGCCAGCCTGTGGCAGCTCGCCTCCACGGTCGTGCTGTTCGCCGGTATCACTGTCGGTGCCTGGTTCCTGCTTCAGGTCAGCGTCTGGCTGGCGCTGCTGGCGGCGATTCCCGCAGCCTTCATGATCGTGCGCCTGTTCGTCATCCACCATGACTGCGGCCACGGCTCCTTCTTCAAGTCCCGCATCGCCAATGACATCGTCGGCTTCTTCCTGGGCCTCCCCGCCTGGACGCCGTACCACTCCTGGCGCTGGACGCATGCCATGCATCATGGCACCACCGGCGATCTGGACCATCGCGGCTGGGGCGATATCCCCACTCTGACGGTCAAAGAATACAAGAACATGGCCCTGTGGAAACGGTTCTTCTACCGCCTGTACCGCCACCCGCTGATCCTGTTCGGCGTGATGCCGACCTTCGTCTTTCTCCTCTACCAGCGATGGCCGTATCTGTATCCTAAGAACATCAAGAAGGTGCGCATGAGTTGCCACCTGACGAATATCACGTTGGCGGCTTTTACGGTGGGCATGTGCATGCTCATCGGCGTGGTGCCGTTCCTGATTATCTGCCTGTTGCCCTCCGCTCTGGCGGGCACCATCGGCGTCTGGCTGTTTTACGTGCAGCATCAGTTCGAAGACGCCTACTGGGAGCGTCACGAAAACTGGAACCTGTACACCGCCGCCTTCGAAGGCAGCTCGTACTACCAGCTCCCACGCGTTCTTCAGTGGATGACCGCCAACATCGGCCTGCACCACATCCATCACCTGGACAGCCGCATCCCCAACTACCGCCTTCAAAAGTGCCTGGACACCATCCCCGAACTCCAGCACGCCCCGCGCCTCACGTTCTGGAAAAGCCTCGGCTGCATGCGCGTGAAGCTGTGGGACGAAGAGTCCAAGCGCATGGTGACCTTCCGCGAAGCACGGGCGATGGCGAACTGAAAATGGATTGACACGGCTCGGGTGCCTCGGCTCGACGAGGCTCGGCGAGGAGACCCGTGCCGGTCGGTGCGCGATCAGGTTAATCGCACGGGTCTTCGTCGCGGTAAAACCTCCTCGTGCCGTGGCACCCGATCAATCCATCTCTCGTAAAGCTACGATATCGACGTGAGCGAACGCGCACCCGTCCATCGTCCCATGTATTGCCTCGGCTGCGAGTACCGTCTCGATCAACTGACCGAGCGGCGCTGCCCCGAGTGCGGCAGGGCGTTTGATCCAAGCGACCCACACACCTTCGGCGAAACCTTCGTCCACCTGCCCACGCGCGGGCATCTGCCGCCCATGATCGGCGTCCTGGGTCTCGTCATCGGCGGCGCGGTTGGCGCGACGTTCTCAGTCGAACTCATGGGCTTGCTCGCGTTCTGCGGACTGATCATCGGCTTCCTCGTCGGTTACGCATTCCGCAGCAGGGGAGAACAATAAAAGGGTGCCACGGTCAGGTGCCATGGTCGGGTGCCACGGCTCGAGGAGGCTTTGCGACGAAGACCCGTGCGATTGGTCTGATCGCGGTCTGACGGCACGGGCCTCCCGGAGGAGCCTCGTCGAGCCATGGCACCCAATCACGGCCGCGATACCGCTATCATTCCAGTGTGACTGAGAACCCCGTCAAACACTGTCTGGAATGCGGCTATCCGGTTGAAGGTCTCGGAACGAATCGTTGTCCCGAGTGCGGCTTGGCCTTCGATCCGGACGATTGCACCACCTATTCGCAGGACGTGGGCGATCCCGTCCGCCTCTATGCAGGCAGCAATCCCGTGGATGTTTATCTCCTTCGCGATGAGTTGATTGCCAACGGGATCCCGGCCGTGGTCATCGGCGAAAACATCATTCCAGGACTCGCGGTCGGTGATAACCTCAGCGCGGCCCGGAGCGGCACTCGCATGATTGGCGACACACTACTTGCCGTATGGGTCGGCAAACATCAGCTTGAGGAAGCGACGGCAATCGCCATGAGTTACGATCGCGATCGCGAAGAGAGGAGGGCGGCCGCGCTGGATCTTCCGCCCTGGACCTGCAACGCCTGCGGCGAGGAAGTGGAAGGGGGGTTCGAGGTGTGCTGGAATTGTCAGGCGGAGCGCGCGGGGCCTGAGGCTTGAGGCCTGAGGCTTGCGGTCGAGGTGCCCAGTACAACACACGGGCGGCGTGTACCGCGCAGCGAAATCACCCCTCTGTCGCGGCATTCAATCCACAAGCCACAAGCCTAAAGCCTCACCTCTCTCAGCGGACTTGCAACCTTCGCAGGAAACGCAACAATGCCTGCTCGTCGGGCGTCCGGTAGGACGCTGCTTGCGTCCAGAGTTCTTTGCGACGGGCTTGTTCACATGGGATTGATGAATTACATCCGTTCGACGCAGGTGTGGAACTCGATTTTTCGTCATGGCATTCCACGCGATCGCCGCACCCGCGTCATGGCGATCATGTCGAACGTGTTCCTGCACCTGCACCCGGTCGCCGTGCGCAAGAGCGGCATCCGGCTGTCCTTCACCTGGTGCATGGGCGGCCTGACGTTCTTCCTCTTCCTCGCCGAGACCATCACCGGCGTGCTGCTGATGTTCTACTACCGCCCGGTAGTCGAATACGCATACCTTGACATCATCCGAATGCGCGCGGCCATGACCCTCGGCCTGCTGCGCGAAATGCATCGGTGGGGGGCGCACGCCATGATCATCGCGATCTGGCTGCACATGATGCGCGTGTTCCTCACGGGCAGTTACAAACCTCCAAGAGAATTCAACTGGGGCGTCGGCGTCATCCTGCTGGTGCTGACGATGTTGCTCTCGTTCACAGGCTATCTGCTGCCGTGGGATCAGCTCGCCATCTGGGCCATCACCGTCGGATCGAACATGGGTAAGGCCACGCCCTTCATGGGCCTGGGCGGACCGTTCTCCGACTTCCTTCAGTTGCCCGGCGGGATCCCGTTGATCACGCCACGGTCAGACGCGGCCTACCTGCTGCTCGCTGCGCCAACGGTAGGGGAAAACGCTCTGCTGCGATTTTACGTGTTGCACTGCATCGGCCTGCCGCTGGTCGCGGCCACGCTGATCGCCGTGCACTTCTGGCGCATCCGTAAAGACGGCGGCATCAGCGGGCCGTTGTAGCCGCTTGCGGCTTAGCAGCGGAGGGAGAAGGCTCCCGATTTCGATCTTGTCTCTGATTTTCGACAACCAGTTGGGTGACGACGGAAACATCTTGCGGAGCGAGATGACCACAAACGGACTCTTCCATGATCGAAGCGTACAAGAACCTGGTCAACAGCCTCAGCGTGCCTGAGATCAGTCTCACGTTTTTCTTCGTGCCGCTGTTCGCCATGATGCTGATGTTCTACAAGCTCTGGACCCGGCCGATCTTCGCCGGCGCTCTGGCGCTGATCTTTCTTGTCTTCTACTTCGGCTCCGTGGTCATCGACGAGAACTACGCGAAGATTCTCTCCAAGCCTGACAACGTGCCCATCACGCTCATGCTCATCTTCACCGGCCTTTGCCTGTGGGTCGCGTTCCGGCAGGCGGCGATCAACGATCAGGCCATCGCCGAGGGTAAGCCGCTGCCCGATTCGAGCAAGGATGACAAAGTTCTCGTCTGGCCCGACCTGGTCTACACCGAGTTAATCTGCATTGTCATCGCCACGGCTCTGCTCGTGCTGTGGTCCATCGTGCTCCGCGCGCCGCTTGAAGCGCCCGCCAATCAGGCCGGGCCGCCCAATCCGTCCAAGGCTCCGTGGTACTTCCTGGGCCTCCAGGAAATGCTGGTCTATTACGACCCGTGGATGGCAGGCGTGGTGCTGCCGGGCATGATCGTCTCGGGACTGATCATGATGCCCTACGTGGATACCAACCCCAAGGGCAACGGCTACTACACGTTCAGCGAGCGCAAATTCGCCATCACCATCTGGCTCTTCGGATTCCTGATCCTGTGGGTGGTGCTCATCGTGTTCGGCACGTTCCTGCGCGGGCCCAACTGGAACTTCTTTGGCCCCTATGAACCGTGGAACGCGCACACTCAGGTGCCGTTGACCAACGTGCAGTTTGCTGACTATTTCTGGAACGGCGGCAACCTGATGCCGTTCGGCCTGACCATCGGCAAGCCCACCAACCTGTTCGTCCGCGAACTGCCCGGCATGATCTTCGTCGGCATCTTCGTGCTCGGCCTGCCCGTGATCTTCGCCAAGACCCTGTTCCGCAAGATGTACACTGAGCTCGGCTTCCTCCGCTACTGGTTCGTCATGATCCATTTCATGGTCTTCATGATGCTGCCCCTGAAGATGATCCTGCGCTGGACGCTCACGCTGAAATACTTCGTGAACATGCCCGAGTTCAACCTGAACCTATAGCCGCTCGCGGCTTCGCACCCAGCGACCGCAACTCCTCGACAAACAACCCAAGCCCTCACCCAAGCGGTGGGGGCTTTTTCGTTGGTCCATTCACAATGCCTATTGATTCTCTCGATCCATTTGCGATAATCCCGATTAACGGATCGAGTGACAACCGTCTTCTTTGAAAGGCAACTCATGGATGAGTACCTGGCATCACGGATAACTCCCGCAGGCAATCTGGACGAAGACGCCGCCACCACGGCCCTGATCGAAGGCCAGACGCAGATTCGCAGTGACGGCTCGGGCACCATTGAAATCCTGCACCACGACATCAACCAACCTCCCGAGCGCTATCAACTCAAACCCCTGGCGGAACTCTACGGCCAGGGTTATGGCGCGACGGTTGATCCGCTCGATCCTGATTACATGCCATTGTTTCTTGCCATCGAGAAGGTATTTGCGGACATGGACGGATCGAGCGACTGCCGCGACGACGGCGATGTCTGCATCGCGCTGGACCTGCTGGCGCTGGACCCGGCGGGCGACGTCAGCCACAACGCCGTAGCGCACCATGTCCAGGTGGCGCTGCGCCTGGCCTTAAGCCTTGCGGATTATTCACGCGACGAAGTGCGCCAGGCGCTCCGCAAGATCAAGAAGTCGGTCGATCGCCACAACCGCCAGGGCGGCCAGCGCGGCTATCTCGACTTCATACGCGACTACGTCTGATTGTTTGGACCTGTTCCACCTGTTGCCTGTCGCCCGTCCAAGCCCAATGGCGAGGCTCCGCGAGCCGTTGGGGTATCGCGTTGCAAGGACGACTCCTGACAGACCGACGGCCCCGACGGCTCGGCGGCCTCGCCATCGGGCTTGAGAGGTTTGAACACCCCTACTTTGCTGAGTTGAACATAACGTATATTATCGGACGTTAGGAATCGCCACCAAGCCGGGCCGGGATCATCTGATTCGTCCTTCAATTCGCGTTTCCACGTGGAAACCCGGCGTCCGGCTGCAATCACGATCTCAAGCCCGGCCCGAAACAGATCCGCCACGGTTCGACCTGTGGCGCTGGACATTTGTTTGATCGCCCGCATCACGTCATACTCGACGCGGACCGTGAGGCTTTCCGTATACACGTCTCGCTCACGCCGTGCCCGCTTGAGCTTCTGGTAGTTGGTCTGATCCTTGCTCATTGCGTCACCTTGCCCTTGCTCGACTTGGCACCACGTGCCTTCTTCGCCCTGGCGATCATGCCCTTACTGCGCGCCAATTCAGCCGGATCGATCTTCTCTCCGTCCACCCACTCCAGAAACTTCACCACGTACTTGCTGCTGGTGAGCAGATCAAGCACCGCTCCGCTGATCGGACCTTCAGCCAGCTTGACGCGATCCTCCTCAGCTTCGATGCCACGGGCAAGACACCGTTCAACCATCTCCGACCGTGACCGCTCCTGCGTCGCGGCGAGTGCTTCAATGCGGCTGACAAGCTCGACGTTGACGCGGGCTGAGATCGTTTCCTTTGGTTCATTCATGCGAAGCTCCTTATGGGTACATCGTACAAATCGCATACGTTCAAGTCAAGTCGTTATTTCGCTCTTTCTTCGAGAGCATGAGATTCACCAGCGAACCTACCGCATCGACACCGCCCGCCGCCTGCACTTCGCCCGCCAGCTTCTTCATCCGCGTCCGTCCCATGCGGTTCACCATCGATGCCCGGCGATGCACAAGCTCTGACCACGAGAGGCCCATCGACTCCAGGACGGCCATCATCGGTGCGTACTGATCGAGGAATGTATACACCCGATCCGCGATTGCCGCCCCTTCGATCCGAGGCAGTTCAGGCACCTCCCCGACACGCGGACGCACGCGAAGGCCAAGCAGGTCCAACAGATGAGCAGCCGCAACCGTTGCCGCCTCTTCCTTGCCGACTTGCCACGGCAACCAGAGAGCCACCGCTTGCTTGCCCTTCACGGTGAGCTCCACGCGGAGCACCGGGCCGAAGTTCGCAGCCCACGCAGCGCTTTGCAAATCCTTGCGGTACACCTTCACCCGTCTATCCGATGAAGGCGCGCCGACATAGCGCGTGTTCACATCGTCTCGCCCCGCAATGCCCACGCTCAAGCCACGCTCGTCCGTGTGACCCTTCACAGCATCGATGAGATGATCAGCCAGGTAGCCCGCATCACACTCGTAGTCGAACGCGAAATCGATCCACGAAGGTCGGCCCTCCTTGCCCCTCAAGAACTCCGCCGCCCACTTTGCCGCCACGCCGGGGAACTTCCACGATTCGTACTCCGTGCCCCACTCAGGCGACTTGTTCACCGGATTCCATCGTCGCCAGCACTCGCCGCCCTGACACGTCCGAAGCTCGGATTGCTTGAATCCCTCCATGCCGTGGCCCTCTTGCACGACAGTGGTTACCGCCTTCAACTGCTCGCCCGTGGCTGATGAACAACTCCACGTCAGGTAGTCCACCCCTTCACCCATCAGGTGTAACGACCCCCCTGTTAGTAACGGGGGGTCAGCCCCGGTTGGGG
>JBBDXA010000143.1:0-24613 GCA_040902585.1 Phycisphaeraceae bacterium
GATCGTGCTTCGCAAACGCCACGCCACCGCAGACGGTGGCATGGCGTTCGCGAGGGCGCACGATCGCCGGGCAGCGCTAGTCCAGGTTGCATGACACAACCCCCCACCACCTCGCCGCTGCGTAGGTGGTGGTGGGTTTTAATGTGCTGGTGATGAAAGCCCAGGTGATGCTGCTGATGATTCACGCTTCACCTCCCGGCGTGCCCGGTCGCGTCGGCGGCGTGTGCCGCTCGCGGCTCGCTTCGCGTGCCGCATCACTGGGCGATGCCCCACCCGCCGTACGATCCCCGCCGCGAGCGTGCCCGCCGCTCTCTCCCTTGTTCTGCGTGCGAACCACAGCCAGGACGGACAACCGCTCTTGCGGTGTCAGCCTTTGCCATGCCGTTGTCAATTGCTGCAACTGAACTTGGAGTGAATCGGAATCGTGTGCATCGCGTACTTTTTGTACGTCTTCACTCCGTATATTATCGGACCTACGGAAGGGTAGAGAAATGACGGAATTCAGGTTGGATGTCGCGTGTGAACCAAGTCTTCCAATTCCGCAATTCGGGATTTCATAGCCTCGCTGAACTTGTCCAATCCGTATCGTAACAGACCTTCAAGATCATCGTTCGCAATGGCCTCTCCCACTGGGTCACGCTTTTGGTTCCAACTAATGAAAGTGTTAAACACGCCCCAAAGGAGTGGCCGTTGCCGCTGCCAGATATGGAGTCCCTTCTCCGCAGCGTTCAAAATGCTTCGTAACCCCGCATACGATGCTTCAGAAAAGAGTCCTTGACTCCTCGCTTCGATCAAATCTTGGCCCGCGTTTACCCAAACACTATTGTCGTTTCCGTTTAAGTTCCCGGCCATTTCGTCAATATGGGCTTTCAGCCCCTTGAGTTCATCCAGACGGCTGACCTGCAAGACTTCTAACCGATTTCGCTCATCGCGTAGTTTGTCATGGATTACGAAAGGCGCACGGACGATCTCAAACAGGTACATCGCAGGTATGCTTGCGCAGAATGCCAAAAAGCTTCCTTGGAATTCATGCATTACGCCGCCAACGACCAGCATGGCAGTGATGGATACCACCGCAAACGCCCACACGTCGTCTTTGCATTGTTCGGATGCCCACAACCTACATAGGCGCCAGTATCCCCACCAACTTAGGCGATCCCTTGGAATCTGAAAGAGTTCTTGCATTGTTAGATTCTCCCATCTCAATACTAGCTGTGATCGGTATGCGGCATCATGCTTTCATCGTAAACGTCGCTGCGCGCTCCAGAATCAGCTTCCCCAGCCCTCCACACGGCCACGGCTTGAGCGCCTCAGCCAACTCGAACGATTCCCGCGCATAACTCACGCGCCGCTCAGGTGTGCGGGACTTGAGTTCCGACAGGTTGTGGGCGCGGTCGGCGAGTTTCACCCATCGCGCTTCGACGGACAGCATCGGCGCGTGACTGACCAGGTACGCGGCCTTGCGTTCTTTCTCACTGTCCTCGGGCGGAATGGTTAACTCCTGCACGATGGCTGCGACGCGCGGGTTGAACGCACGGGCGAGTTGGTCCTGCGTGATGCCACAGTCTTCGATGGTGTCGTGCAGGTAGCCGGCGGTGATGACGTCCGCGTCCGACATGCCGTGCTCGCGGAGCAGGCCGACGACGGCTGCCGGATGCGTGGCGTACGGCTGACCATCCTTGCGAAGCTGACCGTCGTGAGCGATCTCACTGAATCGTTTGGCACGGGCGACCATGTCCGGAATCGCCGGCACGATCCTCGCGCGTTGACCCTTGAGAATCACCCTGCCTTGGGCGATCAGTTTCAACGCCTCCGGATACGCCTTCGTTTCTTCTTCGAAGACGCGAGCCGCCAGCGTGTCGGGTGTGTCATCGTCCAGTACGTCGCAGGCGCGCTGCATGAGGATCGGGCCGGTGTCGTAGGTTTCATCCGCGAAGTGAACGCTGCAACCCGAGAGCTTGCAGCCCGCGGCGATCACAGCTTCGTGAACGTGATGCCCGTACATGCCTTTGCCGCCGAAGCTGGGGAGCAGGCCCGGATGTACGTTGATCACCCGGCCCGCGAAATCAGGCGGAATCGTGATGAGCGACAGGAACCCGGCAAGACAGACATAGTCCGCACCGGCCTCGCGGATTTGCTTCCAGATAACGTCCGAGAACTCGGAAGGGGAGTTGAAGGTCTTGCGGGCGACGATGGCTGAGGGCAATCCGAGGTTGGCCGCCCTTTCCAGGCCGTAGACATTGGCGCGCGAGCTGATGACGAGCGTGATCTTCGCGTGAAGGTCGCCGGCGAGGATGGTGTGCTGAATGTTTTCCAGCGTGCGGCCGGAGCCGGAGATGAGGACGGCAAGGCGAAGAGGCGGAATTGGGGATTGCGGATTGCGGATTGCGGATTGGGCGGCGGGCATGGGGCGTACGTTATCAGAATGGTTGGCGTTCAGACGTTGCTGGATCATTGCGTTATGATCCGCTCAAGGGTCTACTCCAACGGGAATAGTTTCAGACGTGTCAACCAAAGAATACATCGGCCTGGCGGCACTTTTTTTTCTTCCCCTGGCGCTGGCGGTGGATCTGATCCTGCGCCGGCGCAAGGGCACCGTGAAAACGCCGGTCGCGGTGGCGGCGGTGCTGGCGGCTGTCTTGCCGATGTGCTGGGCGATCAGCACGTTGATCTGGCCGCCTTCAAAAACCGGCTGGTTTTCGGGACTGAATGATGCCGGCTACCTGATCATGCCCCTTCTCTATGCGGGTGTCTTCATCGTTGCATTTCTTATAGGTGTGGTGTTTCAAACCTTCGTTCCACCCAAGCCTGTGCAAGGTAAATGTCCCGCTTGCGGTTACGACCTGCGCGGCAACCCCGGCTCGCCTTGCCCCGAGTGCGGGCGAGTATCTGATTGATACGATGCGGCGAGTCAACGGCGGGCAAGCCCGCCGCTATATGGTTCTCATCCCTTGGCCCTTCCCTCTCCCACCACACGCCTGGCTCCCTCCCCTACCGGTGCCCTTCACCTGGGCAACGCGCGGACGTTTCTCATCAACTACGCGATCGCAAAGCAGCAAGGCATGCGGATTGTCCTGCGCGTCGAAGACCTCGATACGCCGCGCGTGCGCGAAGGGGCGAACGAGCAGGCGATTGAAGATTTGCAGTGGTTGGGCATGACGTGGGATGAAGGGCCTTACTATCAGGCCCATGATCTGTCTGCGTACGAGGCGGCGATGGCGAAGCTTGATGCGCAGGGATTGATCTATCCATGTGCATGCACGCGCAGTGAGATCGCCGCGGCCCAGTCCGCGCCGCATGGCGATGAACATGAGCTGCGGTATCCGGGGACGTGTCGGCCGGGGGCGGGAGCACCATCCCGACAGGGTGGTGCTGAGGGCGAGCGGCTTAACGAGGTGCGAGTTGGCGAAACAGGCGGCCGTGCGCCAATAGCACCACCCTTTCGGGATGGTGCTCCCGATGATGATGCTCCCACCGCTTTGCGGGTGATCATTCCGGATGAATCGCTGGAGTTCGTTGACATGATCGCCGGGCCGCAGGCGATCAACGTGCAGCAGCACGTGGGTGATTTCATCGTCGCATCGAAGGCGGGGATGCCTGCGTATCAGCTTGCGGTGGTGGTCGATGATGCGCGGCAAGGCGTGACCGATGTCGTGCGCGGGGATGATCTGATCAGTTCCGCGGCGAGGCAGTTGTGGTTGTATCGTTTGCTCGGGCTCACCCCCCTGCCGCGCTACTGGCATGTGCCGCTGGTGATCGGCGAGGATAGTCGAAGGCTGGCGAAACGGCATGGCGACACGCGCATTGCCTGGTGCCGGGAGCAAGGCGTTTTACCGGAGCGTATCATCGGGCTTGTGGCGAACTGGTCGGGAGCAAGTGAAGAGCCCCGACCTATGTCGATCGCTGAATGGGTCGATAGATTTGAGGTGGCTCGCCTGCCGCGCGAGCCGGTGGTGTTTACCGCGAAGGATCAACAATGGCTGCTGCAAATGACATGAATGACATGAACGAACTGGCCGGCATGCGGGCTGCGCTGCGTGCCTTCGTGCTTCTGCTGCTCCTGCCCGCCCTGCTGGTCGGCTGCGAGGAGGAAGCGCCTGCCGGTCCCAAAACGCAGAAGGTCACCATCAAGGAAAAGAAGTACGAGCTCGAACTCGCCCTGACCGACAGTCAGCGGCAACAGGGGTTATCCGACCGCAAGGAGATCGCGGAGGATGGCGGGATGCTTTTTGTCTTCGCGAATCCGAGCGTCGTGAACTTCGTGATGCGCAAATGCCTGGTGCCGATCGATATTCTTTTTCTCAGCCCCAACGGTCACATTGTGGCGATGCACGAGATGAAGATGGAGCCTTACAACACGCCTGACAGCAAGCTGAAAGGCTATTCGAGCGTTTATCTGGCCCAGTTCGCGATCGAAGTGAAGGCAGGCTCGATCAAGGCTCTGGACTTGAAGGAAGGTGATGCGATCGACCTGCCGCTGGAGGAGCTTAAGAAACGCGCCCGCTGACCCGATAGGTTGCAGAGGGAAGGTTGCGTCCCCCGGTCCCCCGGTCCCCCGGTCCCCCGGTCCCCCGGGCCCCCGGGCCTGTTGTGCCGGGGTGTCTCGCCGCAGCCGGTCGAGCAGCGGAACGAGAAAGATGCAGAGCCAAGCCTTGATTCTGATTGGTTCCTCCGAGGCGGCACTGGCCTGCCCGATTGTCGAGGAAGTCATTTCACTCTGGCCCGCGAAGGACCGCCCGCACGTTTCCTGCTTTACGATGGACCAGGCGATCGCTGATGAGAATCTTTTCGATCACGCCCGCACGGTCTGGTTGATTGTTGACGATGAAAGCACGCCGGACTTGCAGGAGCTGATCGCCCGCCTCCAGGACCGCCATCGCGCGGCGGTGATCACCCGCAAGAATGAGACGCTGCCGATCGGTGCCGCCTTCGCCGACAACATCGCCGCAGCCCCGAAGACTTCGCCGCCCGTCGCCATCTGCGCCATGCTGCGCACGCTCTGGAATCAGAGCGAGATCATCCGGGCCCTGCTCACTGAAATCGAAATCCTCAATGCTCACAACGGCGGACTCGCCACGCAGTTCGATAAGCTCGATGAAGAGCTTCGACTCGCAGCCCAGCTCCAGCGCGAGTTCCTCCCCACCGGTTCACAGGCCACCGCCACCGTGGACTACCGCGTGCTCTTTCGCCCGGCGAGCTACGTCAGCGGTGATATTTACGATGTCATCAAGCTCGATGACACGCACATCGGCTTCTTCATCGCCGATGCCGTGGGCCACGGCGTGCCCGCGGCCCTGATGACGGTCTACATCAAGAGATCGCTCCGCACCGGCAAACGCATGGATGACCAGGGCAAGACCGTGCGCATCATTCCGCCTGATGAGGCGCTCGCCCACCTGAACCGCGACATGATCCGCCAGCAGAACGGGCACGTGCGTTTCGCCACCGCCTGCTACGGCATCCTCGACACCGCCACGCGCCTGTTCACCTTCGCCCGCGCCGGCCATCCGTACCCGATGCTCCTTCGCGCCGGCGGCGAAATCGAATGGCTCGAACCCGAAGGCGGCCTGCTGGGCGTCTTCCCTGATGAAGAGTTTCACCTGGCGCACGTCCAACTCGAAGCGGGCGATCGCCTGCTGCTTTACTCGGATGGTTTTGAAGTCGCCTTCCCCGATGTCGTGCAGAAGAACGGCGGCAAGAAGCGCGTCGCCAACACGGCCTACACCGAAGAGTTCAAAGAACTGGCCCACGGCTCGCTTGACGAAGCCTTCGCCAGGCTCACGCGCAGGCTTGATGAACAGGCTGGCTCGCTGAATCAGATTGATGATCTGACCGCCCTGCTCGTGAGCATCAGCGAAGAACCGGTGAAGGAATCGAAACCCAGCAAACCCAGCCTTCAGATTGCAGGCCTTTGAACGACGGGTCGCGTTCGCGACATCTCACTCGACGAATCCCGCGGCCTTCAACATTTCACCGCTGATCGGCGATGCCTTCTTCGCCTCAGTCTGCAATGACAGATAGTGAACGACGGTTTTGGCGATGATGTCACATTCGAGGTTGACGCGGTCACCGGTTTTACGCTCGGCGAGATTGGTCAGGTCGAGTGTGGTTGGAATGAGGGCGACGCTGAAGCGATGACACGCAGGCGTGACGGAAGCGAGCGTCAGGCTGACGCCGTCGATGGTGATCGAGCCTTTGGGAACGATGGTCGCCATGAGCGCAGCGGGGGCTTCGATGGTGAGGACATACTCCGCATCACTGGCGGTGACGCCGACGATGGTGCCGGTGCCATCGATGTGGCCCTGCACGAAGTGGCCGCCCATCGCGGTGGTGGGCGTGAGCGAGAGTTCGAGATTGACGTGCCTGCCGTCCGCGAGTTGGCCGAGGCTGGTTTTGTCGAGCGATTCGCGGATGACATCGAAGCCCAGGTGGGCGGAGTTGTCGCCTTGGTGCGGAGCGTAGGTCAGGCAGCAGCCGTTGACGGCGACGCTGTCACCCGCCTGCGGAAAGGCGGGCCAGGTTGGAGGATTTTGAGGATCCACGATCAGGCGGATGCCAAAGTCGTTAGGCGCGAGTGAAACGACGCGGCCGCGGGCGGTGATGATGCCGGTGAACATGGAGGAAGTGTAGCAAGGTGGAAACAAGGGAACCCATGCACGGGAGTGCATGGGCTTTGATGTATTCACTGTCCCCCGTCCCCCGTCTCCTGTGTTTCCCTGTTTCTTTCCCCTGCCCCGCCCCGCTGCTATCATCCTCCCTCTTCCAACCGCCCGACTGCGTGGTGGATTGGGAAGCATCCTCGTTCTGTCTGAAAGCCGGTCCATGCAACCTCGTACTCACAAGTGTGGTCAGCTCCGCAAGGAGCACGTCGGCCAGTCTGTTTCTCTTTCCGGTTGGGTCAACAACTATCGCGACCTGGGCGGCATCATCTTCATCGACATCCGCGACTACACCGGCGTGACGCAGGTGAAGTTTCAGCCGGAGAACAAGGCCGCCCACGAACTGGCCAATCGCTTCCGTCGTGAAGATGTGATCTGCATTCAGGGCACCGTCGTCCTGCGCGGCAAGGACCCGACCACCGGCAAGGACCTGACCAACCCCAAGCTCGCCACCGGCGAGATCGAAATCGACGGCCTGACGGCTGAGCTTTTGAGCAAGGCGGACAATCCGCCCTTTCTGCCCGACGATGCGGAAAAGGTCAACGAAGAGACGCGCTTACAGTATCGCTACATCGATCTGCGCACGCCTCGCCTTCAGAAGATCATGCGCACGCGCCACCGCGTCGCCAAGATCATGCGCGATTACTTCGACGACAACGGCTTCACCGAAGTCGAAACGCCCTTTCTCTGTAAGAGCACGCCCGAAGGGGCGCGGGACTTTCTCGTGCCTTCGCGGTTGCAGCCTGGTTCGTTCTACGCCCTGCCGCAGAGCCCGCAGCTCTTCAAGCAGATTCTGATGGTCGCGGGTATGGAGCGGTACGTGCAGATCGTGCGCTGCTTCCGTGATGAAGACCCGCGAGCAGACCGGCAGGCGGAATTCACGCAGCTCGATCTTGAGATGAGCTTTGTCGATCAGGACGACGTCTTGAACATGGTCGAAGGCCTGATGCGCCGCATCTGGAAACAGGTGCTTGATGTCGATGTGCCCAATCCGATTCCGCGCATGAGTTATGCCGAGTCAATGAGCCGGTTCGGCAGCGATCGGCCTGACCTTCGCTTCGGGATGGAGCTGGTCGAGATCAGCGATATTGCCGCGACCACGGACTTCGGCGTCTTCAAAGATGCGGTCGCCAAGGGCGGCTGCGTGAAGGTGATCTGCGTGCCCGGCGGCGGAGCCATGACGCGCAAGGAAACCGATGGCCTCGCGGAGTGGGCCAAGGGTTTCGGCGCGAAGGGTCTGGCGGTGACGAAGGTGCTCGAAGGCGGCAAGGTGGACACGGGTGTGGCGAAGTTCATTGGATCCATTGCGGGCGAACTCATCAGCCGCGCTAAGGCGAACTCGGGCGACCTGCTTTGCTTCGCGGCTGACACAAACAAGATCGTGCATCGCGTGCTCGGCGAGCTGCGCGTCAAGCTCGGCAAAGAGCGCGGCATGATTAAAGAGGGCGACTGGAAATGGCTCTGGGTGATGGATTTCCCAGCCTTTGAATGGAACGCGGATGAGAAGCGATTCGACTCGCTGCATCACCCCTTCACCGCCCCTCGCGATGAAGATCACGACAAGCTCACCATGGAAAAGGCCGGCGAAGTGATTGCCAAGGCTTATGACATCGTCTGCAACGGCAGCGAGCTGGGCGGCGGCTCCATCCGTATCCATCGCAGTGATGTGCAGGGCAAAGTCTTCAACCTGCTGGGCATCGATGACGACAACGCCAAAGTGAAATTCGGCTTCCTGCTCGACGCCCTGCGCTTCGGCGCTCCGCCGCACGGCGGCCTGGCGCTGGGCCTGGACCGCATCATCATGCACCTGTGCGGCACGACCAACATCCGCGACGTAATCGCCTTCCCCAAGACGCAGAACGGCGCGGACCTGATGACGCAAGCCCCGTCACAGGTGGACCTGAAGCAGCTCACGGAGCTGAGCCTGCGCGTGCAGACGCATGCGAAGCCGGATAAGGCGGTGTGAGCGATTCGCATCTCTCGACTCACCCGCGCGATACCTGCGCAAGAACCTATGCTATTGCCCCATGTGCGGCATCGCCGGCATTCTCCGATTCGACGGCCAACTGATCGACGCTTCGCGCGCCCAGCGGATGAAAGCGTCACTGCGCCAGCGCGGGCCTGATGGCAGCGGTGTCTGGAACAGTGAGTCGGGGGAACCTAGCCGCGCGAACATCACGCTCGTGCACACCCGCCTGAGCATCATCGACCTGCTCGGCGGACAGCAGCCGATGTCCGTGCCTGCTTCCAGTGAACTCGAAGGCGCGACCATCAGTCACGGTCCGCTTACCCTCGTCTTCAACGGCGAAATTTACAATCACCGCAGCCTCCGCAGGCAGCTAGAAGCCTGCGGTCACACCTTCGTCTCCGATCACTGCGATACCGAAGTGCTGCTCCACGGTTTTCGCCAGTGGGGCACCGAGCTTCCCAAGCATCTGCACGGCATGTTCGCCTTCGCCATCTGGGACAGCGGTGACCGACGCCTGTTTCTCTGTCGCGATCGCATCGGCAAGAAGCCGCTCTACTTCCACTGGCGCGGCTCAGTCGGAGCGCCGCACTCTCACGCCCTTCCGCGCGAGTTCGTATTCGCCAGCCTGATCAGCACCATCGTCGCCAGCATGCCGCCGCAGGAGCGGCTCTCTTTTGATCCGCAATCGCTCGCGACCTTTCTCAGACTCGGGTATTGTTTTGAGCCTTCGCTGGTGCAGGGTGTGCGCGAGTTGCCGGCCGCGCACTGGATGACGATTGATGCCGAAGGCGTGGTCGATGAAGACTGCTACTGGCGGCCGCCGCCCATCTCGCGCACCAGCACCTCCATCGGTGCCGTGCGCTCCACGCGCGAACTACTGGAGGAAGCGGTGAGCGCCCGCCTTGAAGCGGATGTGCCGCTGGGCTGTTTCCTTTCCGGCGGCGTGGATTCATCGCTCATCGCCGCGATCGCCCAGAAGCAGCGCCTCGAGCGCGGCCAGGAACCGCTACGCACCTTCAGCGTCTCCATGCCCGACATCGTCTACGACGAAGGCCCGTACGCCCGCGCTGTCGCCAAACATCTGGGCACGCAGCACACCGAGCTCACGGCTGAGCCGCACGATCACCTCATCGAAGACCTCGAACAACTCGTCGCCCAGATCGGCGAGCCCACGGCTGACAGCTCGATTCTGCCTACGTTCTGGCTCTGTCGTGCCGCTCGCGAACATGTGTCGGTCGCCCTCTCCGGCGACGGTGGCGATGAACTCTTCGGCGGATACGACCGCTATCGCGCCATGCGCATCCTCGCAAAACATCGCCGCTGGCTCAGCCTGATTCCGCGCCGGCTGCTGCGCTCCAGTGATATGCGATCGCGCAGGCATCGACTGCTGCGGCTTGTCGAGGCCGCCAGACCTTCCAACGAGTCGCAGCGATATCGCAGGATGGTGCATCTGTTTGATGAGGATCAGATTCGGGGCCTGGGTCGGCCGTCCGGTCCCGCCCCATTGCCCGCTCCGCCTTCATGGTCGCCGCGCGACACGGGCCTGCCGCTGCTGCTCGATGACTGGCCTGATGAAGAGGATCCGGCTCACGCGGCGATGCGATGGGACCTGCTGCATTACCTGCCCTTCGACCTGTTGCGAAAGGTGGACCGCGCTTCGATGGCGGTCGGACTGGAAGTGCGCTGCCCGCTGCTCGACACGCAGGTGCTCAACCTCGCGGGTCACCTGCCCACCAGCGTCCTCATGCCCGGCGGACAGGCGAAAGGCCTCCTCCGGCAGGTCGCGGCTGAATTGCTGCCCGCGGAGATTGTCAACCGTCCCAAGCGCGGCTTCGCCATTCCGATCGGCAAATGGTTTCGCGGCCCTCTGCGCAATCGCCTGGCCGAGTACCTGATGGAAGGCAGCCTCGATTCGCTTTACATCAACCGTTACGCGGCTGAGCACCTGCTCGATGAACACACCCGCGGCGTCGCCGACCACACGCACCGACTCTTCGCCCTGCTCATGCTCGCCATCTGGGCGGCGTGGATGAAGAAGTAGTCATCTCGCTCGGCGAGGAAACTCTGACTCACACAGGGTTCACGTTGCTAAGCCGCAAGCGGCTACACTGGTTTCACCATGATCCATACTCATCGCTACACGCTCGCCCTTCTCATCGCCCTTCTGTTTGGCAGCGGTGCCGTCGCCCAGACTCAGACTGAAGCGCCCAAGACGCTCACGCTCGTCACCTACAACATGGAGAACGTATTCGACGTGTTCGACGATCCGTATCACCCGGATGAAGGCACGCGGGTGAAGCCGCGCGAAGAGTATGAACAGATCGCTGCCCTTTTGAAGAAGCTCGATGCCGATGTGATCGCCTGCCAGGAGATCGAGAACGAAGGCGTCCTGAAGGCATTTGTGAGGGAGTTTCTGCCGAACATGGGCTACCGTTATGTCGCGGCGGCGGCGAGCAATGACGGTCGCGGCATCCGCACGGCGATCATCAGTCGGCTGCCGATCGTGAGTATCACCAGCTATCGCTTTCTCGACCTGAAGCTCGAAGGCGATGATCGCACCTGGCAGTTCGCGCGCGATCTCATGCACGTGAAACTCCAGGCGACAAAGGACCGCACGCTCGATGCTTTCATCGTTCACCTCAAGAGCAAACGCGGCGAAGCGGGCGATCCGCAGTCGGGCAAGTGGCGACTGGCGGAAGCGACCATGGCGAAAGGAATCATCGATGCAGAACTGGCGAAGAATCCTGACGCCTGGCTGCTGATCACCGGTGACTTCAACGACACGCCGGACGCCCCGCCGATTCAGAAGCTGCTGGAAAAGACGGGCGATGGCCCCGACGCGAAGGCCGCGCTGACCGACCTGCACGCACACATTCCGCAGGACAAACGGATTACGTATCTGAAGAAGCCCTATCGCAGCACGATCGATTACGTGCTTGTAAGTTCGCAGCTCGCCAACCGCGTGGTGAAAGACAGCGCGATCATCGTGGGCCCCGAGGATGAGCTGAAAGGATCGGATCACGCGCCGGTGCTGGTGAAGTTTGATCTAAGCAAGTGATTAGACTTCAAAGAAACGGGTTGAACTTCCGTTCCTGTCCGATGGTGCTCTGCGGGCCGTGACCGGGCAGGATGCGCGTGTCATCAGGCAGGGTCAGAAGCTGGTCGCGAATGCTCTTAAAAAGCAGGTCATGATCAGAGGTGGGGAAGTCCGCTCGCCCGACGCCGCCGGCAAGGAGCGTGTCGCCGACGATCGCGAGCCTTTCGTCAGGGAAGTAAAACGTGATGCCGCCGGGGCTATGTCCGGGTGTGTGTCTGAGCTTGCACTTCTTGCCGGCAATCGTCATTTCCTGGCCGTGCTTGAGAAAGCCTGTGGCCGCGGGAACGATGATCGGTTCCTCCAGCACCACCGACAGATTCAAAAGCGGATCGACGAGAAACGACTCTTCGCTCTCGTGAATAAGGATCGGCAGGTCAGGCCAGTACATGCGAAGTGCGATCAGACCCGCGATGTGATCGAGGTGGCCATGAGTGAGCAGTACAGCCTTCGGTTCGAGATCATTGCGCTTGATGTAGGCGGTCATCGCCTCCGGCTGAAAACCCGCGTCGATGATCCAGCAGGGCCGCCGCTGCCCCTGGACCGCCGGCCGCTCCTCGTGCAGCACGAAGCAGTTGGTCATCCATTCGCCGAGCGTGAAGGTCTGGATGTGCATGGGAGCTGTGAGCCTTGAGCTATGAGCTAGGAGCCAGAAGGAAGCAACCTCGGCCGCAGGTTCCCCAGTGTAGTGTGATCGCCCAAGTGACGCTGCCCGCCTCTGTCTCATAGCTCAAAGCTCACAACTCATAGCTCTCACATCATCGCCTTCTTCTGCTTTTTGCCGCTGAGATAGCTTTCGACGACGGTGGAACTCAGGTCATCACTCGAACAATAAAAGGCGGTGCCGCGAGTCAGGCGGGTGAGCTGGTCGACGAAGCCGACCCAGTCCATGCCCCAGTAATCTTCGATGAGCGCGAAGGTCGAAAGTCGAATGCCCTGCTGCTGGCAGCGCAGCGCTTCCTTGAGCGTGATGGTGCAGGTCTGATCGCTGGGCGGGTAGAGCAGGTAGAGCATGTCATCGCCGGTGGGTCCGGGTTCGACGTGCGCGGTGGGCTGACCATCGGTGATGACGAAGATCTGTTTGTTGGCTGCGCCGCGCCGCGAGAGAATCTGCCTCGCCATGCGCAGGCCGAGTTGAAGGTTGGTGAAATGCTGCGGGACACGGCGCGGATTGTCCATCGCCTGTTGCAAGGGCACGCGCAGGCGGATGACCGGATCGTACATGCTCACCGGCTTGGGCATGATCAGCGGCAGCTCGCTCTCGCGAATCCGGCAGGCGGTCGAGTAGAAGCCCACGTAATCAATCGTGTCCTGCGGAAAATGCCTTCGCATCAGGCCCGCCATGCCCAGAGCGACGCGCTTCGCCTGAAAGAACCGGCCGTAGCGCATCATCGAGCCGGACATATCCAGCAGGATGCACATGGCGACATCGCTGTGGCCTTCCGTCTGAAAGAGTTCAAAGTCGCCGGAGTTCAGGTGGATCGGCGCTCGGCTCCCCTCCCTCTTAGGGAGGGGCTGGGGGAGGGTCGGGCTGCTGTGTGGCTGTTGATTAGACTCCTGTTCCACGTTACCCATCTGCCGCGCCAGCGCATTGCGCATCGTCGCATGCACATCCAGTTCACTGATCGGATCGCCGAACTCATAAGGCTTCGTGCCGTCCGTCCGTTCATCGCCGCGCCCGGCATCCAGAGTCGCGTGCCCTTCCTTCGTCCCCTGCCGCAGACCGGCGAAAATCTCCAGGAGCGACCGATGTTCGATGCCTTTGACCATCCTCGGCGTCAGCCTCAATTCGCCCGTCCGCTCATCGCGTTCCAGCAGGCCCGCGTCGAGCATCTCCTGCACCATCTGCGCGTACTGTTCATCCTCGTTGTTCTCCAACGCGTCCAGAGCCTGCTGGCCGTATTGCAGGATGAACCGCACCACCTGCGGCGTAGGGAACAGACTGTCCGGCGTCGGAAAGGGTTCACCGTCATATTCACCGTACTTGTACTTCATGTGCCGGTCCTCGCGATACGCCATAATAGTCGCGAGTCGATCTTCAGACCTGCGAGGAATGCCACGAATGCCTGATGTCCAGCCAGAACCTGTGCAGACCGAGCCGCGCGCGCCGCTGGCAATCGTCACGGGCGCGTCCAGCGGCATCGGCAAGGCCGTGGCGATTCTGCTTGCCCAGCGCGGGGTTCGGACGATCCTGATCGCGCGGCGGACCGATCGCCTCGAAGCTCTGGCGAAGGAGCTTTCCGCCAAGGTGCCGAGCTTTCCGCTCACGCTCGACTTGCTCGACAACCTTGCCATCGATCAGGCGCTCAACCGCATCATCGCGGACTATGGTCACGTGGACATCCTCATCAACAACGCCGGCGACGGCAAGATGCTCAAAGCCCTGGAGCATTCGCATGAAGAACATCACCGCATGATGCAGGTGCATTACTTCGCGCCGGTGAAATTCATCGAGAAGCTGTTGCCGGGCATGCTCGCCCGCGGCAAGGGGCACATCATCAATGTGTCATCGCTCTCGTCGAAGATGGGACCGTGGGGGCACGGGCCGTATTCGGCGGCAAAGGCCGCGATCGTCTCGTTCACGCAGACGCTGGCGATGGAGTATTGCAACTGCGGCGTGCATTTCAGCTACGTGAACCCCGGCCTCGTGCTCACGGAGTTCTTCGATAACCCGGGCTACGACAAGCTTCAGGATGAAGTGAAAAAGCGCGGGATTCCCGCCCAGCGCGTGGCGAAGAAGATCGTCCGGCTCCTCGATCGGCCAAAGCTCGAACTCTGCGTGCCGCGCCTGTATCGCATCATCGACCTCTTCAAGGCAATCAGCCCGACCTTCGCGCACTGGGTGGTGAAAAAGGGAAGCACGCCGAAGGATGAAAGGAAGTGATCGGAAGTCGCCACGCCCCATGGCGAGGCTTTGCGAGCCGTTGGGGTACTCGAATTCAGAATGCCCCGACGACTCGCGGACACGCCATCGGGCTTGGGCCGCGCGCAGGGTCACAACGGCTGCAACCGCGGCATGCCCGGCGCACGCGGGAACTCCTGCGGCGTCGCATGTTCCTTCGTGATGCGGATGACGACGGTGCCGATGTCGAAGCTCTCCGGATACGCCTCCATCACCTGAATCTCGCCGCCGCCTAAGGTCATGATTGCGTCGCCCGCTTCGTCGAGTTCCTCTTCCGCCTTGGGGCCTTTCATCGCCAGCACCACGCCGCCGAGCTTGACCAGCGGCAGACAGTATTCCAATAGTTCGCGCATCGGGCCGATGGCGCGACTGATGGCCGCGTCATACTTCTGGCGATGGGCAGACTCCTGCCCTGCCGTCTCCGCGCGGGCCTGTACCACGCTTACATTCGTCAGGCCGACGACCGTGACGCATGTTTCGAGAAAGCGGGCCTTCTTGCCGGTCGTTTCCAGGAGTGTCACGTACACATCCGGCCGCGCGATCGCGACAGGCACGCCGGGCAGGCCCCCGCCGCTGCCGACGTCGATGAGCTTCGCACCTTCGAGAACATCATCCAGCATCGGCAGCACGGTCAGGCTGTCGATGATGAGCCTTCGCCACGCCGCGTCAAGCTCGCGGATGGCCGTGAGGTTCATCGTCTTGTTGGTCGTGAGCAGGTGATTGAGATAGGTCGCAAGTTGCGCGAGCTGCTCATCGCTGAGCGTGATGCTCAGGCGGGCGAGTTCTTCGATGACGAATGCGGGCACGGTCATGCGGAGATGGTAGCAGCGGCGAGGAATCACGCGCGGCGCAGCATCTTCGTCATCTCCCGCGACTCCTCATGCTGGAACTCGAAGCTGGGCCGGGCGAGGATGGATTGCCGCTGCATGGCGAAGTTAAGCACCAGGCCGATCATCAGAAACGTCGCGACCAGGCTGGAGCCGCCGTAGGAAACGAACGGCAGCGTAATCCCGATGATGGGCAGCAGGCCGATGTTCATCCCGATGTTGATCGCCATCTGAGCGAAGAGAAGACTGGCAAAGCCGACCACGCTGAGGCGGGCGAATGGATCCTTGGTGCGCGCCGCCGTCAGCAACATCGAGCCGATCATGATGCCGTAGAGTCCCAGCAGGCCCACCGCGCCCTTCAGGCCCCAGCGGTTGACGATCACGGCGAAGATCATGTCGTTGTGATCCTCCGGCAGTTTGTTGTGGCTGATGATGACCGCCGCGCGTTCCTTTCCAAAGCCGGTGGTCTGGCCTGAGCCGATGAGCGTCATGGATTTGTACTGCTGGTAGCCGATGTCATCGATGTAACGCTGATCGCCGCGGGCCTGGCTGATCATGGCGACGATGCGGGCCCGCTGGTGCGGTCTAAGCAGTTGCATAGACTCCGGCAGCAGGTAGATTGCCGCGACGTTCAGAGCGACGGCGAGAATCGCAAGGCCCATGAGCGTGCCCAAATGCTTGAGCTTCGCTCCCGCTGCCACGAGCACGGCAAAGAGCGCGACGGGGAACAGGATCGCTGTCCCCAGGTCAGGCTGCTTGAGGATGAGCAGGACGGGGATGAACATGATGGTGAAGGGCACGAGCAGGCCGCCGAGTGTGCGGTAGTTCTCGCGGTAGCGCAGGTAGCGCGCCAAGGCCAGCACGAAGACGATTTTCGCCAGCTCCGAAGGCTGGAGCATCATGAACTTCAAGTTGATCCACGCGCGGGTGCCGTTGCGCACGGGCACCAGCCAGTTGGGCACGCCCGGCAGCATCATGACGATGAGCAGGATGATGATGGCGATCATCAGCGGGTAGGCGACGATCGAGATGTGCTTCGTCGAAGGCACCAGGCAGATGACCAGGGCGATGAGAGAGATGACCAGCCACTTGGTCTGCGCGGAGGAATAGTCGCCGTGCGTGGTGCCGATGGCGGTGATGCCCATGAGCGCGAGGCCGATCGCCGCGACGAGGCCGTACCACGCCGGGTGCATCATGAGCGCGCGATGCCAGAGCGATTCACCCTTCACGGCAGATACCCCTCCGCGCGCATCGCGTAAAGAATCTGATTGCCGATCGGCCCCGCCACCGCCCCGCCGCTGCCGCCGTATTCGACCACCACTGCGATCGCATAGTCCGGGCGATCCGACCCGGGCTTCTGCACAAAGCCGACGAACCACGCATGATCACCGACTCGCAGCGGCGGGCCGTAACGATCGGGGTAACCATCGCCATCGTCATCGATCGGCTCGCGCAGGGGCGGCGCGGTGGCGGTGCCGCTCTTGCCGAAAATCTTCACGCCGGGGAAATCGAAGATCGCGGGCTTGCCCGGCAGGAGCGCGAACTGGTGCGCGGTGCCATACGGCTTGTTCACCGCCTCGAACAGGCCCTGCATGGCGATGTCGATCGCGCGCGGGTCCAGCTTGAGGTCTTCGCGATGGCGGGTTCGCGGTGGCTGCCCTTCGATGTCGCGAATGAGCGTCGGGGCGAGCATGTAGCCGCCGCGGGCGATGGTGGCGTAGGCGTTGGCCGCCTGAAGGACCGTCCACTCCACCCGGCCCTGCCCGATGCCCATCATGATCGCTTCGCTCGGTCCGCCGCGATGCGGCTCACGCGCGTCGATGATTGAAGGAAGTCTGCCTCGTGATTCTTCCGCAAGGCCGATGTCGAAGGTGCGCCCGAGGCCGAACTTTCGGAACCATGTGACGAGCTTCGCCGTGCCCAGGCGCTGGCCGAGCGTGTAGAAGAAGATGTTGCAGCTTCGGGCGATCGCGGCCGCGCCGTCGAGGGCGTGACCGACGACCTGGTCGTGCGTCATGCCGTTGTAGTGCTTGTAGATCCAGCAGCGGTACTGGTTGGCCAGGTTCGGATAGAGATGTCCTGTACAACTGATTAGACCATCCGCCGCGAGCAGTCCTTCCGCCACGGCCGCCAGCAGCGTGACGGGTTTCATCGTCGAGCCGGGCTGATAAGGCACGCCGATCGCGCGGTTGGTGAACGGACGATTGAGCGTGTCCTTCCAAACCGAATCAGGATCATCCCGCAGTTGCCGTTTGCCGACGGTGGGCATGCTGACAGCCGCGAGGACTTCGCCCGAACCGATGTCGATCACCACCGCCGCGGCATTGAGCGATTCGCCCAGCGCGGGCCGCAGGGGATCAACCGTGGACTCCTCGCCCGGCTGCACGTCAACAATCGTCGAATACTCCTTCGCATGCCAAGGCTGCACGCGCGTCAGGCCCAGCCGCGGGTCCATGATCGCCTGAATCCGGGCCTGCAATCGCACATCCAGCGTCAGCGTGACATTCTTTCCGCCGATCGGATCAGTGCGAATATCTTCGTGAGAGCTGTCGACGTACTCCAGGATGCGACCGCGATGGCCGCGCAGCACATCCTCGAACGCCTGTTCGATGCCCCAGCGACCCGTGCGATCACCGGGCAGGTAGCCGGCAAGATCGATCTCCTTCTCACCCTCGGCAATCATCCTGCTGTAGGGCCGACGCTCGACATCTTCGCGCCAGATGGGACGCAGGTCGCCGACCATCGCCCACGCGACGCCTTCGACGGTGACATCCACGCGCTGCTGCTTGCGAAGGGCACCGGGAAAGGTGGAAAGATCGATCTCCACCGTGAGCGTCTCCAGTGGATAGACCCGCTGACGGGCAGCCTGGATCGACACGTGTTCCCAAGCTTTCATGTCATCGTTCGCCGCGGCGGCTGCATCCTTCGCGATCGCTCCGGCGCGAGACTCCGCCAGTGCGATCATGTGCCGCACCTGGAGCAGCGTGTCTTCGCTGACATTCTCAAGGATCGCGTGCGGCGAACGATGCTCGCTGATCGGTCGCTTCACCAGCGGCGGCGGTTCGATCTGCCCTTCTTCCTCCAACTCAGCGGCGCGGCGTTCCTGCTGGCGAGCCCAGACGTCGCTGGCGATCTGTTCAACCCGGCGAATCACCTCCGCCTTGCGCTGTTCAAGGGCATCGCGATCGATGCGGCCGAGCTTGCAGAGCGTCGTCCACAATTCATCAACCTGCGCGTTCCACTGGGGCTGGAACTGCACGACGAGCTTCTCGCGCTCATCGGCGCTCAGTTCCTGCCAGCGATGGCGGTTCTGCTTCCACGCCTGCTGCCGGGCCTGCCGATAGGCCCAGTCGCCGTTGATGATCTCGTACATCACGGCCACGTCGTAGCTGGGTTTGTCCACGGCGAGGATCCGACCGTGGCGATCGAAGATGGAGCCGCGGGCGGTGGGAATGAGGCGATGCGAGGTGAGCGCCTGCTCGGCTTTCTCACGCCATTGGGCTCCCTGAACCACGGTGAGGCGCACGAGCTGAATCAGGATCACGCCGAGCACGAGCGCGGCACCGATCGCCAGCAGCAGCAGCCGGCGTTTGAACATGCTTGGGATGAATCGGTCGAACATGCGATGCGTCCTGCGTCGCTAGGAGGAAAGCCACGTCCTGTGGTGTTTTGGATTGTAACGTTCGCTAATTTTGTCTAAGGACCGGCCACTTTGCTACTCGAGACACCATCCGCCAGACGGTATGCGGATCTAGCTTGCGTCCCGTTTGCTCGTTGAATGCCTTTACCAATTGGCGGAACTCTGCGGTGAACGGCAGTGAATCACGATGTCCGATGGTCCCGGCGCTGCGTGCGATGAGATTAGTCAGTATTTCCGCCTCATCCTCGTTGATGGGGGTGCGGTCGACGAACATTCGTCCGATGCGCGGCAGGCGGCGTGACTTGCGCAGGGCCAGGAGCCTGCGAAATGCCCTGCCCTGAATCTCATCACTCGCCGACCCGTAAACCGAAAGGCACATCTGCTCAAAATCGGTCGTGTAAGGCAGATCGTCCGCGGGCCGTCCTGTTGCGGAGTAGAGGCGGATCAATTCCTGATCTTCCTTTGAAAGCTTTGACGCCTCTTTGAATACGGAAGCCATGTCAATCATCTCCAAAGAAGAGAATACGCCTGTCCGCCAATCGTGCCGCGCCATCCAGATTACGAAACATCGCTCGGGCGTTCACATTCATCGCATCGAGATCCGTCAGGGCCGTCCTGGCTTCGGCGGCTGGGACATCATACCGCACGAGCCGTGAACTGAGGAGCCGGACAAGAGGCTGCGACGAATCGATCACGCGAAGAAAGACCGCTCGCTGGTCAACAGCCCGCAGGTTGAAGCGGACGAGGTCCACGTTGTCGATGACTTCAAGCGATGTAGAATCGTTGTTCTCGAAGAACTCACAGTCAAGTGCCCAGATTGAAACGTGTCCGCGCGCGTTCGCGGCCGCGTCGTCAAAGGCGAAAAACGCCGCCATATAGGGCGATTCCGTCCAGTCCAGAATGGGAGTCGGCAGCCCGTGGTGACGGCCCAGTAATTCCCATTCCAGATCGTCCACGAGGCCGGCTGTATTCTCAAGAGCCCCCACGCAATTGCGCTTGAATGCCCGAACGAGACGATCGATGCACTCCCGTCGAAGGAGTTGGTCCGCGAACTTCCGGCGACGATCCAGAGTGGTCGTCAATGACCAGCGGGAATCCACCTGGCCGCGGAAGATGATCTGTCCTCGCTTGACCGACGAAAGGCGAACATACTCTTCGATGTGTCTTTTGAAGTCGCTCCAGCTTTTTGACTTGATCACCTGCATTTGTGATCCCCCATCGGAGCAGGAAATGTTTATTTCGTACTGATCGTCAGCGGTGTGACCTTACCCCCGGCACTCCCGCCCGGAATCGTGTCCACATTCCCTGCCGCGATCTTGTCGAACCCGCTGCCGAGTTCGCCGATCGGGTCCGGCGGGACGATGTCCACCACCTTCTCACCCAGCTTCGCTTCACCCTTTTGCACGCGGTCCTGGAACTTGCGGCACTCGACCAGGAGACGATCAAGAATCTGCTCTTCGGGCACATTGGCGACGCGCTCGCCCTGCACGTAAATAATGCCTTTGCGGTCGCCCGCGAAGATGGCGACATCCGCGCCTTCCGCCTCGCCCGGCCCGTTCACCACGCAGCCCATCACCGCGACCTTGATCGGCAGGCTGATTTCCTCCGCCAGTTGCTTGCGGACATCCTGCACGAGCTTGAAGAGATCAACCTGGATGCGCCCGCACGAAGGACAGGCGATCAGTTCCGCGCCCTTGCGCGTGCGCAGGCCCAGGCAGTAGAGCATCTCCAGCCCATCCTGCACTTCGTACACCGGATCATTCGCATAGCTGATGCGGATGGTGTCGCCCACGCCTGATGCCAGCAGGTGACCCAGCGGAACCACGCTGCGAATCGTGCCCGTCTCCTTCGGGCCGGCATGCGTCACGCCCAAATGCAGCGGATGATCGAAGCGTTTGCTGATCTCCGTGTAGGCGTCGATTACGATGAGCGGATCGATGGACTTGGCGCTGATGACGATGTCGTAGAAATTCCGCTCGTAGAAAATGTCGAGATACTCTTCGAGCTTGGAGATCATGATGGCCAGGAAGTGGCCGTGCTTGTTGTCGGAGAAGACGCCGCCTAGTTCCTTCAAGCGTTTCTGTTTATCCTTGCGTTCGACGATGGAGCCTTCGTTGACACCGATGCGAATGGGAAGCTTGCGCTCCTTGCAGGCGTCGATGACCTGGGCAACCTGATTGCGATCCTGGATGTTGCCGGGGTTCAGTCTGATCTTGTGAACGCCGGCCTCGATCGATTCCATCGCTCGCTGAAAGTGAAAGTGAACATCCGCAACCAGCGGGACCTGCACCTGCGTCAGGATTTCCTTCAGGGCTTCGGTGTCCTTCTTTTCAGGCACCGCGACACGCACGATGTCCGCGCCCGCCGCGGCGAGCTTGTGTATCTCGGCGACACACTTGTCGATCTCGTACGTGTAGCCGGCCGTCATGGACTGCACGGACACGGGCGCATCGCCACCGATCTTGACGATGCCGTGCGCTTCGTCGCCGAGGGTGACCTGTCGGGTTTTTCTTCGCGTGATCATGAGGTTTCAATTATAGACAAAGCCCAGGGATAGCTATCCCTGGGCTTTGGCGTGAACATTACTTCAACGCGGCCTGGGCGGCGGCGAGGCGGGCAATCGGCACGCGGAACGGGGAACAGCTCACGTAATCCAGCCCGACCTTGTGGCAGAAGAAGATCGAATCCGGATCGCCGCCGTGCTCGCCGCAGATGCCGACCTTCAGATTCTTCTTCACGCTGCGGCCCTTCTTGACGCCCATCTCCACCAACTGCCCGACACCGCTGGTGTCCAGCGACTGGAACGGATCGCAAGGCAGCAGTTCCTTCGCCAGGTAATCCGGCAGGAAGGTGTTCACGTCGTCGCGGCTGTAGCCGAAGGTCATCTGCGTCAGGTCGTTGGTGCCGAAGCTGAAAAACTCCGCATGCTCGGCGATCTCGTCGGCGGTCAGGGCCGCGCGGGGGATTTCGATCATCGTGCCGATGAGGATATCGAGCGTGCCTTTGAAGCCCTTGTCCTTCTTCACCGCCGCGATGGTTTCTTCCGTCCACTGGCGCAGGAGTTTGATCTCCTTGGCGGTGCCCACGAGCGGGTGCATGATCTCAGGAATCGCCTTGATGCCCTTCTTCTTGCACGCGATGGCGGCTTCGACGATGGCCGTCACCTGCATCTGGAGAATTTCCGGATAGGTGACGCTCAGGCGACAGCCGCGATGGCCGAGCATCGGGTTGGCTTCGTGAAGCTGCGACACGCGCGACTTGATCTTGGCGAGCGACACCTTGAGCAGGTCCGCCATTTCCTGTTGATTGTCGTCATCGTGCGGAAGGAACTCGTGCAGGGGCGGATCGAGGAGGCGCACGGTCACGGGCAGGCCGTTCATCGCGGTGAAGATGCCGATGAAGTCGTTGCGCTGGTGCGGCAGAAGTTTCGCCAAAGCCTTGACGCGGTCTTCCTTGCTCTCGGCGAGGATCATCTCGCGGATGGCGACGATGCGGTCGCCTTCGAAGAACATGTGCTCGGTGCGGCACAGGCCGATGCCCTGAGCCCCGAAGTCACGGGCACGCTTGGCGTCGGCAGGCGTGTCCGCGTTGGTGCGGATTTTCAGCGTGCGGTACTTGTCGGCCCACTTCATCACCTTCGCGAAGTCGCCCGAGAGCGTGGGCTCCTGCGTGGCGATCGAGCCGACCATCACCTCGCCGGTGGAGCCGTCGATGGAGAGCGTGTCATCGTGCTTGAACGTCTTGCCTTTGATGGTGATGGTGCGAGCCTTGGCATCGATCTGAACTTCACCCGCGCCGGCCACGCAGCAGCGCCCCCAGCCGCGAGCGACGACGGCCGCATGGCTGGTCATACCGCCCGTCGATGTGAGAATGCCTGCCGCCGAGTGCATGCCGTCGATATCTTCCGGGTTCGTTTCCTTGCGGACGAGCAATACCTTTTCACCGGCGTGGGTTCGCTCGACTGCTTCTTCCGCGGTGAAGGCGAGCTTGCCGACCGCTGCGCCGGGGGAGGCGGGCAGGCCGACGGTGAGCACTTCGCCGGTCGTCTTGGCCTTGGGGTCAAAGCTGGGCAGCAGGAGCTGCGTCAGGTCGCCGGCGGGAATGCGCAGGACCGCTTCCTTTTCAGTGATGAGCCGTTCCTTGACCATGTCGCAGGCGATCTTCACCGCAGCCGCGCCGGTGCGCTTGCCGTTACGCGTCTGGAGCATGTAGAGCTTGGAGTTCTCGATGGTGAACTCGATGTCCTGCATCTCGCGGTAGTGCTTCTCGAGCGTCTTCTTCACGCCGAGCAGTTGCTTGTAGATGTGAGCCTTCCACTTGGGCATTTCATCGGTGGACATCGGCGTGCGGATGCCCGCGACGACGTCTTCGCCCTGGGCGTTGATGAGGAACTCGCCGTAGAACTTGTTCTCGCCGGTGGAAGGATTGCGGGTGAAGGCGACGCCGGTGCCACTGTCCTGGCCCATGTTGCCGAAGACCATGGACTGCACGTTCACCGCGGTGCCCAGCAGGCCCTGGATGTTGTGAATCTGGCGGTAGCGCACTGCTCGGTGCTGCATCCAGCTCTTGAAGACGGCCTCGATCGCCAGCGTGAGCTGCTTGATCGGGTCCTGCGGGAACGGGCTGCCCACGGCATGCTGGTACACATCCTTATAAGCGTTGCACAGTTCGATCAGGCCTTGCGTGGGCACATCGGTGTCGAGCCTGGCGTTGTACTTGAGCTTGATACCATCGAACGCGGCTTCGAAGTGGTGGTGATCGACGTCCATGACGACGTCGCCGTACATGTTGATCAGGCGACGATAGCTGTCATAGGCGAAGCGCTCGTTGCCGGTGGCGTTGGCGAGGGCGGCCACGGAGGCGTCGTTCAGGCCCAGGTTCAGGATGGTGTTCATCATGCCGGGCATGGAGAGAGCTGCGCCGGAGCGAACGGAGACGAGCAGCGGGTCTTTCTTGTCGCCGAACTTCTTGCCGGTTTCCTTCTCCAGCGTGGCGACGGCCTTGTGTACTTCGTCCATCATGGCCTTGGGCAGCTTGCGGCCGGCCTTGTAATAGAGGGCGCACACTTCGGTGGTGATGGTGAACCCGGGAGGCACGGGCAGCTTGATGGCGGTCATCTCGGCGAGGTTCAGGCCCTTGCCGCCGAGCAGGCCCTTGCTCAGGCCGCGACCATCGCAGCGGGTCTGGCCGAAGTAGTAGACCAGCTTGTTGGCTTTGGCCTTGCCAGGCTTGCTCTGGGCGGAGGATTTGGATTTGGAAGCGGATTTCTTGGACGATTTCTTGGCCATGGCCTTGGATTCCTGGATCGTTGGGGGTCGGTTGAAGGGGTGGCGACAGGGGCGGACGGACGATCCACCGCCGCCGCGGTACCACGGGAGAGGCTGTCAAGGCCTCGCTAAGGCTGGGAAAGGGGAGAATTGTAGTGATTTGAAATGGGGCGTCAAAGGTTGCTCTGAAAGCCGCGAGGGAAGCAGCCGCTCGGAAGGATGGAACTCCCCTCCCTCCCAGGGAGGGGCCGGGGG
>JBBDXA010000144.1:0-6424 GCA_040902585.1 Phycisphaeraceae bacterium
ACGGACCGCGACCACCGGTCGCGGCTTTATGATGATCATCGACGCCCACCAACATTTCTGGCAACGCTCGCAGCCGTTCAACTATGAATGGTTGAAAACGCCTGCGCATACGCCGATCAACCGCGATTATCTGCCTGACGATTTGAAGCCGCACCTCGATAGGGCGGGCGTGCGGCGATCGATCTTCGTGCAGACGCAGCACGACATCGCCGAGAACCGCTGGGTGTTGGAGCTTGCCGAGACGAATGACTTCATCGCCGGCGTTGTCGGTTGGGTCGATCTCGCCAGCCCTGCGTGCGAAGAGCAGTTGCTTCAGTTTGCGGACCATCCCAAGTTCGTCGGCATCAGGCACGTGACGCAGGATGAGCCGGATGATGACTTCATCATTCGCCCCGACATCATGCGCGGCCTGCGGGTGCTGGAGAAACATCGCGTCCCGTTCGATCTGCTCTTTTACGTGAAGCATTTGAAGCATGCCGCGACACTCGGGGCGGCGCTGCCTGAGTTGCCGATGGTGATCGATCATCTGGCGAAGCCACGCATCAAAGAAGGCGTGACGAAAGGCTGGGTCGATGACCTGCGCGCGGCTGCGAAGTTTCCCAATATCTACTGCAAGCTTTCAGGCCTGATCACCGAGTCGGACTGGAAGGCGTGGAAGCCCGCTGATTTGAAGCCTTATGTGCAGGCGGCGCTCGATGCCTTCGGGCCGGGGCGATGTATGTTCGGCAGCGACTGGCCGGTGTGCGAACTGGCGGGTTCCTACGAACAGGTGTTTGCCGCGCTGGTCGAAGCGCTGGGGCCGATCGGCGAACACGAACGGGCCGCGGTCTTCGGCGGCACGGCGGCGACGTTCTACGGATTGAAATAGGGCGAGTTGCGAAGGCTGGTTTTGACGCAGAGGCGCAGAGTCGGAAGAGGGCGCTGAGAAGGGAACTGAATAAAAACTTTCCTCTCAGCGCCCTCTTCCGCCTCTGCGCCTCTGCGTTAAGAACCGGTGCAACACAAGCATCCGCATTTCAATCTTCCGACACGTCCACGGCATTCAACATGTGTTCGCTACCATATTCCCATGAGCAAAATCACTCCCGCCATCCTTCCCGCACTCATTCTTCTCACAGCCCTCACCACTTTCGCCTTCGCCGCCGAGCCGCCCGCGACGACGGCGCGCAATCTCAACCAGCGAGACAGTCTGCGCAACAGCTCGATCGTCTTCACGCAGACGAAGAAGGGCCACGTTGCGTTCATCGGCGGCAGCATCACCGAGATGAACGGCTACCGCCCGATCGTCGTCGAAGGCCTGAAAAAACGATTTCCGCTTGCAGACTTCAAGATCACCAGCGCGGGCATCGCATCTACCTGCTCCACCACCGGCGCGCATCGCCTGGAAGAAGATGTCTTCGCCCATGGCAAGGTCGATCTCTTCTTTATTGAGTTTGCCGTGAATGATGATCAGGATGCGATGCACACGAAGCAGGCTGCCCTCCGCGGGATGGAAGGCATCATCCGCCAGTGCCGCAGGCATAATCCGATGATGGACATCGTCGTCGTCCACTTCACGAACGAAGGCATGATCGCCACGTATGACAAAGGCAAGACGCCGGTGTCGATCGAGGCCCATGAAGAAGTGTGCGAACACTACAGCATCGCCAGCGTGAACATCTCGAAGGAAGTCTCGCAGCTCATCAGCGAGAAAAATATCACCTGGAAAATCTATGGCGGCACGCACCCCGGTCCGACCGGCAACGCGCTGGCGGCGCGGATGTGCCTGGACCTGTGCGATGCCGCGTGGAAAAAGGCCGGCCAGGACACGTCCGGTTACGTCTCCCGCGCGAAGCCTCTTGATGCAGGCAACTACGGGCAGGGCCATTTCGTCGACCCCAAAGAAGCGATCATCGATGCGGCCTGGGGGTTTGATGTGCCCGACTGGAAGAACATTCCCGGCTCGTTCCGCGACACCTTCGCGGGCAGGCTCCTGCTGCACAGCACCAGGCCCGGTGCCTCGGCTGCGATCACGTTCGAAGGCCAGGCGGTGGGCGTGTATGTGCTGGCTGGGCCTGATGCGGGGATCCTGGAAGTGAAGGTCGATGGTGGCGAGTGGAAGCAGGTGAATCTGTTTCATCGCTTCAGCAAGGGATTGCATTACCCCCGCACGGTGATGCTGGCGACGGACCTGGAGCGCGGCAAGCACTCGGTGGCGATCCGCATCAGTAAGGATCACGACCCGGCGAGCAAGGGCACGGCTGCGCGGATACTGAAATTCGCGGTGAACTGAATCCGGATTTCTAAGGAAAGCAGGAAAAGAGGAAATGAGGAAAGGTGGAAAGGTGTGATTGATTCAGACCACAACTCCCCTTCCTGCTTTCCTTGATTCATGCTTTCCTTAGAACGTGTGTGAAAGACTTAGAGTTGGAGCACCGTCCCGGCAGGGCGGTGCTGGGGGCGTACGGTTACCCGACATGCACCACCCTGCCGGGATGGTGCTCCAGCCTTCAACTTCACTTCACCTTCTGCTTGTTGGCGTTCTCGTGGAACTTCCTCTCGGCTTCCTCGCTGAACTTCGGGTTCGGCGTGGGCATCTGGGCTTTCACATCCTTCAGCCAGGCTTGAAGCTTTGCCTGCAATTCGGCGGCGACCTGCGGCTTTTCCTTGCTCAGGTCGTTCTTCTCGCTCAGATCATTTTCGAGGTCATACAGTTCGACGCGATCGTCTTCGTAGAACTGGATGAGCTTGTACTTGCCGCTGCGGATCGCGCCGGAGGGTGAGCCGCCCTGGTTGCCGTAGTGCGGGTAGTGCCAGTAGATCGCGTCGCGCTTCAAGTCCTTCTCGCCGCGCAGGAGTGGGACGAGTGAAACGCCGTCGATGTGCTGTTTCACATCCATCGGCGCCCCGGCCAGCTCGCGAAGCGTCGGATTGAAATCAGTGCTGATGACCGGCACGCTGCACGTGCTGCCCGGCTTGGTCAGGCCTGGGGCGCGGATAATCAGAGGCTCGCGGATGCCGCCTTCGTAGTTCCAACCTTTGCCCGCGCGGAGGGGAAGGTTCGAGGTCGGGAAGCCTTCGCTCGTACTGAGGCCGCCGTTGTCGGAGAAGAAAATGACGACGGTGTTGTCCGCGAGCTTCAGTTCATCGAGCTTATCGAGCACGGTGCCCACGGCCAGGTCCATCGCTTCAACCATCGCGGCATACACGGGCACATCCTGCACAAGGCGCACATCACGCTGATGTTCCTTGCCCCACTTCTCACGCTCAGGAAGTTTGGCGGCGCGCTGGCGATACTTCTCGATCAAATCCGGCCGGCCGATGAGCGGCGTATGCACGCTATAAAAGGAAAGATACGCGAGGAAGGGTTTGTCCTTGTTCGCTTCGATGAACTTTGCCGTCTCGTTGCCGAGGCGTGCGGGCAGGTGTTCGCCCTTGGGGCCGTCGGGCAGTTTGGGGTTGCCGTAGGGCGAAAAATATTTGTCGCCGCCGTAGGGTCCGCCGCGATCGAGGCCGCCCATGTTGATGTCAAAGCCCTGCTTCTCCGGGTAATAATCGGCCTCGCCCAGGTGCCACTTGCCGGCGAAGTAGGTGGCGTAACCTTTCTTCTTGAGCGTCTCGGCGATGGTCTCTTCTTCGAGCGGAAGGTGACACAGGTAATCCGGCGGCAGGAGTTTGCCGGTGCGCTTGCCGCAGAAGTAATCCGTCGTGTGCAGCCGCGCGGGGTACTTGCCGGTGAGGATCGAAGCCCGCGTCGGGCTGCACACACAGCACGCGGCATAGCCATCGGTGAAGCGCATGGCGGTCTTGGCGAACTTGTCGATATTGGGCGTGTCGTAAAACGTGTTGGGGTTGTTGGGGCTCACATCCATGTAGCCCAGGTCATCCACGAGGAAGAAGACGAAGTTGGGCGGTCGGTCGGCAGCCTGCGCGGCGGCGAGGGGAAGGGTGCAGAGGAGGAGAAGAGTGAAGAGAGGGGAACGGTTGAACATGGGGAACCTCGCGGTGGCGTGGTGGAACAAGCGGGCCTCGCGGACTCCGGGGGATCGGCCGCGCCGCTGAACGACAATCTTAAGCTATCAGGACTTGATGTCAGCGCTTGATATCGAACGACGCGGTCGCCTTGGTGCCATCGGTGGCTTCGACTTCGATCCACCACTTAGCGTCGGCTGCTACGGCGTCACCGGTATCCACATGCACATCAAACGCATCTTCCGCGGCGACATAATCCGCCTTGGCTACCGTGCCCTTGGTGGAGCCGCTGCTGATCCAGACGCGGACCACCGCTGCGCCCTTTTCCAGGCCGCCGACTTTGATCTCGAGAATGCCTTCGCCCTTTTCGATCTTGCCGATCTGTTCGACTTCGATCTCGTACTTGTCCGCCTTGACGGTGCCGAGGTTGAAGTGTTCGCCCGCATGGGTGTGGCCGCCGGTGTTGGTGCCGCCGGTGTGCGTGTGGCCGTCGGGACCGTGATCGTGATCCTTGTGCGGATCATCCTTGCCGCCGCAGGCAACGAGGGTGAGGGAGACGAGGGCGAGGGATGCGATGCGCAGGAAGTTGGACATAAGGAAATCCTTGAAAAGAGGGTTTTTTTTCTGACTCCCCTCCCTCTCAGGGAGGGGTTGGGGGCGGGTCGGTGAGACAAATACTCTTGATGCGTGTTGTGCTGTGATGAAGCGGACTTTGGATCTCTGGTTTGTTTGGAGGCGTGAGGTGGCAGTTTGCCTTACCCTCCCCCCGCCCCTCCCTAAGAGGGAGGGGAGTCATGCAGCCAGTCATCGGCGGCGGCGGCGAATTCCATCGGGCGGTTCTTGAAGATGAGGTAGTAACCCGCGGGCACGACGACGAGATTCAGCAGCGTCGAAGTCACCAGTCCGCCCAGCACGACGATCGCCAGCGGCGCGAGCAGCTCGCTGCCCGGCTCGCCCGCCGCGATCGCCAGCGGCACCAGGCCTAATACAGCGCATAGAGCCGTCATCAGGATCGGCACGAGGCGTTCCATCGACCCTCTTCGCACCGCTTCATCCACCGAGTGACCTTCGCGCTGGAGCTGCGAATAGTGATCGACGAGCAGGATGCCGTTGCGCACGGCAATGCCAAAGAGCGTGACGAAGCCGACCATGCTGGCGATGGAGATCACCGGCGCGCGGTAAGGCTCCGAGCCCAGGCTTAGCAAAGCCTGGGCGTTGGCGAAGGCGTGCGGCGCGGTGAGGAAGATCGCAGCGATGCCGCCGACGAGCGCGAGTGGCAGATTGACCATCACCAGAGCCGCGGCCCGCATCGAGCGGAAGGCCATGTACAAGAGGAGCAGGATGACGACGCAGACGCCCGCGCCCATGACGTAGATCGTCTGCGAGGCGTTCTGCTGGGCCTCGAACTGGCCGCCGTAGGTCACCTGGTAGCCGTGCTTGTCGATTACGATCGGGTTGATGCGTCGCTGCACTTCCTCGACGAGGTGCCCGAGGTTGTAGCCTTCGGCGACGTTGGTGGAGATCACCGCTTTGCGGCGGGCGTTCTCGCGCTGGATGCCCATGGGCGTGTTTTCCCGTCCGATATCAGCGATTTCCTCCAGCCTCACCAGCGCCCCGCCCTGCCCGCGCAGGAGTAAGTCCTTCACGCTCTGAATACTCTGGCGATCGCGCGGGTCGAGGCGCACGACGATGTCGTAGCGCCGCACGCCTTCGTTCACCTCCGCCACGTGGGCACCGAAGAACGCGTGGTGTACCTGCTCGGCGGCATCGGCGGGTGTCAGGCCGAACTGCTCTAAATCATCGTGGCGATATCGGATGGGCAGCGAGACGATGAGCGCTTCGCGGTTACCCACGACATCGCGCGTGCCGGGAATCTGATTGAGCTCCGCTTCGACTTCCCTCGCGATCAGGCGAAGCTTCTCGATGTCGTCGCCGTAAACATTGATCGCGATTGCCGCGGGCGTACCGGAGAGAATGTGCGACAGGCGATGTTCGATGGGCTGACCGGTCTCGGTCTGGATGCCGGGGATGGCGCGCAGCACCTTGTCGATGCCTGGCAGCACATCCTCGCGACTGAAGCCGTCCTTCAACCGCACCTCAATCTCGCTGCGGCTGGGCGGCTCCGCATGCGTATCACGCTCGGCCCGCCCGGTGCGGCGCACGACATGCTCCACGCCTTCGACCTGGATCAGTTGCTGATCCACACTGCGCGCCAGGCGATCGCTCTCATGCAGCGAGGTGCCGGGCGGCGCGGAGAGAAACACGGTGATGGTGCCTTCATTAAAAGTCGGCAGGAACGACGTGCCGAAGGTGGAAGCGAGCAGCACGCTGAGAACAGTGATGATCGCGGCGACGGCGAGAATCGCCCAGCGGAATCGCAGCGCGAGGTCGAGCGTGGGGCGATAGAGAGCCTTGAGCCAGCGAACGAGGAAGCCGTCGTGAGCACCATCTCCGGGAGCACCATCCCGATAGG
>JBBDXA010000144.1:6434-24451 GCA_040902585.1 Phycisphaeraceae bacterium
CTTGGCTTTCTGGTGCGACCGTGGCCGTAGGAGGCATTGCGCCAATAGCACCACCCTGTCGGGATGGTGCTCCCGGCTTCAGCAAAAACCTGCACATCGCCGGCGTCACGGTCAGCGCGACCACGAGCGAGGCGAGAATCGAAGCGATATACGCAATGCCCAGCGGCCTGAAAAATCGCCCTTCCAACCCTTGCAGGAACAGCAAAGGCACGAAGACGATCACGATGATGATCGTCGCGAACACGACAGCCGAGCGAATCTCATTGCTCGCATCGTAGATCACGCGCAGGAAATGTTTACGCTTGGCGACAGGCAGCGCCGCGTTCTCCTTCAGACGGCGAAAGACGTTCTCCACATCGATGATCGCATCATCGACCAGTTCACCGATGGCGACCGCCAGGCCGCCGAGCGTCATGACATTGATCGACAGGCCCCAGGCCCAGAGCGTGAGCAGGCCGACGGCCAGTGAGAGCGGCAGCGCGGTGAGGGTGATGACGGTGGTGCGCCAGTTGAGCAGGAAGAGAATGAGAATGATGGCGACGAAGATGGCCGCGTCGCGCAGGACGTGGATCACGTTGGTGAGCGAGCGGTTGATGAAATCCGCCTGGCGCATGACGTGAGCGTTGATCGCGACGCCTTTGGGCAGGGCCGCCTTGATCTCCTTGATGGCTTCGTCGATGTCCGCGGTGATGGTGAGGGTGTTGGTGCCCGGGGCTTTCTGCACGCCGAGCACCACAGCCGGGCGACCGCCTTCGCTGGCCGTGCCGCGCTTGGGCGCGCCGCCGAGGATGACATCGGCGACCTGGCCGATGGTGACCGCAGCGCCGTTGTGGTACTTCACGATCGTGCCCTGAATATCCTTGACGGATTTCACGCGGGCGTTCTGGCGGATGGGCAGTTCCAGGCCTTCGATATTTTCCAGGTAGCCCGCCGGCTCGGTGCTGTGTGCCTTGGCCGCGGCTTCGACGACGTCTTGGATCGACAGGTGGTACAGCATGAGCTGATCCTGGCGGACGTTGACCTGATACTCCGGCAGCTCGCCGCCGATGGCCACGACCTGGGCGATGCCCGGCACCGCGAGCAGGCGGTTGGCGACGTAAAACTCCGCCTGGGCGCGAAGGACCAGATCGCTGACGGCGGGCGTATTGGGGTCTTCATCCTCGGCCAGTGATATCAACATGATCTCACCGGTGATGCCCGTGACCGGCGCGATTTCCAGATGCACATTCGGCGGCAGGCGCTCGGCTGCGGTGGCGAGACGCTCGGTGACAAGCTGGCGGGCGCGGTAGATGTCCGTCCCCCAGTCGAACTCGGCGTAAACGACAGCGAGACTCACCGCGCTGCTGGAACGCACGCGGCGAACGCCGGACATGCCGTTGAGCGCAGCCTCCAGCGGGAACGTCACGTTCTGCTCGACTTCGTCCGCGGCAAGGCCGCCCGCTTCGCAGATGATGACCACCGTCGGCGCGTTGAGCTCGGGGAACACATCCACCGGCATGCGCGGCACCTGGATCACCGCCATCACCAGCACGCCCACCGCAAGGATGAGCACGAGCGGCGCGTAGCGAATCGAAAATGCGATCAGGTTCTTAAGCATGGGTGGAGGGATCAGGGTTGAGGGTTCAGAGTTCAGAGTTCAGAGTTCTGAGTTCAGGGTTCCTGTCCCAACCCGGAACCCGGAACCCGAAACCCGGAACTACGCCTACGGTTCGGGCGTTCCATCCGCGTGCCAGGTGCCGTCCGCGTGGAAGTGGCCGCCCTTGAGCTGCGCGGACTGGCTGCTGGCGAGTTTCAGTTCGTACACGCCTTGCAGCACGACCTCATCGCCTTCGCGAAGGCCGCTCTTGATGACGATCCACTGCCCATCGCTCACGCCCATGTCCGCCTCGAGACGAATCACCTTGTTCGCATCCTTCGGGTCGCGGCGAAAGAGCACGTGCGCGAGTCCATCCTGAATCACCGCTGAAACAGGAATCGCAAGCTCAGGCTCGGCCTGGCCATCGGTGATGACTTCGATCTGCGCGGAGACGCCTGCACGGGCCCAGGGAGGAAGGCTTGGAGCACCATCCGCGGGAGCACCATCCCGATAGGGTGGTGCTATCGGCGCACGATTCTCTTGTGCCTCGGCCGCCCCAGCAGGCTTTAGACTCTCAGCACCACCCTGCCGGGATGTTGCTCCCGGCGCAGGTGCTCCTAAAATCTCAATCGTCCGCTGCTGGGCGTCCGCCTCAAGGCCCAGCGAAAGCGTCGCGGGCAGTGCAACGCTGTTCACATTCGTCCGAACATCCGGCGCGAGTATGCTCGCGCTCAATCCATCACGCAGGAACGTCAAATCACTCTGCGGGGCAATCGCGCGAAAGCGGATCGCGGCAGGATCGACCGTCGAGAGAATCAGCGTGCCCGTCTCCGCCCATGTGCCGTTGGTCACGGGTGTGAATTCGACGACACCGGCCTGCATCGCGCGCAGCTCGAGTCGATCCAGCGTGCGCCACATGGGCATCGCTTCATTTTCCGCCCCTGGCCGAACCAGTTCACTCACGCTGTAGCCCGTCACCGAAGCAGCATGTGAAAACGCCACATCGAACGATTTCGCAATCGCCTCAGCCGTCACCGGCTGCCCCGTCGCAAACGCGTAAAGCAGCGGCATCGTCTGCTCATAACGCATCAACTCCGACTCCAGCAGAATCCGGCTCTCGGCCAGCTCCGCGACTTCTTCGTGGACCTTCGCATCTTCCTTCATCGCCTCGGCAAGCTGGGCGCGCGTAGCGGCAAGTTCCGAAGCGCCGCCGCCACCCGCTGCGATGAGCTTGTGTACCTCCGCCTCACGCGCCTTCCACACCGCGATGATTTCATCGTTGCGCATCTGGTGCTCAGCCACCGCTTTCTCGCGTTGCTTCACCGCGTCGAGCCTTCGCAGCGTCAGGCGGATCGTCGTCGCTTCACTCGAAAGCTTTTGCTGGAGTTCGCGCCACTGCGGCGAATCGATCCGCGCCAAGGGCTGGCCCAGCGCGACGGGGTCGTATTGCTGCACGAGCAGTTCGATGCGGCCTGGCATCGCGACGTGGTACTCGCGCCGGGCGTGGGGCAGGCGTTCGAATCGCCCGGGATATCGCCGGGTGACCGACACGCGGCGCGACTCGACCTTGGCGAAGGTGATGCCCAGGTTCTGCCGGACTGCGGGTGGTATGTCGATGCGATTCGATGGCGGCGGCACCGCTTCACCTTGGGCGGCAGGCGCAACCGGGGCACTGCCTTTGCTGCACGCAACGAGTGCAAACGAAAGAACCGAGAGAACAATAAACGTGGCCATGCGTGTCATCGCAAAGGCTCCTTGTTGGAAAGATTCTTTAAGACCGGTGTGCGCGGCGGCGGCTGAATGAGCGATCGCAACACACTTGCCGCCTTCGCTTCCGACAGGTGCGCCTCCAGCCCGCTCAGCTTCGCTTCATGCGATCGCGTCAACGCATCGAGCGTGAGCAGCACATCCAGTTCGCCCAGTTCCGCCTGCTTGTTCAAGTCGGTGATTTGCTGATCAACCAGCGGCGCGACGACGGTTTCAATATGCGCTCTTCTCAACTGCGCCCCGTCAGCCTGAGCGCGGGCCTGGGCGGCGGCGTGCAGCAGGGTTTCATATTCCCCTTCCAGCGACGCCATCGCCGCGTCGCGGGCCGCACGAGCCTCGGCAATTTCCCTGCGATTACCGTTAAAAACAGGGATCGGCACACTCAGCGTCAGGCCCGCTTTCCAGTTGCCCTCATCCCATTCGCTGGCCGGGCCGAGCTTCAGGTCGGGGAACTGCTTACGCACCGCCAGGCGCAGCGCCTGCTCGGCGACTTCATACGCCGCCGCGGCCAGCAGCAGGCGCGGATGCTGGAGAACCGCCGAGGTATCACCGCTCGCGGCCGCGCCTGGGGAAATCGACAGCGAGGGCACGAGCGTGATCTGTGCCTGCGGCGCGAGGCCGAGCAGTGCCTTGATGGATAGCTCCTGCCGCGTTGCGTCGGCGCGCAGGCTGCTCAGTTCGCCTTGCCTTGCCGCCTGTTCGATCCGGATCGCGCGCTCGGCGGTGATGCTGATCTTGCCGAACTTGCGCTGCTGGCCCGAAATGCGAACCGCTTCATCGACCCGCTTGAGATACTGCTCCTCAAGCGTGATGCGCTCCAGCGCTGCCGACCATTCCAGCCAGGCGAGTCGCAGTTCCTTCAGCGTGTCAGCCTCTTCATGATTCGCCCGGCGAATCTCCACATCACCCTCGGCGATCGCCTTGTCCTTTTCGATGGCGAGCCGGCCGGAGATGGGAATGGTGAAGGCGATCGAGCCGGCGAGCACCCAGGGCTTGTCCATGTTCTGGACGAAACGGAGGAGTTCGAAATCAAGCTCGGGATCATCCCATCGGCCCGCTTCTTTCGCGCCCATGATGGGGATGCTGGCTTTGAGGCGGGCGACGCGCAGGTGCGGATTGAAGACGAGGGCGACGACCTCGGCATCGCGCAGCGTGAGGCCGAGCTGCGGCGCGTAGAGTCGGCCGATGGAGCCGTGCGCTTTGCCGAGCTCTTGGAGATACGGCTTCACCGCGGCCGAGTTGGGATCGCGCGCCAGCCAGATCGCGTGATGGGCTTGAAGGTCAGGCTTGATCGGGTTGTAACTCTGGCAGCCGATGACGAACAGGACGAGCGGGGTGAGCAGGCTCGCGGCGAAGGCCGGTCGGTTGCGCATGCAGGAGCGCATGGTGTGTCCTCGCAAACGGTGAACGATTCGGAGTCACCAACGCGAACAGAGCGATCGCGCGGCGAAGACGATTCACGTTTGGCGAGGGTTCAGATGAGAAGAATGGTGGCGCGCAGTGAACAACACTGGTCGCGCGGCGGACCGTGATCGAGAGAGAGGTCGAAGGCGGGAAAGTGCGAAGCCGCGAGCGGCTGGGGCTGAAGCAGCGCGGGCAGCAAGGTGACCTGCGGGAGCAGCGCGATGGAGAAATCGGTGGACTTCTGCACGAGCAGTTCGCCGCTGACGACGGGTGTGTCGTTGCAGGGCTCGTCGTGGGTGACAGGTGAGGGCGCGTTCGTCTGGGCGTGCTGATGATCGTGGTGTCCGCCGCAGGCCGGCTGCGAATGGACCTTCGCCGCCAGGGCCGTGTGCCCTTGATCGCACTGACAAAGCGAAAGCAGCGGCCCGATCGAAAGCCAGGCGACGAGGTAGGTCGCCAGCAAGGCGGTCGAGATGAAGCCGGTCCTGCTCATGCTTCTATGGTACGCGGGAAGGCGGGAGAAGGTTTTCCCATGCATCCTCGGCGTTTTCGCCCGGGTCCAAAAGCAGCGCCCGCAAGCAGGAACACGCGGGAAGGCCCGGGAAAGAAAAAATGCCCCCGCTAGGACTCGAACCTAGGACCCGCTGATTAAGAGTCAGCTGCTCTACCAACTGAGCTACGGAGGCAAATCACAAGTTGTCGAGGAACCCACCTGCGGCAGTATGGTAGAAAGCGGGGGAGAAGTGTCAAGTGATGCGTTATCGCGGGGCGATCCGCAGCAGCGTGTACATCGGCGTCCTACCATCGTCGTACAGCCCAAACGGCATCTCCTGAAACAACCGCCCGCGCCGGATCAGGAACTCACGCATCGGCTTCACCGTTGACATGAAACAAATCACCCACGTCTGCTCGCGCGGCAACAACATGTCCGGATTCGCCATGATCGCTTCGTATCGCTGCTGCCCCACCTTGCGCGGCGTGTTGTAGACGAACGTGTCCAGATCATCGACCTTCACATACGTGATGGGCCCCTGGTAGCCGTACATCCGCAGGCCGATTTCATCAGGCGGCTGAAAGTCTTCGGCGAAGGTCCAGTCCGGCAAGATCACCACATCGCGCTCAGCCTTGTGCTGCATCAGCACCGCCACCGCGTCGCGCAGGCCCGACTCGCCATTGCGGTACTTCATCGCCTTCGGCGCGGTCAGCCCGAGGAGCACGACCAGCACCATCACCGCCACCATCGGCCCTGCCGCGCGCAGGTACATCAAACCGAGAATCACCATCGGCACCACCACCGGCAGCGAATACCGCAGCACCCAGCCCGGCTTCACCAGCAGCGAACCGAACAGCGGCACGAAGAGCGCAAAGCCCACGATGAGCGCCAGGTAGACCGCCCGCTCCTTGGCGAACCACCAGGAAGTCCAGAAGTGCGTGGCATGACTGGCATGGGATGCATGGGTGGCATGGGTGCCATGGGCAAGCGTAGTCTTCGGAGCTTGCCCGTGCCGATTGCCTGAGAACAACCGCTTCAACCTCGGCGGCACCCCCGGCAACCAGAACGCCGCGATCAGGGGAATCACACACAACACGCCAAACGCCCTTAGTCCGAGCATATCGCCCAGGGCATCAAACCCATCCACAAACCCCGTCGGCGGCGGAATCCACCAGCTCCCTTTCATGCCGCCTGTCAGAAGGCGCACGAAGAGCGCGAGGATCGGAGCCGCGCCGATGCCTGCCAATACAAACGCCAGCAGCACCTGCCAGCGTCTGCGTCGCACCGGCCCGCCGAAGAGAAAATCAGCCGCGGCATACACAACCTGCGCGGCGACGATGAACATGGCGTAGTAATGCGAGAGGAACAGGCCGACGGTGGCCAGGACGTAACCGAGGAGGTTGATCTTGCCGCCTGATTTGCACAGGCGGTAGAAGAAGGTGATGGAGAGCACGGTGAAGAAAACGAACAGCATGTACGGCCGTGCGTCGCGCGAGTGATGAATGAGCAGCGGGTTAAGCGCGATCATGAGCGTGGCGACGGCTGCGCCGATGCGGCCCATAAAGGTACGGGCGCACCACCACACGGCTGGAATCGTGGCGATGCCAAAGAGACACGCGGGCATGCGCAGCACCGTTTCCGAAGGCATCTGTCCGCCGGAGAAAAGGCGGACGAGCAATTGATACAGCGGCGGCTGCGGGTCTTGTGATGTGGTGAAGCTCGCAACCAGTTCGCGGCGCGCGGTGATGATGGTGGTCAGTTCATCGGACCAGAGAGGCCGGGCGGCGAGGTTGGACGCGCGGAAGAAACCACCGGCGAGGGTACAGAGCGCGAGCCAGACCCATTCGCCCAGCGTGGTGCGCTGCGGCGTGAGTTCACTGGACAAGGCCGCCCGCTGCTGAGGGGGAACAGGCGTCTCATCGTCCACAGAAAGAGTCGGTGCGTTATCGGCGCTCATCGTGCTTGTGCCATGCGGGTCTAGTGTCTGATGGTATCGGCACAATACGCGGCGCGGTGTGACGGGTGTGATCGCGGGGGAAGGCGAGCGAGAGATTATCGGTTGCATGGGTGCCTTGGGTGCCATGACCCGTGCATTGACACGCTAATCGCCTGCCGAATCACACGGGTAAGCTCCGCAGACTCCGCTTACCCATGGCACCCGAGCGGGCAGGACTCGAAGCACCTGATTATCGGTCATGCGTAGGATCACCGTTCCGCCGAACCGGCATTTACAGCCTTTCCACGCTAAGATGCCCGGCCCGACTATTTACTTTGGAGCAATCATCATGGCCAAAAAGACCATTGCGGATATCGATGTCAAAGGCAAGCGCGTGTTCATGCGCGTGGACTTCAACGTGCCCCTGGAGGGCGGCAAGATCACCGATGACCGCCGCATCGTCGCGGCTCTCGAATCGATCAAGTCCGTCCTCGCCCGTGGCGGCAGCCTGATCCTCGCCAGCCATCTGGGCCGACCTGAGGGCAAAGGCTTCGAGGCGGAGTTCAGTCTCAAGCTCTGTGCCGTGCGCCTGGGCGAACTGCTGGAAAAGCCCGTGGCCTTCGCGCCGGACTGCGTGGGCGATGAAGTGAAGAAGATGGCCGCGGCCCTGAAGCCGGGCGAGGTGCTGCTGCTGGAAAATGTCCGCTTTCACAAGGCGGAGAAGAAGGGTGACCCGGCTCACGCGGCGAAGATGGCGGAGTTGGCGGACATTTACTGCAACGACGCCTTCGGCACCGCCCATCGCGATGAGGCGACCATGGTGGCCGTGCCCCAGGCGATGAAGGCGGCCGGCAAGCCCGCGGTCGTCGGCTTCCTGATGCAGAAGGAAATTCAGTATCTCACTGATGCGATCGCCAAGCCGAAGCGGCCGTTCATCGCGATCCTCGGCGGCGCGAAGGTCTCCGACAAAATCGACGCCATCAAGAATCTGCTCAACACCGTCGACGGCATCCTCATCGGCGGGGCGATGGCGTACACCTTCATGCTCGCCCAGGGCAAAGGCGTCGGCGGCAGCCGGGTTGAAAAGGACAAGGTGAAGGAAGCCGAAGAAATCCTCACCCTGGCGGGCAAGAGCAAGGCTCACCTGATCCTGCCGGTGGATCACGTCTGCGGCAAGGCCCTGACGAGCAACACGGAAACGAAAATCTGCGGCGAGAAGATCGACGATGGCTGGCTGGGCCTGGACATCGGGCCCAAGACGGTGTCGCTGTACGCCGCGGAAGTGGCGAAGGCCAAGACGGTGGTCTGGAACGGGCCGATGGGTGCGTTTGAGACCCGGCCGTTCCACATCGGCACGCAGCGGATCGCCACGGAGCTGGCCGAGGCCACGCGCGATCACGGCGCGATGACGATCGTCGGCGGCGGCGACAGCGCGGCGGCGATCGAGCAGTTCAACCTCGCCGAGAAGGTGAGCCACGTCTCCACCGGCGGCGGCGCGAGCCTGGAAATGCTGGAAGGGAAAAAGTTTAATAGTGTGGAGTTGTTGGATGAGAAGTGAAGAGAAGGGCCAAGGGTGGAGGGCCAAGGGATAAGGGGAAGAGGTTCCTACCCCTCGGCCCTTGGCCCTTCGCCCTTCCCCCCTCAACCCTTTTCGCCCGTCGCCATAATCACCAGCTCCGCCGTCGCCACGTTCGTCGCCATCGGCACGTTGTGTACGTTGCACACGCGCATCAGGCCCTGAATATCCGGGTCGTGCGGATGGGCTGAGAGCGGATCGACGAGAAAGATCACAGCCTGCACCTGCCCCACCGCGGCCCGCGCCGCAATCTGCGCATCGCCGCCCAGCGGGCCTGAAAGCAGTCGCTCGATCTTCAGGCCGGTCGCGTCGGATATGCGTCCGCCGGTGGTGCCGGTGCCGATGAGCGTAAAACCCGCAAGCCTGTCTTTGTGCCGCTGGCAGAAGGCGACCATGGCGTCTTTCCTGCCGTCGTGTGCGATGAGCGCGATGGTGATCATGGTGAGCATGTTAACCGCGCGGAATGTCGAATGTCGCAACCCAAATGATATTCTCTTCGCCGTGACCGACACCTGCGACATCGCGATCATCGGCGGCGGCGCGGCAGGCCTTGCCGGCGCCATCTTCGCAGCCCAGACCAACCGCGATGCGAAAGTCGTCATCCTCGACGGTGCTAAACACCTCGGCGCGAAGATCCTCGTCAGCGGCGGCGGCAGGTGTAATGTCACGCATCAACGCGTCATCGCCAAGGACTTTTGCGGCACGCCGAGCTTCGTCCGCCACGTGCTCGCGGCCTTCGGTGTGGACCGCGCCGTCGAATGGTTCCAGTCGCTCGGCGTGACACTCAAGCAGGAGGAAACGGGCAAGCTGTTTCCCGTGACCGATAAGGCTCACACCGTGCTCGAGGCGCTGGTCGCGCGATGCCGGGAACTGGGCGTGACGATTCTTGAAGACCATCGTGTAAGCGAAATACAAAAACCTTCAGGCCTCGGCCCTTCCGCGCCGAGCCCCTTCCGCATCACCCACACGCACAGCTCTCTCCTCGCCCACCGCCTCATCCTCGCCACCGGCGGCCGCTCGCTCCCCAAGACCGGCAGCGACGGCAGCGGCTGGACACTCGTGCAATCGCTCGGACACACCGTCACGCCAACCTACCCCGCGCTGGTCCCGCTGGTGCTCGATCCATCCTTCTTTCACGCGGAGATTTCCGGCCTTTCAATGGAGGTGACGCTTTCGACCTTCGGCGCGACGGGAGCACCCTCTGGAGCACCACCCTGTCGGGATGGTGCTCCCGCTGGCAAACTCCTCGATCGTCGCACCGGCAGCCTGCTCTTCACGCACTTCGGTATCAGCGGGCCCGTCGTGATGGATGCCAGCCGGTTCTGGACCATCGCGAAGGCCGACGGCCGGGAACCGCGCCTGCGATGTTCGCTGGTGGCGGACATGGATTTCACGCAGGTTGAGTTGAAGTTGATCGAACAGGCGACCGCCGCGCCTAAACGAACGGTGATGAACTGGCTCACCGCCCGCTTCCCCGCCCGGCTCGCCGAAGCGCTGCTGCGATACGTTTCGATCGAACCTTCCCTCGCGCTCGGACAGCTTCCGCGCGAACAGCGGCGAGCACTCGTTCACGCCCTGACCGATCTCGACCTGCCCGTCACGCAGGATCGCGGCTGGAACTACGCTGAAGTCACGGCCGGCGGCGTACCGCTCAGTGAGGTTCACTATCGCGACATGCAGTCCCGCGCGGTGCCCGGACTTTTTCTCGTGGGCGAAATCCTCGACTGCGACGGGCGCATCGGCGGGTTCAACTTCCAGTGGGCGTGGGCGACAGGTTTTCTCGCGGGAAGGGCGGCAGGGGCACCTGCGGTGCACCCGCTAAACGAGGGGGAAACTACATGACGCGGCGCATGGAGACGCCGTGCTCGCCTTCGCCGTAGTAGTCGGAGAGGTCGCGCACGATTGTAAAGCCGAGCTTTTCGTAGAGGGAAACGGCACGGGTGTTGTCCGCACGGACTTCCAGATAGACGCGCTGCACATCGCGCGCCGCCAGCTCCTCGAGCATGTGTACGACAAGCTGCTTGCCCACGCCCCGGCCCTGGCAGTCGGGGTCGATGGCGAGCGTGTAGATGCGGCCGGCGACGTGCGCGCCGGCATGGCGCACCAGACCGACGCACCAACCGGTGATGTTCAAATTCGTTTCGCGCGGGCCCTGATGATCAGCGACACGGGCGATGGCGTTGGGATTGCCGAGCAGCCGCCGCACCTGCCGGGCGGTGAAGGCCACGCCCAGCGGGAAGCAGGTGTTTTCGATGGTCAGGATCGCGGTTAGATCCTCGATCCGCGCGGGGCGCACAGCGAGAGCAGGTTGAATTGCAAGCGTGGTCACAGGCTTACCCCGCACTCGCTTCCACCGGCACCACTGCCGTCTCCATCACAGGCACCGACACCGGCCGGGTCATCACATACTTCGCAGGCGTTCGCGTCGGGCGGTAACTCTGCTTGGTGAAGCGCAGCGTCGGAATGCCCCAGTCATCACCCACGTTGATCTCCGGCTTATCCTTCCAGCATAGCCGGCAGAATTCGCTGAAGATGAACTGCGCGACGCCGTTGTACTGCGGATCGGTCTTCTCAAAAAGAATCGAAGCCTGCGAAGGCGAGAGCGATTCGCCGAGCGTGAAACCCACCAGCTTGTCATCGACGAAGAGCACCATGCCTTTCATGCCCAAGTCATCGAAGCGTTCGACGGCGGTGGTGCAGGCGATCTGATCGCGGCGGCGAAGGTCGGCCGTGGACTTCTGCTGGGAATCGAGCGTGACCTGGCCTTCGTGAACGGTATCGCCGTGCGAGCGCCAGCGGTTCAATAGCTCCAGGCACAGCGGTTTGTGCTCGGGCTGCATGAGCTCGGCCCGATGGCTGGGGTACTCGCGGATGAAGCGGTTCTTGGCGCCGCGTTTGGATTTGAGATCGCCGCCGGGCAGATCGATCATGTTGGCGACGGGGTAGATGTAGTCGCCGCCCATGGGAGCTGCGGAGAGCTGGAGCGAGCCTTCCGCGCTGCCGCCGGTGACGCTGCGGATGCGTTCGAGCATTTCGTCCGAGACGTACTCGATGCGCGACAGGTGCAGCCCGCCGTGGTCTTTGTTCCAGGAGTCCATGAGCTCAAACGCGCGGGTCAGGCAGGCGCGCAGGTCCTCACCGGTCGCCCCTGGCTCGGCGATCGGCGGCAGGAGCATGGTCAGGTCGCTGCCATTGGCGAACAGACACAGGTGCCCGTTCAGGCGTGCGAAATAAAGCCCCATCGCCTGGCCCCAGCAAAAGGCAGCGGCGAACGAGTAGTCCGAAATGGGCTGCGCCAAGGCCGCGAATGCCGCATCGAACTCAGCTTTGTTGGAAAGGGAGAGGAGAGCGAGACCAGGTCGCCCGTCGGGTAAGTCGTCGTCCATACAGTCGGCGAGTGCCAACCTCCAAAGGACACAGTCGCGATGAGCGACCGGGCGTCACCGTCTGCCGCCATAGGCCTCACATTCAGCCTGACACGTGCAAACGCTGACCACAATCAGTGTGGAATAATCGTCTCTTTTGATTAAGTTTCAAGAGGTTTGGATGAGAAATCCTGAAAATCGTAACGCCGCATTTACATTTGCCTGAATTTCAAGGGAAAAATGCAACAAATATTCTTAGCCTTCGGTAATCGCGCAGGCGAATCGGCGTTTTTCACTTGGTTCTTGATGGTTTTTGAAGTTGGATGCGGGTTGTTGAAAACTGTTCTTGACGCAGAGACGCGGAGACGGATGAGGGCGCACAGAGAAGTGGGGGTTGAATGTTTGAATCAACCGGCTGTTCTCAACAAAACCATTTCCCCTCTCTGCGCCCCCTGCGTCTCTGCGAACTCTGCGTTGAAACCGGGCCACAAGTAACGACGCGGACGCAGGGTGATCCGCACAGGTCTTCGTCGCGGAGCCTCCTCGACCCGTGGCTCCCGATCTACTACACCGTCACCACGCCCTCGCCGAAGTTCGCCAGCTCCGCCTTCGCCTTCTCGATAAACGCCTGCAAAGGAATCGCGCCCAGGTCGCCCCGGCTGCGGTCGCGCACGCTCACCGTGCCTGCCGCCTCGTCCTTGCCGCCGACGATCAGCATGTAGTTCACCTTGTCATCCTGGGCGACCTTCACCATCGCATTCACTCGGTCACCGCTCTCATCCAGATGCACGCGGAAGGCCTGATCCTTCAGCGCCTCGAACACCTGCTTCGCATAAGGCAGGAACTTGTCGCTCACCGGCAGCACGCGCATCTGCTCGGGACTAAGCCAGAGCGGGAAGGCACCGGCGAAGTGCTCGATCAAGACGCCCACGAACCGCTCCATCGAACCGAACGGCGCGCGGTGGATCATCACCGGGCGATGCGGCTTGTTGTCCGCACCCACATACGACAGATCAAAACGAATCGGCAGGTTGTAATCCACCTGCACCGTGCCAAGCTGCCACTCGCGCCCGATCACATCCTTCACCACAAAGTCAATCTTCGGCCCGTAAAACGCCGCTTCGCCCGGCTCCGTCGTAAACGGCACACCCAGACTCGCCGCCGCCGCCTTACACGCCGCCTCAGCCTTGTCCCAGTTGCTCGCATCGCCGACGTACTTGCTGCTGTCCGGATCGCGCAGCCCGACGCGAACGCGGTAGTCATTGATGCCCAGCGTCTTGAAGATGATTTTTACGAGCGAAAGACAGCCCTGTACCTCAGCCGCGAGCTGGTCCTCGGTCACAAACAAGTGGGCATCATCCTGTGTGAAGCCGCGGACGCGGGTCATGCCGCCGATCTCGCCGGACTTTTCCCAGCGGTACACGGTGCCGAACTCGGCGAGCCGAACAGGCATGTCGCGATAGCTGCGCTTCTCGCTCGCAAAAATGCGGATGTGATGCGGGCAGTTCATCGGCTTGAGCATGTAGCCTTCGATGTCGCCCTTCTCCATGCGGTTCGCCAGCTCGCCGCAGGTGCAGCCCTCCTTCGCGAGCATCGCCAGCGTCTCGCGCTCGATCAGCGGCGGATACTGCGACTCCTGGTAATACGGAAAATGCCCGCTGGTGCGGTACAGATCGAGCTTCCCAATATGCGGCGTGAACACCTGCGAGTAACCCTGCTTGCGCAGCTCCTCGCTGATGAACGTCTGAAGCGTCTGCCGAATGACCGCGCCGCGCGGGGTCCAGAGCACGAGGCCTTGCCCCACCTGTTCATCGATGTGAAACAGGCGAAGCTGTTTGCCGAGGACGCGGTGATCGCGCTTCTTCGCTTCATCGAGCAGCGCGAGGTGGGCATCGAGATCAGCCTGCGAAAAGAACGCGGTGCCATAGACGCGCTGGAAGCGATCGAGGGTGACATCGCCCTTCCAGTTGGAGGAGGCGACGGACATGATCTTGAAGGCCGCGATCTCGCCGGTGGCGGGAACGTGAGGGCCCATGCAGAGGTCTTCCCAGTTTGCACGCTTCTTTCCGGTGAATACACCCCCGACTGGACCAAGTGGCTCAATCGGGATGACTGAGCCTCGCACTACATCGATAGGGATGTTCAGTCCGGCAATCTGGTAACAATCGCGACCGCCAACGTGCATGATGTCTGGAGTGCCTGTTACGTACCAACTTAACGAGCGCGATCCGCCTTGTAACGCGCGATCAGCGTTGTCTAGTTTGTACTTGTTGTTTTCTTCCTTAAGTTTCCTCATCCCAATTTCCGACGGAAGATCGAATCGCATGAACGAACGATTCTCCTCCACAATCTTCCGCATCTCCTCTTCAATCCTCGGAAAATCCTCCGTGCTGATCGGCTGCTCCAAAAACATGTCGTAGTAAAACCCGTTGTCCAGCGGCGGGCCATACGCGAGCTGCGCCGCCGGCCAGAGCCGTTGAATCGCCTCCGCCATGACATGCGCGCAGGAGTGCCGCAGCAGGTAAAGCGCATCAGGGTTGTGCGGGCCCTTGGTCTTGCCTTCCTTATCAAGGCGCGGCTTGGTGATGATGGCGAGCGAACAATCCTTCTCGATCTGCCGACGCAGGTCCCAGAGCTGACCATCGACCTTCGCGCCGATCGCAGCCTTGGCGAGGCCTGCGCCGATGTCGGCCGCGACCTGTGCGGGGGCGACAGGGCCGGGGTATTCCTTGATTGATCCGTCGGGAAGCGTGACTTTCATGGCGTATTTCCAAGTCCCCCCGGGCGCGGGGCGTGAGTGTATCACAACGCCCCCGCCGTTTAACGGTAGGACCGAGTCCGCGAGGTCCACCCGTGGCGGTGCAGTTGTCGGTGATCGAAACGGGCGGCCCTCGCGGACTCGGGCCTGCCGCTAACCGAGGAGGCGGGCACTGAATGCGAGCACCGCGTTGATCAGCGCCTGCCCCTGCGGCGATGGCTCGCGGTCCACGTTCATCGGATTCGTCGTGTTGAACACGTGGCTGCCGCCTTCGATGATCTGAAGATTCGCGTGCGGGGCGGCCGCGGCGATCGCCTGACCCGACTCGAGGCCCACGGTCTGATCCGCATCGCCATAGACAAGCTGGATCGGACAGGTCACGCGTTTGGCCGCGAGCACCGGGTCGAAGGCCTCCGGCTGCCGCTCGATCTCCTTCAGCCAATCCGCGCCGATGCGCAGGTCTTCCTTGGTCCGCATGGATTGAATATCGAGATGACCTTGTTCGCGCAGAAGGCGACGATCGTCTTCGCTCAAGAACATCGCCCGATGCGGCGAGGCACAGGGAATCACGCCAGCCGGTTTCACGATCGCGCCGATGCGCGGGTAGTGTTGCGGGGTGATCGCGCGGGCGGCGGTGAGTAGGACGGTGACGCCGCCGCGGGAGTGGCCGTACCACACCTGCGCGAAGCCGCGAGCGGCTTGGAACCCGTCGAGCGTTCCTTCACTCGCCGCCGTCGCGACCGCGCGCAGATCGAGAATCTGTTTGCTCCACGTGTCCTTCTCGAAGAGGTCCTTGCGCTCGAAGGTGTCGAGTTGGTTCGTCATGCCGCTGTGGCTGAAGTTGAAGCGGATGGCGACGAGGCCGTTCATCGCGGCGTAGTGGGCGATGCCGGGGAGGATGCCGTAGTCTTTGTAACCGCGAAAGCCGTGGGCGATGAGGAGGACGCCGCGCAGTTCGCCTTGCGAGGGTGAAGGCACGTGGGTGTTGCCGAGGATGGGTTGGCCGTCGGCGCCGGGGATGGACCAGTTGAGTGTTCGCATTCCATAACGTCATATAAGTTCGTGCGCCGCAGGCACTGCCGCTTGAAGCGGCAGTGCCGGAGGCCCGATGCGATCCTGATTTCTACAACCGCGCAATCACCGCATCCGCCATCGCCTCCGTCCCCAGCTTCCCGCCCAGATCGCCGGTCTTCTGGCCGTCGGCGAAAGTCTTGTTGTAGGCATTTTTCACGCGCTGGGCGACCGCCTTGCACTCCTCATCCTCGCGCATCTCCGCGAGGTGATTCAGCATCATCACCGAGCTCATCAGGAGCGACATTGGGTTGGCGATGCCTTTGCCCGCGATGTCCGGGGCTGAGCCGTGGACCGCTTCGAAGACCGCCGCGTTGTCGCCGATGTTCGCCCCCGGCGCGACGCCCAGGCCGCCGATCAGGCCGGCACACAGATCGCTGACCAGGTCGCCGTAGAGATTCTCCATCAGCAGCACATCGAAGCGCGTAGGATCCTGCACCAGGCGCATGCAGGCCGCGTCGATGATCAGCTCTTCGTATTGCACGCTCGGAAATTCCTTCTGCTGCACCGCCTGAGCGCAGCGGATGAAAAGCCCATCGGTCAGCTTCATGATGTTGGCCTTGTGGAACACCGTGACTTTTTTCCTGCCGCGACTCCGGGCGTAGTTGAAGGCATACCGCGCGATGCGCATGCAGGCCACTTCGGTCGCAACCTTCAGACTGGTGACCACGCCGGGGGCGACTTCGTTTTCGATGCCGCTGTAAAGCCCTTCGGTGTTCTCGCGGATGATGACCAGATCGACATTGCTGTACCGCGTCACCACGCCTTCGAGGCTGCGCACCGGGCGCACGGCCGCGTACAGGTTCAGCGTCTTGCGAAGCTGCACGTTGATCGACTTGAATCCTTTTCCCACCGGCGTGGTACATGGGCCTTTGATGGCGATGCCGTGCTGGCGGATGGCATCGATCGTCGCCAGCGGCAGGACGTCAAGCCCCCTTTCCAGCGCGGCCAGGCCGGCCGGGTGTTCTTCCCATACGACCGGTGCCTTCGCTGCCGCGAGAATGCGTTTGACCGCGACCGTGACCTCGGGCCCGATGCCGTCGCCGGGAATAACTACAACGGTGTGATTGGACATGCCGACAGTGTAGTGAACGGAGAAATGTAGTCATCTGAAGCGGAGCACCATCCCGTCGGGATGGTGCTCCCGGATGGTGCTCTGCCGCTACGTGAACATCCCGATCTGCTCGCGCTTCGTCGCCTCCAGCGGCTCGACACTGATCCACGGCGTCTTGCGCCGCTGCTGCGTGATCACAATGCGGTCCGCGAACCGGGCATCCTGTTCGAAGGTGCGGCGAACGAGCTCAGCCGTGTTGCACTGGGCGCTGCGATGCAGCAGCACGATGCGCTGCGGGTTGCCCCGGGCGCTGCGGTCGGCAATACGCCGGCAGGCATCGAGCGCCTGTTCGTTGGACAGGTGCCCGTGTCCGCCCATGATGCGCTTCTTCAGGAACAGAGGCCGCGCCGAAGTGATCTGCATCTGCGGATCGTAGTTGCTCTCCAGCATCAACACGTCCACCCCTGCGAAGGCTGCGATCATCGCATCAGGCACGTGGCCCAGGTCCGTCGCGTAGCCGAGGCGCGATGCGGGCGTCTGAATGTGAAACGCACTGGTGCCCTTGTCATCGTGCGGCAGGCGCACCGTCGTGATCGCCAGGCCCGGCACCTGGACCGGCGTGAACGCATCCGTCTCAAAAAAGTGAACCAGGTCCGCGTGATGCAGGGCCTCGCTGCCTTCGACGCGATCCAGATGCTTGCGATGCCAGCGATGCAGGAACAGGCGGATGCCGTGGGCGACGAGCGTGCGCACCCAGGCGGGACGGAAGTGATCCTGATCCAGATGCGTGAGGCAGACCGCCCGGATATCGGCCACGCTCAGGCCGAGCTGCTTGAGGCGATCGTTGGTCGTGCGCGGCCCGAAGCCTGCATCTATAAGGAACGCCGCGTCGCCGGCGCGGATGACGGTGCTGTTGCCGCCGGAACCTGAGCCGAGCACGCTGGCGGAAAGCGGCGTCCTGGGTCCTGCGTCCTGAGTCTTGAGTCCTGCGTCTGGAGTCCCGCCCGCAAGGGCGCG
>JBBDXA010000145.1:0-24408 GCA_040902585.1 Phycisphaeraceae bacterium
GTGAAGGGGAAGACGCCGTGCGAGAATTGTCCGTGCATGAAGCCGGAGGCGGTGAAGGGGTTGGAGATGGGGCAATGAGGATAATATCTGGAATGAAAAGTGGCCGGCTTCTGTCGGGACGGATTGCAGTACCGCTTTCAATTGACAAGACCATCTGCATTTTTGCGGAAACTGGCAGTCATCAGGTGGTACACAATCGATTCCGCCCCCGCCGTATCACCACGCTCGGAATATTTTGACATTCGACTTGGGCGACCCATAGAAAAGCCAATAGGTCTGTACAATTCACAGGCAATCAACGGATGCCACCCAGTCCGATTCAAGTAGGTCGTCGCCACCCCAGGATTGTGAACACAACGCGACACAACAGCCTAACCACTGACGTGTGTTTGGATACTGGCACATTAGGAACTCATCATGGGCACACACTCTGGCAGAATGGACTCCACCCCCGCTAGATTAGAAGCCGACAGGGCTTGTTTTGTCATTTCTCCCATCGGCGAGGAAAAGAGTCCTGAGCGTCTTCGCTCTGACGAAGTATTCGAGTTGATCATTTCACCGGCAGCCGAAGGACATGGACTCAAGCCATTCCGTGCTGACCAGATGTTAACTTCTGGGCGACAGATTACTTCCGAGGTTATTAGCCAACTCCTGACCGCGAGGGTCGTCGTCGCAGACCTTACCGGTCCCAATGCCAATGTTTTCTATGAACTTGGAATCCGTCATTCGGCTCAACTTCCCGTCATTCTTCTCGCGGAAGCCGGCGCGCCTATCCCGTTCAATGTTCATGGATTGCGAGTGATTACCTATTCTCTAACCGGTGCTGAAACGCGAAAGGCGAGGGAATCACTACGTGACCAAATAGAGGCCGTTCTGGAGCCCGACCACCGTGTTTATTCTCCCGTCGAAACAACCGTTCAACTAATGAAGCTTTCTGAAGGAAACGATCCAACTCGAGGCCTCCTTCAAACGATGAACGCCCAGCTCGAATCGCTACAAACGACGATACAGGAGTTGCGACAAAACATAATGACGCCGAATCAACTTCAGAATGCGCTCCCAGCTGCCTACAAAGATCACGTCCAATCATTACTGGCGAGGTACGAACGCGAGATCGATCTCCTTCAATCGGTGCGCCAGGCTGGAATCAAAGGGATTTTTCATCGCCGACAATCCGCGCTCAGAGAATTCGCTCGCAGTCTGGACGAAGAAGCGAATGAAATCATGGTTATTGGGTCTTCACTTAAGGGCCTTCTGCAACAACCAGAGTACAAGGAGATCGCCGACAAGCTGCGATTCAAGGCCAAGCTTCCTAATTTCAATGTACGGTTGTTGTTGACCCACCCGATTGTTGCGGACTTTCGGGCCAGCCAGGAAAAGCGAAATCCGACTGAAATCGGCAGCGAAATACTACAGAGCCTGCGCCTACTCAAGAGTTGGGGCATACCCTGCTCCAACGTCAAGCTCTATCTGGGAACTCCCACATGTTTTGCGATGAAGACAACCCGGGCAATGTTGGTTAATCCTTACCCGTATATTGCAGTATCATTCGAATCACCTTGCCTATTGGTCGAGCAGGCACCCGATCTTCAATCAGGAGTATCCGGCTACTTCTTCGAGGAATTCAATAGCAGGCACTTTGGTGCCTGGGATACCGATATGGCGGTCCAGATTCACAACTACGACGCGACGATTGGACATTTAGAGGACTCCCTTCCACATTTTGCCCGCAGTGTCGGCGAAATCATTACAAAAGGAAGGGCGACACATTGAGTGCAATTCATGACGATGAGCCGCACCGAGCACACCTCGGCCTTGATTGGAAGGTACAGCGGCCCCGGTTTACTGTAGACCTACTTCCGCTTCCCAGTCGCTGGTGAACTCGCATATTCGTTGCTAACTGTGGAACCTTGGTGCGCCACAGCAATACGACTGATTGTAGTACATTAGTCAAGAGATAATTCCCTTCGCTTCTCGCTAAACAGCGATTCAATCTCGCGATCTAACTGCTCGATCGCAACCAGCCTGGAGGATCGCCCGTCGAGCGGAGTCTCCGCCAGCAGGTCTTTCATGAGCTGATCGAACTCGGCGACATGATCGAGTACCGTCGGGGCGTGGCGGGTGAACATGGTTTTCAAGTATCCGACGCCGCCATAGGGCACCACGGCGTCAGCGACGAACCAGTCGTCCACGATGGTCAAGTTGCCGTGCAGCGGGTCGTGGTGAATGGCGACGTTGCAGAGTTCATCGCTCATGCTGGCCAGAAACTCGCGAAGGAGTTGGAGTCGGGTGAGGGTTCCCTTGGGCCCGCAGTTGAGGGCGCGTACGCCGGGCTTGATGATCAGGTCGCAGCCCTTTTGCCGGGCGTGTTGTTCGAGCAGTTGCCGTTCCTGGCGGAGTTGGCGGCGGACGTGTTCACTGTGCCGGGTAGGGCCTTCGCGATCATCCCAAATGGTGCTGGTGTGACGCTGATCGGGAATGCTGAAGGAGGTGAACGCGCTCATCTGCTTGACGCGCCCGTGGCCATAGCGGAGTGCGCCTTGAGAGTACCTGACGAGCAAATCGGTTCGCTGATCGGCGCTGCCTGCCGCCTCGTAGACGGGGCCGACTTCGTTGCGCCCGCGCCGGATCACATCGTCAAACCGCCGGCTGGTGAACCGCGTCTCAAGATCGCTCAAGTCCGGCGACAGCGTCAGCGCGTGCAGCTTCTCGACCAGGCCTTCGGGGAGCGAACCCACCGCCAGGGGCAGGATCGGCACGCGCGAGCCCATCGCGTAACCAATTTCCTGATGGACCCACAGCCGCTGCGATGCGCTCTCGGTCAGAATGGGGACGAACACATGGGCGTGCGCGATGCGATCCATGATCTCATCAGTGAATGACACACCCGGTACAAATTCGACATCCGCCATCGGGCTGGCGCCGAGCTGGGCGATATGAAATCGAATCCTATCCGCGAGCGGACTGTCGGCATGTGAATAGCTGATGAAGACACGAAAAGGATACATGTTACATACCTTGCTATCAAACAGTTCGCTATTTACATTCGACACTCGAAACGACTCTTTGCGAAGTATTTCGCCGACAATACATTCCCAATATGCTGATCTCACCATTTCTATCGGGCTGCACAAGGCTCGTTCTATCACACTACGCGCGCGATACCTTGAATCCAAGGGCGAGGATGGCTTTGATCGTCTGCATCGCCGCGATGCGGTCATACTGCTTCTCCGATTCGGGAAGGTCAGCATACGGCACCAGGCAGGGATGTTGTTTGGCGCTGTCGTCGCGCTTGGAGCCGAGAGTCCAGCCCTCGCTGATGCGCTGCCTGGCCCACAGGTCGTGAGCGTTCTCGGCCAGCCGTTCGGTCAGCGCGTCAAGGTCGGAAGGAAGGGTTACGGACGTGGTGTCAATGGGCTGCGGTTGGTACATCAAACATTCTTCCGAGTGGAGGTAACGGCACCGGGTTGATCTACGATCCGGAAGCTATTGCGGGGGCTTGGCCTTCTTTCCGCGACCGGCCTTGGTTTTGGGCACGGGTAGCGGCGCACGCATATCGACGACCTTGAGGTCGTGACTCTCCAGCAGTTTCGCCAGGTTCAGATAGGGGTCCAGGTCGTACTTTTGCGTGAGCGCGGGCACAGCGTCAAACGGGACCAGGAAGGGGCTGGTCTTTCTGGCGAGGCTGCGATCGGGGCCTTGCGTCCAGCCGAGACTGAGGCGCTCGGCGTTCCAGCGGGCATGCTCAAGGCGCGCGAGGGGCAGGACCCGCCCGACGTAGGCCGAATTTGGCACCCGGACTTTCTTGCCGTCAGGCTGCGGTTCATCCACGCCTAAATCGATTGCATCTCGAACATCCGAAATTGAAACGATGGCAAAGCCTTCCGTGCTGAGAATCCATTGCATACTGCGAACCTGATGGAGATTCGAATCCTGGAAGACTTTCGCCAGATCCTTCCACTCCCGCATTGAGTCGTCTACATACTCTCTGCTGTTCATTTTTGAGTTCCGGTAGTTCGCATGGAATGTCTGTCCGAGGATGTCGATGGTGTCACCGTCAAGTGGCGTCTGATCAGTAATAGGAGCGGCATGAAAGTTCACAAACAACTCAATCGTTTCAGCGTCACAGAGTAGTCGAGCAAGGCCGGATTGCACCTTCCAATGCGCGTCGGTGAGAAGAGTCGCGACGGCTCGGCCGCTGTCTTCGATGAGACCCACCACGGCCCCCAGCGCCAGCGCCAGGCGGAACTCGAAGCCGGAGACTTTGCCGCCGTTGATGCCTACGACGCGGACCTCGTTCGGGTCTCTGCCGGTGGCCAGAAGATCTCGCCAGGTGTGAATCGGTCCCAGGGGTGAATAGAGAGGTTCGCCGGTTTCCTTCGGCGTCACGCAGAAGATACGGTCGTACCTGTCGTCGATCTGATCTTCGTGTTGTTCGACGAGTTTCGCCGGCGGCAGGTAGCCGATCGCGGTAATGCGCCGCTTACTTGTGTTGGTATCTTCCGATCTGTCAGCGATTTCGGCCGCGAGTCGGCTGATTCCGGATTTGGTACCACCGGAGATGATGGTGCCGCGGAATCGCTTGAATGCCTTTGAGATCGTGCTCTCATATCGATGCACGTGAGTTTCGTATGTTTTGTCACAGCCACCGGCGAGAATCACGATCGGCCCTTTCCTCAGGAACAGAAGGGCCTCGGGATTGGCGGCCGAAATGGTCGACTCTTCGTGACGGGCAATGAGCAGATTCAGAAGTTCAACAGCACACTCGATCCCGACTCTCAGTGCCTTCACGCTCGGCTCACTCTTGCTTGCCTTGGTTCGGTCCAGCAACATTTTCAGCAGGTGCTGTTCGTGCTTCAACTGATCGATTCCCGCCTGATGCAGCGAAGCCAGACAGTACGTGTTGACCGCATCGAACACATCATCCGCAAAGAGCGCCAGTCTTGCGTGCTGAAGAAGACAGACCGGAACATCGGAACCGAGATCGCAACGCTTGCGGCACTCAGCGATCGCGTCCACCAGTCCCCCTCGCGACAGACTGAGCTGGCTGGCATCGCCGTCGCGGAGCAGCCGGGCGGTGATGTACTGCATCAGGAGATTGGGCTGGCACGGATTCGCGTTGAAGGCTGTAGAAAGCTTGGACTCAGCCTCGATAAAGTCCGTCGCGGTGGGGCTCCTTTTGGATAAGACCAGGTCAGCCAGGGCGCAGGCGGCTTCTCCATCCGTGGGGTCGACATCCAGCGCATCATTCAGCATCGTGATGGCGGCACCGGTGCCCCTTGCTTTGAGGTGCCGAAGCACCGCGGCAAGACGCACCCGCACCTGCGGCCGACAGATAACGACACGATCCAGAAGCGTGGCGGCGTATTCCCAGTCTTGCTCTGCGATTGCCAGGTCCGCCCGATACTCCATTGCATCAATGTGAGCAGAAGATGGACTATCTTCGGGAGCCTGACTCACAACAGAATCGCAGGTCAACTTAGCCTTGTCGAATTCGTTGAGTTCATCTTCCTTCTTCTCCTTGGGCACGCTCGCCCGCAGACGCCCGGCGTGTTTACGGCGGTATCGATCCAGCTCGACAACTGCCTGCTCGACCTGACGCGCGGTGGTGTCGAGCATGGCCTTGGCCTCGGCGACGCGACGCTTGAGTTCCGTCGGAGTTGTCAGATCGGTCTTGTACACGCGGTCGTGCGTGACCACGGTCCAGGCATGCGTGAGGACATGGCAGATCTGCACCTCCATCTTGCGCCCCAGCTTGCTCGCCTTGGCAACGTTGACGCCCAGAAGCTGCTCACCGTGAAGGCGGACGATGTAGTGCCGCGCGGTGTATCCGAACTCGGTCGGTGCCAGTCGCGTGGCTGTGTCAATGGAATTGCTCTCGTCAACCTCCAGACTGCCGTCCTCATTCAGGTTGCCCTTGAAAGGTTTCCCGTCGCGATGGGCGGCACCCATTTTTTCGATTCGCGCGCACAAAGCGTCCACGTCGCGGCTCGTGTAAGCAACGATCTGTCCGCCGATCAGGTCGGTCAACCCGGTTTGAATATCCAAAGGCGTGGGATGTCGTGTTGGATTGTCACCGCGCAGAAACTTTTCCGAGGTGCTCAGTTCACCCTTCACGCGCACATGCACCTTCGCATCCGGCGCAATCTCCGCGGCAATGGCCGTGAGTACCGCTTCAAGTTCCTTCGACGCAGGCACCAGGTCTTTGCGCAGGACGATGAATGCCGCGACCTGCTTCTGATGCCACTGCGGGAGCGTCTCTACGGCCGTAGGAGATTCTGACATGGTGTTACCCCTTGATAGAGTTGTCATCCCTCGGTAGATGGCGATCGCAGAGCCTGCGCCAAAGGCGGAACCATATCCAGTGTCGCCAGTTCCCCATCACAAACCCACCGCGATTCACAGTGCTCCTCGCTCAGCCTAAGCGTTCCGGAAATCATTGTCGCTTCCATGACCACAAATACAAGTTTGATGTGAGGTAATTCGTATTCGGAGGCACCCAGCAGACGAGTCAACTCGATGGTCAGCCCTGTCTCTTCCTTCGCCTCGCGCAGGAGCGTCTGATCAAAGGTTTCGCCGGCATCCATCTTGCCGCCGACGAGATCCCACTTGTCGGGCCAGAATCTGGACGCGGCTGATCGGCGAATCACCAGGGCCCGACCCGACGAGTCGCGAATCACGGCCTTGGGAGAGATGGTGAAGGGTTTCGACATGGAACGTGCTCATCCGCCAGGATACGGGAGGCCATCATAATAGCGGGTGGTCGGCGTCAACACTGCCTATGTATAATCCCCGGACGCCTTTCACCCAGGGGGACTTCATGTCCGAGGATCGAGTCACACGCCGCCCCATCGCCAGACAGGAGACCGTCAAGGCCGCTGTCGCGCGGTTCCTTTTTCCATTTTCTGTGCCCGCACTCCCGATGGATTCCCACTGCGATCAGTTGCGAGCAATGCGGACCGCGACGGGAAAGGAAATCTGGGTGCTGGAAAGCAACGTGTCGCAGACCTATCAGGACAACATCCTGCCTATGGTGGGCCCCCGCCTTTTCAGCTCCAAGGGAACCACCGGCCGGTATTTGACGTTGAGGGCGACGGCGGGCAATGAACTGTTCGGCAAGCGGGAACTTAAGACCTCCGCAGGGACGGTATTGATCAGCCTCTGCCCGGAGTGCAAGGTCGAATTGTTTCTGACCGAGCGCGGCGTGGGCGTAGTCAGCCTGACAATGGTGCTGTCTGCGATGCCCGGCTCGCAACCGAAGGAACTGACCCTTGCGGCGGTGGCGGAGGTGGTCAACATGCTTCATCACGGTCCCAAGCCAGGCCGCCCGATGTCGAAGCTGCCGCAGTTGCGACCGTGCAATCCATCGCCGGGAGCTACTCCGCAATCACTGTTTGAGCTCGCCCGATCATTGGTCGCGCCGCTGTCGGGAGGTGGCCCCGCCGCGATGATAGGCGATGGCGCAGATTCATCTGCCGAACCGCTGGAGCTGCTCCAATCGATTCGCAAGAGCGCGCTGGTCTACGTGGTGCTCCGCCTGAGTCACGAGGTCGATCTCATCGCAGAGGCAAATCGAAAGGCAGCCGCGGAATTGCTGCTTGCTTTGCAGAGCGCCCGCCAGGTCGATCATTCGTTGATTCAGCCCAATGACACCGACTCCAGGATTCGGCTGCTGACGGAACATCAGCTCTGCGCCGTGGGTCACGATGGCGTGGCCCATTTCGTGGTGGACAAGCCGCCGCCGCCGGATGTCGTGGAGCATCCTTATGACATGGAGCAGTTTCACATCGCCGAGCAGAAGCATTTCTTCCCCTACCTGCTCACGCTGTTGCAGCGCTACATGATTTTTCACGTGACCAACGAAGCGACCCGGAGTCTGGCAAGGGTTGATTCACCACAGGATGGAACGGTCGGCCAGGCGACGGAGACATCTCACCCTGACCATGCCGCGGACCTGAGCGAACAGGAGTTGGTAGAGCTTCACCGGCATCTAGAACGCGACGCCTTCATGTGGCCGCAGGCGCACATTCAGACCAGTCAGGTGACTCAGACGTTTTACCGCATGTGTCGCGAGGCTCTGGATATTGAGGAATCGTGGCACCACCTCGAACGTGTGTTGTCCACGATCGATGCGCGCGTCCAGGCCGGAATCGCCAACGCCAATTTGAAGACCATCAGCCACGTGCAGCGGAAGGTCGAGTGGGTCGAGGTGCTTCTGATCGCGGTGTACGTCATGGAACTCAGTCACCTGCTCGCAGATTCATTCGGGCTGGGACATTTTCAAACGATCTGGCAGCGCGCCGTCTTCGGCATCAGCTTCGGCGGCGTGGCGATTATCGCGCTGGTCCTGGCGTTCCGCGCTTTGCAGCCCCACAAGCAACTGATCATGCCACGCCGCTACCTGGTCGGCATCGGCGTGGCGGTGATCGCGTTCCTGGTCATCGCGGCGCTCCTGGCGCTCTTCTCACCGGCGCTTACGCCTTCGCATTAATGAGGCCACCCCCTCAATTTCACGCAGCCACACCGGCACAACCGCTGGGCCACAAACAATCGTCCCGTCCAAGTGATAACTCCGGACATTGAGTGCAGGCGCGTCTTGGGCAGCAAAACGATATCATCGAGAGAACGACAGCAGGTGTTCGAGTCACACTTCCTCGTAGCCTTGCATTGCGGGTTCCTTAAGCTGATTCACCGACCACGTGGTATCCATCGGTCAGCAATCTTCAACACTCATGCATAACTCATGCGGAGGATTTCATGGCGGACGGTCCACTCACCTTTGAATTGACGGATTTCATCAGCAAAGACGAACTGACGAGGATCATCGCCGCCTATAGCGCGGTAACCAACCTCGCTTCCGGCATCGTATTAATGCCCATCGGAGCGCCAACGATTCCTACGACCGACGAGGATCTAGCCCGCAGTCGAGTGACAGCGGTGGTCAATGAAAGCGAATTCTGCAAGATCATACGGGGTTGCGTGGCTGGTAACAGAGCGTGTATGGACTCTGACCTGAAGCACGCAAAGGAATCTTTCCAATCGGGTCACTCGCGGTGCTATGCGTGTCATATTGGCATTACGGATGTAATCGCCCCGATTCGCGTAGGCGGAACACACATTGCGAATGTTTATCTTGGGCAGTTTCGAACACCGCGAATCAAGTTCGACAAGGTCCTGGACCAGTATCATGTGTTGTTGAGCCAGTCGGAATCCGTTCGAATCAAAGCGAGCGATGAGGAACTTCGAAAAGCGTTCGACGGATTGCAGTCGGTTGGAAAGGACAGAATCGAGCCGATCCGCGAGTTGGCTGACATCCTCGCCGATCTGATTTCGCAGCGGGCAACCCGACACGCCGTCATGGCGTTCGCACAGGCAGCGGCGAAGGAGGTTGGCTCGACGCTCAACCTCCGAAAGGGACTTGATACTTACCTTCGATATGCCATGGCATTGCTCGGCGGTGATACGGGAAGCATTTTTCTGTCGAGCGAAGATGGAACCCACCTGCAATCGCAGGTCCGGTACTGGGGTGGTCACGCTGAGGGAGGTGTCTATTTTACCCTTGCCGGCCCTGGCACGATCGCCTTATGTGCCCGCGAGAATTACAAGAGTCGCAACAGGCTGAAACCTCTCGATACGCCAAGCGATAAATCAGTCAGTAGACTGCCGGCATTGCCGTATTGCGTTCGCAAGAACAGCCGAGCAGAATTGAACGCTACTTGCGACGAACAGCTTCCAGGGATTCGCGACCATCGCCAGCTTCAGTCAATTATTGTAGTACCGATTTATTACGGCGACCAGCTTCTTGGTACTCTCGATGTTGGTTCTAAGAGGCCGAATGCATTCACGGCAGACGACGAACATATCCTTCACCTGTTCGCGCTTGAAATCGGGTTTTTTGTTCGAAAGATTCGAGAGCGACATCGACTGGTACAAGTATTTATTCGGCGAAATCTGTCAGAACTCATATGGTCGATAGCCCGAGAAGCACCCAGCGACGTGTCAGGTGTTGGCTGCTCGATTTTCCTGCGCGACGACCAAGGCAAGGCTGTGCTCAGAGCCACAAGTGAGTACGATGACTCCATCATCGGAAACCTTGAGTACGCTGCGGGAGAAGGATTGACCGGTTGGGTATTCAAGTCGGGACGACCCTTGCGAATACCCTCAGGCCCACAATGTCGCACCAAGAATCTTCCCAGGGACTATGTGGATCACAAGGCCGTCTGGAAAGGTAAGTTGCCGGCGAATGTTTCGGATGATCGAGTCGGCAATATGCCCGAGGGGCGAAGCTACTACGAATCCAGGCCCTTTCTGGCGGTCCCCATCAGGGATCGAGCCGACGTAATCCAAGGCGTCATTCGGATTCCAGACCGGTCGAAGGGAGAATTTACAGATGATGACTTACGATTTATTCAATCGTATGCAGACTATATCGGCCACATGATTGGACCGTCGCCAGAGCACCGCCGCCGCCGCCGAAAGGAAGACAGCAAAGCTGCGGTGTTCCTGGCCTATGGTCACGATATAAGTGCCAGGGATCTCATGACTAGTTTTGTCAGGGGCCTTGATATTGAAGTGAACTCCTACGAAGAGGTTAAGAAAGCGGGACGATTTCCAATTGATATTGTTCGTGAATGTGTCGAGAAGAGCGATGCCGCCATTGTCTTATATACGGGCGACGACCTCTTGAAATCGCAAGAGATAGCCGTTGCTCGGAGAAATGTCGCCTATGAGTTGGGCGTCGCGCATTGGGCATTTGGACCAGAGCGGACGCTCATTCTCCTTGAAGAGGGAGTGGAGTTTCCATCGAATGTTGATGGGATGCAGGTAGTTAGATTCAATCCGCGTCAGCTTCCGCATTGCTATGATGAAGTTCGAACCTATCTGGAGAGGATGGGCCTGATTTAGTCCCGAGCGGGGCCGAACGCGGCGATGTATCTCCACTTCGCTCTATTGGTGTATATCTGCCAGGAGTACCATTCACAAGCGGGTGATGGGCGTGTCGATCGCAACGATATGCCAGGCAACTCACTTCGTAAGATTCGTCGCACCCTGCCCGATCACCGTGCCCGTCACCACTCGTCGGATCGCCTTTTCCATCACGTCGCTGGTGATCGCCAGGGTCGGAGCCTTCAATTGCCTGTGCCGATAAATCGCCGTGGTCTGGCACAGCGCGACAATGTCGCGCACCTCCGCGGGGTTGTGTACCACCTTCAGCAATCGGGCGGCGGCCTGGTCTTGGGGCATTCCTTCAATCGTAAAGCCCACTCGCAGGGCATGGTCCAGGCAGTGGCGAACGACACTGGCCAGCAAGCCCTGTAGTTCCTCCGCGGGCGCGCCGGCCGGCCCGGCCCGTTCCACCGCATGATGCGGCGTACCGGGCAGCAACACCTTCACGCCGAAGGCGTTGTCCAGTTGGCTGTCGGGTTGCAGGTAAAGAGCCGTACCGATAACCAGAACATTCGGCGACTCCGATGTCGTCTCGATCAGCGCATTGAGCTCAGAGATGATCTCCGTCCTGCCATGCGCAAACGCCACGTCCAGGCCCGGCATCAGCACCATGATCCTGATGGATCGATATTTGCGGATCAGGCTTCGGACTCGCGCCAAAGCGTCGGCATTGCGCGGGTTGAAGATGGTAATGATCCGGTCCAGCTTGGCCTGAATGGCGATGGCTCGCGCCAGCGCTTTCTTCCCCATCTGGTTGCCGGCCAGGATCAGAATCTCGTTGCCGGTGTCGGTGCTTCTGTAGTCGGCTGGATGACGGGCGCGGTCGATGAGATCGGCGATGTCGTCAAGCATGCCTTCGAGACCCGCCGCGTGAAGCTTGAGCGAAGAGACCGGCACATCCTCCATGCTCAGCGCGAGTCGTTCCTTGCGCCTGCGTCGCTGGGCCAGGAATTCGATGAGGGCCGGCAGTGCGGCAACCGCGCCGACGATTGTGGCCATCAGCACCAGTTGCTCGTTGAGCACGTTGACCGTTTCACCCGTCGCGTCAGACGTCGTGCAACCAGCCGCGGCCATCGCCAGCAGTCCCGCACCGAGCAGTACGATGATTCCGCGTCGATTCATAACCGCATGGTAATGACAGGAGCACCTCTGTGCGATGATCAGGCAGCAAGTGTGGCGGCACTTCATCCAGCTAAGTTCACGGGCAACAGCCTGCTCGATCCTGATGGCGGTCAGTTGCTCACCACGGTCGATGGCAGGACGCGCAATAAACCCGTGCCGCGATTCGACTCATATTGCACGCACCATTGCCCTGCAGCGCATTCGATCGCGAGAAGGCCCGATTGTGAACAGCGTTCATGGAGTCGCGATCGAAGCGCATGCCGATCAGCCTGATCCAATGAGCGCGGCCTCTCGCTTGAAGGATCGCGATAAGAAACTCAGGGGCGAGAAATACCAGGGCACGCGCATCCGCATCGGCGGCATCCTCCTTCGCGGCGAACTGGTGCAGTAACAGCAGCGAGGATACTGATCGCGGCGTTTGCGCGCTTTGACGGTTCAACATCTCTTCAGTCACTTTCATTGCGCGCTTCGTCCGATTCGCGCGACAACAGTACATCCCATTCAAATGCTCGCGCGCTGATTTCGGCGGACTCTGATTTATCATTGGCTCATCCTGAGGGATCAGGCTGCATTGCCTGTGTCGGTTCCATCCGTCCGAAGCGGTCCACAACCCTTCCATCGGGAAAGTTCCCCGGCGTGATGTCGCGGCAAAACGCAATGCGCAGCTAACGAGTCGTCCCGCGCTTTCACTATCAGTGAGCGCTCGAGTCGAGGACCACTTACAAGGAGGCCGATGTGAACCCGCGGATCAAACCCAGAGTCGGAACCGTTTTCGAAGCGACCTTTCAGCGGAACAGTAAACCACAAAGTCATTTCCGGGCCCGCGCGACGCGCATGGGCAGTCGCCGATCCGGAAAAGTCATCCTCTCCAACGACCCGAAGATCCGCTTCGGCAAGCGATACCAGGTGCGGATCACCGCGGTCCATAAGCCGGCCTCGAAGAAGCGTGGCTACTTTGAAGTCGAGTATGTCGGCCCCAGCAAGCTGACGTTCGACGACTCCATCTATGTCGATCCCGACGTCGTCAACAAACTCGAAGTCCTGCTGCTGGCGGCGCGGGCGATCCTTCTTGACGGGCCACAGGGTTGCGGCAAGACCGTTCTCGCCGGCAAATTGGCGCAGGCGATGGAGTGGGAATTGATCGTGTTCAACTGTTCGATCGTGTTCGACCCGACGGACATGCTCGCCCGACCGGAGATTCGTTCGACCGCCAGCGGCGGCGTCGAGACGGCGTGGGTCGCGACCAATGTGCTCCGCACCCTCGAGGCGGCAATCAAGGATCCCACGCGGCAGTTCCTGATCTTTCTCGACGAGTTCAGCCGCGTCGCCCGGCCCAACGCCGTGAACATGATCCTCTCGGGCATCGACTCGACGCGCCAGCTTCACAACCCGATCACCGGCGCGAATATCCGGATCCCCGACAACGTGCATTGGATCGCCGCGGTGAACACCGGCTCGCAGGTCGTGGGAGCTGTTCCGATCGACCCGGCTGCGCTCGACCGCTTCGCGCCGATCAAGATGGAGTACCTGCCCGAAGCGGAAGAGCTGCGCCTGCTGGCGATGCGCTACCCGGAAGTGCCCAAGGCGAAGATCAGCCGCGTGGTGCGCATCGCCAATGCGATCCGCAAGAACAAGGCCGGCCGGATGGATCTCTCCATGCGAGCGACGGATGAGGCGTGCCTGCTGCTGACGCATCCGCACTTTGAAGCTCAGGATGATTTCAGTGTGATCCTGCGCGACAGCTTCTGCTCGCGTTTCGACGGTCGCTGGGACGACCCCGTCAGCGACGCGGGCACCGTGTGGCGCATTATTGAAGGCATGGCCAAGATGAAATGACCAGGACGAAATGATCAGGATGAACCGGACACATTCGAACAGCAAGGAGGGTTGCTCATGGATGTTTCAAAACTCAAGGATGCGGAGCTTCGCGGTTTTGCCTTGTTGACGCATGACTCGCGCATTCGGGCGGCATGTTTCGATGAGCTTCGCCGTCGCGGCGGACCGGAACTGACGGAACTGGCGGGACCGAAACGGTCGCTGCTGACGGCATGCATCTGGCTGCAATTCGCCGAGACGGATCCAGTGGACGCGGCCACTTCACTCGCCGTGCTCGCCGAGGGCGCGCGTCTCTCGGCTGCCGATCAGGAAGAGATTCGCAAGGCGTGGACGGAGCACTTGAACGATGCGTCGTTGACGACCATCCTCTGCGTGCTGGCGCGGGCGCGGAAGTGGGCGTTGGTCACCGGCATTGGCGCGGCGAAGCCGCAGGTGTTCCTCGCCGCGGCCGGTTTCCTTTCCCGCACTCGCACTGATGATGACCGCATCACATCCGCGGGCATGCTCATGCAGGCTCTGCCTGAATCGGGAATGACGAGGGAACTCATCGCCGTCGGCCGCAGACTTCTGCGCGCCAAAACGGAATCGGCCCGCGCCAAGGCGATCGATGCACTCGTGCAACTCGGCTGGAAACCGATCCTGCGCACCGCCCGCCGGGTCATCGATCGCGGGAATATCAACCTTGCGCCCTCCGCCCTTCGCGCCATCGGCCTGTTCGGCAGCGAGTGCGATGTGCCTCGCCTATTCGCTTACGTTCAGCGCTTCGAGCACCATCGCCCCCTCCTCGCGGAGACGATGGATAAACTCGCGCCCGGCGCGACTCTCTCGCTTCTGCGCAATGCCATGACGCGCGGGCGCGGCGATGATCAGTCGGAGGCCTTGAAGGAACTGATCAAGCGGATGCCGAAAGAGAAGATCATCCGCATGGTCCTCAACCTCATGCCCGGCCTTCGCGGCGATTCCTTTGCCGGCCACGCCTACAAGCTGGTGCGCGAAGACTCGAACCTCACCGATCAGGCCATCGACGCCGCCCTGCGCGGCAAGTCCGCGGAGCTGCTCAAGCTGGCGGTCGATGACATCGGGCAGGAACCCGCGCCGAGTCGCGACGAACGTTTGAAGGATCTTCTTGCCTGGGGCGGCGGCATCCTTCCCGCGCTGTGGGAACGCCCGCCTGTCGGCAAGACCGGTTTCCTCCCGAAACAGAAGGATGTTCATCACCGCTCGCGTGCCGCGGGCCTCGCCTTCCTGCGACTGGCGGACACGCTGCCTCTGGAAGAAGCGGCTGACCTGGCGCGCATGCAGCTTCGCAGTCCCGCGCCGGCCATGCGCCACGCGGGTCTGCACTGGTTCGCCAAGGATCGCCATCACTTCCTCGAAATCAACGAGCTGCTCCCGCTGGTGCGCGATGACACCGAACCAGTCGCCGCCGCCGCCCTCTCGCTGCTCTCGCGCTACGACGACCCGCGCCGCCAAGGCGAGATGGCTTCGCTCATCGTGCAGCAGCAGCACGGCGGGGACACGAAGATCGGCTCGCGCCATCTGCGCGCCGTCGCTCGCGCGTTTCAATCCTCCATCGATGAGGAAACGGTCAAGGACATCGTCGGGCGCATCGAAGGCACGCTCGCCTGGGCGAAGGACGCGGGAAGGTTGCTGCTGGGACGCGAGGTGGAAGTGAAGATCCTGCGCAACGCGATGGGCCGCGCCCGCCCCTGCCGTAAGGGCGAGATGCCGATGATCGAGATCAGCGACAGGCCGATCGCTCATCGTCACCCGCACGGCGAAGAGATCGTCCGCGCCCTGGCGCTGCACGAGTTCGGACATCATGCCTTCGACTTCGGCCAACCGGGACAGTCGACCATCTCCGGCCTGATCCGCAAGGATGGTCTCTTCTCCATCTACAACGCGCTGCTCGATGAGCGTCTCGAACGCAAGTTGCGGCAGAAGAACGGCGCGTGGGGTCCGATGCTGGATCGACTGTTGAGTTATGCCTTCATGCAGGAGCCGGTGCGGATCGATGCGAAGGATTACGCTGAGGCGGTTGATCGCAGAGAGAAGGAACTCGTGGAGGCCGTGCAGCGCGGCGAGCTGCCCGGCAAGCTGGTGTCGAAGACCTATGAGCTGCCTCGCATCGAACTGCGGCAGATCGAACTGCTGCGCATCCCCGGCCTGGTGCCGCCGTTCACCGCGTTTCTCATCGGCATGCGCTGCGGTCTGGGCACTTCGATGCAGACAGATGAACGCGTGATTCACGCCCTGAACGCGGTGCCCGGCAACATCAAGGATTTGAATCACCGTCAGCTTCTGATTTTGACGCGGAAGATCGGCCGCATCCTGGGCGGTCGCAAGGCGGCGCGGCAGGCGCACGAACGCATGAAGCAGTTGATCAACCGCCACCGCTGGCTCAACCGCATGCTCGGTTCGCTGCTGCGCAAGCTGGAGGAACGCGGCTTGACATCGGAAGTCGATCCGCCCGAGTCGGCTGGGCCTGTGGAAGGCGGCACGCACGATCCCGGAGAAAAGCATCGCACCAGGCGAAAGAAGACCGGTGGTGGCGGCGGCTCGCCCCTCAGCCAGCGCAATGAAGATCCCACCACGAACTTCAAGAAGCTCAACCTCGTCTGGAATCCACAGTACGACGCGGAGGCCCATCAGGAAGTGCTGGCAAAGGTGCGGCCCAACGCGATGCGATTTCAGGCGTCGCTCCAACGGCTGGCGCTGCGCGATACCGATGACGTGGGCGTTCGCATCGGCAGGCACGTGGACCTGGCGGCGGTCCGGCATCTGCAGACCAAGCCCTGGAATACCGATCTGATGGTCGGCATCAAGCGGCAATACACCCTCGATGCCTACATCGGGCTGATCATCGATCGCTCCGGTTCGATGCGCGGCAAGCGCATGGACGCGGCGCGGGCCTTCGGCACGCTGGTGAGTGAAGCGGCCGGACGCCTGCCGGGCGTCGAGGGCCACGTCGCCACTTTCGACGGCAACGACTACACCGTCACCGGCGACCTGCGCCGCAACGGTATCGCGAAAGTCGAAGCGGGCGGCGACAACAACGATGCGGGCGCCATCTGGCAGGGCGTGCAACTGGCGCGACGAAGCCGTAAGCGCAATCGGCTGATCGTGATGGTCAACGATGATGAGCCGACCGGCTCGAGCGTCGCCGCCATCCGCCACGTCGTGCGCGAAGCCCAGCGCGAGGACATCATCTGCGCCCAGGTGATGGTCGCGCCGTGTACCGGCGAGAGTTCGTTTCCGCATGCGATCGATGTGGCGAAGCTGGACTTCCCGCAGGCCGTCGAGCAGTTCACGCGCCTGCTGCTGAAGCTCACATCGAAATGGAGATCGGCGCATCAGTAACGCCTTCCGCACGGATCGCCTGATGAAGCGCGCAAGTGTGCGCGGTAATGAAAGCAAGGGTCTTGACGCAATGAAGTGACTTCGTACACTCCAATACAAGGAAGCGACCAGGATGGTCCTTCAGGTTCCACCAGTCCCCACAACTCAGCGAGTACGCCATGCTCACCGCAAGATGCCAGTTGAGCCGACTTGTCGCGTCGAAACATCGGTCCATTGCGAAAGCGCCCTTCGCACAGGGCGCGCGGATCGCCGCCGCCGTTTCGCCGCGGGTTTTCCCGCTGAAAGCAGGGATCGCGGAAAAGTGAAAGGCACTTCAGCCCGGCGGTCGCTGTCCTGTGAGCGAGGCAGCTTCCGACCAGGCTGGAAGTCTCCGGACGTGCGCCGAGGCGGTGGCACGTGCTATGCGGATTGAGTAACCACTGGAGACAACTCGGTCGGGTGAGCGCGAGGGAGCCCGGCGGCAGTGCCCGCCTCGTATGAGGCAGCCTGTCGAACAAGTCTCTTGCAGATGGACGGAAAACGCTCATGCGGCTGAAGGCACCTGGCGAAACGAAAACAGCCTTCAGCCCGATGCGGTTCCGGACGGCACAGGTCATTCGGTATCCCCGGATGCCTGCCGGAAAGCCCAGACGCGCTTAGAGGCGCTGTCTGACGGGCTTGATCCGCGGCTATGTGACCGTGCGATCAACCGTAGTGAAACGCCGCGTCCGACGAAGTGCAGGAAGGGGTGGACAGCGAGGTATGCCGAGACCTACTCATTCGCTCAGGCACGACCGCAAGGGCTTTGACCTCCGGCCGCCGCACACGCCCGGCGATTACGGGAACTTGTCCCACCGGAGCAGCCCTTCGAATCGCGGATGGTGACACATCCGTGCAGCCGAAGCGACCAGGATCGAAGCAACCTCGTCTGTTCCACCCCCTTCCCGCCAGGTTTATTCAACGCCGGCGACCGCCGCCGGACTAATCACTTGATTAGTCACTTGACTCTTCACTTGAATAGCCCCCAGTCTTCATCCTCCGGCCGGGTCGGCAGATCCTTCAGCTTTCCTGCTTCATCCTTCTCGCGGGCCTTGGGCGCGACTTCATCGATGAATCGCAGGGCCACGCCGCCGACGATGTACGCGCCGGTGCGATAGTACGCCATCGTTTCAGCCGTCTTGATCGGTGTCACCTTCGTCACGGGGAAGCCCTTCTCGCTCATCACCCAGCTCAGGTCCCAGCCTGCCTTGCGGTCGAGCCGATCCTGCCCGATCAGGGCGGAGACGTAGGCCAGATCGGTGATGTTCTGCAGGTCCGCGTAAGAAGGAATCGCCTCGGCGAGCTGCGGAAAGTACTTGGTGAAATTCTTCGCATAGCCTTCGGTGCCGGCCGTGGCGTCGGCATCGCTGAACTGATCGCCGCTGCCGCGCAGTTTGATGCCCTGTCCGCGAATCTCGTACGACAGACCATCGGCCGAGACAAGCAACGGCTCATAGAACGGCACCAGCCAGAGTCGGTTGAACTGAAGCTTCTCGGTCTGCTTCGTATGCTTGACCGCGGCGACGGGTGAAAGGTCCACGCCCATCGCCATGCGCTTGAGAAGGTAGTCCGCTTCGACCAGCACGTAGCCCACGCGGGTGTCGGAATTCACATTGATGTAGCGCACCGTCTGCGGCCCGACGCCTTCGACCATCAGATCCGACTTCTTCTCTTTGGCGATCCGGCGATTGGCCGGGTCTTTGATGATGTCCTCGACGATCTGCATGGCGTTCTTCGGCGGATCGATCGAGCAACCCATGCTGCCGGGCACATTGCCGGGACCGACGTTGCGAAGCGTGACGGCCAGGTCTTCCAGTTGGAGTACGGGCCTGCCGGAGAAAAGCCCGATCGGCCGGGCGGGGTTCTTCAGATCGAACGGTTCGACATCACCGGCGAGCACCAGGTCCTTCTTGTCGGGGAAGACGAAGATGTATTTCACCTTCGTCATCCCGCCCATGTAGCGCACATCATCGGGAATCGGCTGACCCGCATCGACCGCCTTCTTCGCCTCCGCGAAGAGGCGAGGCAGGGAGAGGTAACCGATCTGCGTCTTCTTCCCCGCCGCCCGCGCGTCGCGGCCGGCCCTGACGAGCGCCGCCTTTCGCGCGCTAAGCAGCTTTGAATCATTCTCCGTTCGCTGCACGCCGAGCAGACCCTCGCGGCTGACGTACACGCCCAGCAGGAGCGGATCGTCCGGATCAATCTGCGCCGACGCGGACGAGGCGATTCCCATCACGATCAATACAACAGAGAGAAAAAGAACCGTGCAACGGGGCAAGCGAGAAGAGGACCGTCGAAACATGTGTTACCCCTGCATGAAGCGGGTCAGTGAATGCCGTGCGCGACTTTATCCTACCCGCGCTGCGGCAAGTCGAGAAGCACTATCGAACGGATGGCGTGTGAAAAGGAGCACCATCGCCGTGCAGCGGCCGGCTACTTCCCGAACATGCCATAGTTCTTGGCCGTGCCGAGACTGACCGGCGTGCCGTTGCTGGTGGTGGTGGACCAGTCGTAGCCTTGCGGCCCAAGGTCGGTGGGGAAGCGAAGGCCGTGGGCGCTCAGATCGATCGCGACGTAGTTACCGCCGGTGCGAAAGTGCGTCATGGCGAAGCGGTTGATGCTGGTGTGTCCCATGTCGATGAATTGTTTGTTGATGCCGTAGGCGGGGTCTTCTTCGATGATGACTGGCAACGGCACGGTGACAGGCGGACCGCCGGCGACGTACTGAGCATTTGAAGGCACGTGGTTGATTCGAGCGCCGGGCAATGCCTGAATCATGGTGACGTCGAACAGGCCGTTGGATCCGACGCCGCTGCCGAAGACGCCCTGAGGCTGCGCGGGGCAGCGATAGAACTGCCGTGCGGAGCTTTCGCCGCCGATGTATGTGACGAGCGTACCGTTCTTGGCGGCAGGCGTGGGCTGAAAGGACCCGGTGAAAACTTCCTTGCCCATGAAGGAGCCTTCGAGCGGATCGGAGCCGGTCCAGGGCGGGCCCCACAGGCCGGGGAGCCGTTGCCAGTTGTCGGTGCCGAGTGAGCGCATGGCGCTGCCGACCTGCGCGATCTGCGTGCGGCAGACCACATCGCGAGCCGCTTCGCGCGAAGCCGCGAGCGACGGAAGGAGCATGCTGATAAGGAGCACGATGATCGCGACGACGAGGAGCATTTCGACAAGCGTGAAACCGCGAGGCTTCATGAATCACTCCCAAGGCGAAGGGCAGATGCATTGTAATCGAGTGCGGCAGGAAAGGAAACGGATGAGAAAAAACCCGCCGAGGGTCGGCGGGTTTGGAGGGACTGTCAGATGTGGTGCATTCGGCATGATTCCCAAGGCAGAAGCATGACACGGAGCGAAGGCGTTACTCAGCCTTCGTATCTTCGGCGGGGGTTTCGGCCGCGGGGGCTTCGGCCGCGACTTCGGCAACGGGGGCTTCCGCTTCGGCAGGCTTGTCATCGCCCTTGTTCTTGCGCAGCTTGGCGGCGAACTCCATGCGGCGGTTGGCCTTCTGGCGGCGGCGCGAGTAGTCGCCGGAGACCTGCGGGCCTTCTTCGTTGCCCACGAGCTGAAGGATGCAAAGGTCAGTCGCATCGCCGACGCGGTGCGTGCCGAGCTTGATGATGCGGGTGTAACCGCCCTGCCGCTCGGCCATCTCGGGACCGATCACGGTGAAGAGCTTGGCGACGACGCGCGGGGCCTTCTTCAGCTCGTGATACTTGTTCACGATGATGCCGTCGTTCTTCAGCTCCTTGCGGCCGAACTCCTTCAGATCGCGGTCGATCAGGAAGGGATTGCCGATGGCGCTGACAACCTGCCGGCGATGCGCCAGCGTGTCCTTGCGAGCGAGCGTGATGAGCTTCTCGACGAAGGGCTTGAGGGCCTTGGCCTTGGGGATGGTGGTGGTGATCTGACCGTAAGTGAACAGCGAGATGGCCGCGTTGCGCCGGTCGGCGATGCGGTGCTCGGAGTCACGGTTCAGCTTAAATCCGGATACGCGGTGTCTCATGGTGGGTCGCTCGGAGAATCAGGGGTGTCGGGTGCCACGGGTCGGCCGTCCGCGGCAGACCCGTGCGAGTGTCCTTCGGGCCGGCACTGGTCTGCTCGGCAGACCGCGCCGACCAGTAGCACCCATCGTTTTTACGCCGTCTCGACCTTCAGTTCCTCGGGCAGTTCCATGCCCAGGGTCAGGCCCATCTCGGCGATCTTGCGCTTTACTTCACGCAGGCTGGTCTTGCCGAAGGAACGCACCTTCAGAAGATCGTTCTCGGTGCGCTGGACCAGGTCGGCCACGCTGCCGAGCTTGGCGGATTCCAGGCAGTTGCTCGCGCGGACGGAAAGATCCAGCTCGTTCAGCGGCATGCGCAGCTTGCGGAGCAGGTCTTCCTCGACCTTGGCGGCGGCGCTGGCGGATTCGCTGGCGACAGCCTGACCGATTTCAAAGTACTGCACGAACGGATTCAGGTGCTTACGCAGAATCTTGCTGGCCTCGACCATCGCCATCTCGGGCGTGATCGTGCCGTTGGTCCAGATTTCCAGCGTGAGCTTGTCGTAGTTGGTCTTCTGGCCGACGCGGGTGTCCTCGACCTTGTACCGCACGCGCGACACGGGCGAGTAGATCGCGTCGATGGGAATCACGCCGACTTCCTTGTTCTCCGACTTGTCGTAGTACTCGCTGGCCGGGACATAGCCGCGGCCCTTCTCGACCGTGAACTCCATGTCGAACTCAACCTCCTTGGTCAACGTGGCAAGCACGAGCTGCTTGTTGCTGATGGTCACGGAGGTGTCCGCTTCGATGAGATCGCAGGTGACTTCGCCGGGGCCTTCCGCCTCGAGCTTCATCGTCTTGGGCTCATCGGAGTCGAGCGACACGATCATGTTCTTGACGTTCAGAACGATGTCGGTCACGTCTTCCATCACGCCGTCGAGACTGGTGAACTCGTGGGGCGCGCCTTTGATCTTGATCTTGGTCACAGCCGCGCCTTCCAGGCTGGAAAGCAGGACGCGGCGCAGGCTGTTGCCGACGGTGGTGCCGAAACCGCGTTCGAACGGTTCGATGGTGAACTTGCCGTAGGTCCCGGTGTTCAGATCGGGATCGGGTACGACGCGGGTGGGTAGTTCGAGTCCTCGCCAACGGATACGCATGGTGTGTCTCCACTGTTTCAGCAGACCTGATGAAGTTCCGGGTTCCGAGTTCAGGGTTCAGGGTTCCGAGTTCGGAGGGCCGGGGTTTCAAGGCGTCCCTCGCCAGCACGTCCGTGGGCCGCGCTGCTGAGCCGCGGGCGGACTTCTGTGGGAGGGAATCGAATCAATTGCGGATTGCGGATTTCGGATTGCGGATTGAAAGGCGGATCGAGCGGTAGCTGCGTGATGTCGTGTCTGACAATCCGCGATCCGCGATCCTCAATCCGCAATCAACTAGACGCGTCGCTTCTTGCGGGGGCGGCAGCCGTTGTGGGGCACGGCGGTGCGGTCTTCGACAGCGGTGACCTTCAGGCCGTTGCGCTGGAGGGCGGTGACGGCTGACTCGCGGCCGGAGCCTGCGCCGTTGACGCGGACTTCGACTTCCATCATGCCCATCTTCTTGGCCTTGATGGCGCACTCCTCGGCGGCGCGGGTGGCGGCGAAGGGCGTGCTCTTGCGGGAGCCTTTGAAGCCGACGGTCCCGGCCGACGCCCAGCAGAGCGTTTCGCCGTTCATGTCGGTGATGGTCACCTGCGTGTTGTTGAACGACGCTTTGACGTGAGCGATGCCGCGGGTGATGCCGCGACGGACTTTCTTCTGTTTCTTGGCCATTGTCTTTCCTCGAAGTTAGCGTTGCCATCTTTCCCGAAACGCTCGGGCGGGCAACTGGCTTCGTGCTGAATAGGGCCGAGGGCCAAAGGGCCAAGGGCCAGGGGAACAAGCCAAGGTAGTGGGAGCGGAGCGTCGGGTTTGAACCCTTGGCCCTTGGCCCTCATCCCTTGACCCTGCTTTACTTCATCGCCTTGACGCCCTTCTTGGTCGCCACCGTCTTGCGACGGCCCTTGCGGGTGCGGGCGTTGGTCTTGGTGCGCTGGCCGCGGCAGGGCAGGCCGCGACGGTGACGTTCACCGCGGTAGGAGCGGATTTCACGCAACCGCTGCACGTTCTGCTGAATCTGCCGGCGCAGCGCGCCCTCGACGATGTACTCGCTGTCGATGATCGAGATGATCCTCGCCAGCTCGTCTTCGGTGACCTTGTTGGACCGGGTGGTCGGATCGACGCCGGCCTTCTTGAGAATGTCCAGCGCGTTGTTGGCACCGATGCCGTGCAGATAGCGCAGGGCGATTCGGATCTGTTTGTTGTCCGGAATGTCGACGCCGGAGATACGAGGCATGGTGAACTCCAATGGGGTGGGTTCCGAGTTCCGGGTTCAGGGTTCAGGGTTCGGAGTCTTTCAACTCGGAACTCGGAACCCACAACCCGGAACCTCGGCTCAGCCTTGACGCTGTTTGTGCTTGGGGTTTTTGCAGATCACGCGCACCACGTTCTTGCGGCGAACGATCTTGCAGTTCTCACAGATTCTTTTCACGCTGGAACGGACTTTCATAAGGCACCTTTGATTGCGGATCGCGGATTTCGGATTGCGGATTGGATCGGACTGCTTCAATCCGCAATCCGCACTCCACAATCCGCAATTTGCTTTTTACTGTCGATACGTGATTCGGCCTCGGGTCAGGTCGTACGGGCTGATCTCCACCCGGACGCGGTCGCCGGGGACGATCTTGATGTAGTGCATCCGCATCTTGCCTGACAACTGCGCGAGGATCTCGGGCTTGTTGGGCATCTCCAGGCGCACCTTGAACATCGCGTTGGGCAGCGCGTCGATGACCTCGCCTTCGGCTTCGATCTTGTCTTCTTTGGGCATACGTTTGCAAAGTCAAAAGTAAAAAGTGGAAAGTTCCGGAACTGCCGGACGCCTCGCACTTCACTTTTCACATCCGACTTTTCACCTTTCACTTACCATCAGTAAGGATGTCGCAGCCGGTCTGGGTCACGACAATCGTGTGCTCGTAGTGGGCCGAGGGCAGCCGGTTCATGGTCTTGACGGTCCAGCCGTCGTCCATCACTTCCGTCTCGTCGTCGCCACCCATGATGCACATGGGTTCG